>NZ_FXAX01000001.1:1800000-2100000 GCF_900177805.1 Fibrobacter sp. UWB13 | reverse complement strand
ATTTACGGTACTTATTCTTTTGACGGTCGGTATTCCTATTCTCCAACATCGAATACTTCTGTAACGGTTGGTGCGGCGATGGGCTTTGATGCTTACCGCGATGGACATTTTAAGTTCCCGAAGAACTTTGATAATACGGCTATGGACGACCGTTATCGCCTGCATGTGGCGGCAACGCCGTGGTCCGAGGATTGGCAGGACCCTGAGCTTGCAACGCATGGCTATGCGATGCTTCGTCTAAATGGTGGCGTTCACCGTTACGGTTTTGGAGCTTGGCTTTCGTTCGCCTATATCCATGATTTCGAAGACAAGGCGACTGCAAAGCTGAATTCTAATAAGTTTGTTTTTGAACCGGCGCTCCGCTATAAGTATCGTTCATTTACGGTTTATGCTGGGTTAAACCGTATTGTGGATACGGACAATTTTAGCGATGTCAAACGCTTTAAAGAATACCGATACTTTATACGAATCGGTGATTACAATCTTTTTTAGACGAAAGAACGTCCGCTAAAGCGGACTGCAGACGAGAGACTAGAGAGGGATGATTTATGATTTCTTTATTCTCTCGTCTAATTATTTTTTCTCGCCGCGGTTCTTAGCGGCGACATCTTTATACTTGTTGTGGTCGGCGAGGTTCGTGCTAAAGAAATGCGTGTGCGAACCGTCGTCTTTTGCAACAAAGTAAATTGCTTCGGTCTTATCGGGGAAGAGCGTTGCTTCGATTGCCTTGCGTCCCGGATTGGAAATCGGTCCCGGCATGAGTCCCGGGAATTTGCGGGTGTTGTAGGGGCTGTCGCTATTCAACTGGCTCTTGTAGATAGGTCCGGTCAAGTTTTTGAAGATGAACCGCACGGTCGGGTCTGCTCCGAGAGGCATGCCGATGCGGAGCCTGTTATGGAAAACTCCAGCGATGAGCGGACGTTCATCCGGGATGCCCGTTTCTTCTTCGACCACGCTGGCGAGCGTCAACACGCGGTGCCAGTTGCCAAGCGTTTCCCACTTGGAGCCTTTACGCTGTTTCATTTCGTCGCGGACTTTGAAGTTGGCGGCGACCATCTGTCGCAGTATGGACTCTTCGTCGGAGTTGATGGCAAACGGGTAGGTGTCCGGCAAGAGGTAGCCTTCAAGCGAGTTCCCTTCGATGCCGAGCGAGTGGGCGAACTTCGGGTCCTGGACTAGTTTATTCCAACGGGAGGTGTCGAGGTTCGGGAAGCTCTTTTTGATGTAGGCGGGGATCTCCCAGGAGGCTCTACCTTCGGGGATGGTCACCTTGCGGACGGCGCTTTTGCCACTTTGGAACAGTTCGGCGAGTTCATCGAGCGTCTGGTGGGCGGGGACCTCGTACCAGCCTGCTTTGAGGGACGGTTTGTTAATTTTGCACCACAAAGTGTACGCCAGGTCGTCTGTCCAGACCCCTTTTTCTTGTAAAATTTGTAAAACTTTTGTTGGGGAACTGCCCTTTGGAATCTCCAAAATGACGGTATTTTCGTTGAGTGAAACGGCGCTCAACCGTTGATTTACGTGGAAATACGCGAAACCGGCGGTTAGAACGAGGATAATAGCGATAATTGAAAAAATCTTCTTCATTGCGTAAAAATTTAAAAGAAAATGCAACGGATTGGCAAAATAAAAGGTATATTCGTATTGCATTGTTGAATATTTCCCTTGTTTTGAGGATTCGCTATGAAAATGATGAAAAAAATTATGTTTGTCGCCTTCGCTTTGTTGGTTGCCTCTTCCTTTGCAGCCAAGAAGGTTAAGTCCAAGCTGGGCGATGTGGAACTCACCAAAGAAAAAGATGGTGGCTCCGTTGTTTGCACGGCTAGCTTCAATGACGAAATGACCGTGTTGAAAGAAGGTGATACCGAAGTCCTCGTGAAGGGCGCCTGCGGTCAGGGCTGGGTTCCGAAGTCCAAGGTTGAATACGTTGCCCAGAAGGCTGGCGACAAGTCCATGAAGTTGGAAGACGTGGACATTGTGGGCTGGCTCGATAACCCGAGCGCCGTGTTCGTGTTGGAAAACGACGACATCGACTTCGACGGTGTGAACATCGACCGTGACTTCAAGGAATACTTGCAGCACACGATGGACCGTGAACAGACTGAAATGCGCAACGGCGAAAACTAGTTGTTGAACGTTCAAGAATGTTGGACCCGCGGCTTAACGCTGCGGGCTTTTTTTATGCTTGGGGCTTCTTCCTACTAAAATTGCATGTATTTAAATATTTGCATAGATTGCCCCAAAGTCTCTTAAAAATGCTATCTTTGCGCCCATGAGTTATTTGAAGGGCTTAAAAGACGGTTCCCCGATTGGGCTTGGTTACTTTGCCGTTTCGTTCTCTTTTGGTATCGCAGGCTCGAAGATCTTTTCGTGGCCGCTTGTGACACTTATATCCATGACGAACTTGACCTCGGCTGGTCAGTTTGCTGGGCTCCAGATCATGGCGGATGCTGCCGGCACGTTTATTGAGATGGCGCTTGCAACGTTTTTTATCAACCTTCGCTATTCGCTGATGGCAATTTCACTTTCTCAGAAGGTTTCGCCGGATTTTGGTACGGTGAAGCGCCTTTTGCTCGCGACGGGCATCACGGACGAGATTTTTGCGGTGGCGATGTCGCAGAAGCGTGTGACGCCGATATACTTCCTTGGGCTTTCGACGCTCCCTTACATTGGCTGGTCGCTTGGAACGTTGGTCGGTGCGATTTGCGGTGAAATTCTCCCGGCAATGGTGACTAATGCCCTTGGTGTTGCGCTTTATGGCATGTTTGTCGCGATTGTTGTACCGCAGATGAAGGTGCATGGCCCGACGGTTTTTGCGGTCGTGATTGCTGTGGCGCTCAGTTGCGCATTCAAGTTCTTCCCGCCGCTGAGCGGCGTGTCAGTCGGTTTTGCAATTATCATTTGCGCACTTGTGGCGTCCTTTATTGCGGCATGGCTCTTCCCGATGCAAAACGTCAATGCAGATGACGAGGTTGCCAAATGAATATCGACATGCAGACCTACCTGATTTACTTGCTCGTGATGGCTGGTGTGACGCTATTCTTGCGTGCGGTACCGTTCATTTTGCTCCGTAAAAAGCTCAAGAGCGTGTTCTGGAGCTCGTTCCTCGCTTACGTGCCCTATACCGTGCTCAGCGCTATGACCGTGCCAGCAATCTTCTTTGCGACGGATAGCCGCTTGACGGGCGCCTGTGCGCTCCTTGCTGCAGTGGTCGCTTCGCTCTTCGGTGGTGGACTCGTGACTGTTGCTGCGGTCTCTTGCCTCACTGTGCTCGGCGTCGACGGACTCATGCTGGTGCTGTAGTTTAACCAATGGCTATTGACCATTGACTAATGACCAGTAACCACACGCCTTTTATTATTTAAAAAATCTCCAAAACACAAGTTTCTACAGCCACTAAATTGTATATTCTTGCGTGTAATTTACCGTTTTTCGTTATTTTGGAGCTGAAATGGATATTGGAGCCCTTCATTTTCAAAATCCCGAAGCCTTTTGGCTGTTGTTGTTTGTTCCGCTGTTGATTGCGCTTTATGTTTACCGCCAGCAGCGTCGCAAGAGTACAATCAAGTTCCCGGCACTAGCGCTTGCAAAGAAGGCTGTGCCGAGCCGTCGTGTGAAGTTTAGGCATATCGTCCCTGCGCTTCGTTTGGCAGCCCTCATTTGCTTTGTGGTGGCGCTTGCACGCCCGCAGAACGCGATGGAAGTCGAATACACTTCGACGGATGGTGTCGATATCATGCTTGCGCTTGACGTCTCGGGGTCTATGGGGACGCTCGACATGCTTACCCGTACCGAACAGGCAAAGCTTGGTGTGATGAACGCCGAACGCATCTTGAAAAAAGGTGAATATTGGAAATACAGCCGCCTTGGTTACGCGCAGGACGTGATTGCCGAATTCATTGGCAAACGCCATAGCGACCGAATAGGGCTTTCGGCTTTTGGCGCTCGTTCGTTTACGCAGTGCCCGCTTACAATGGATTACGGTTCCCTGCTCGAAATCTTGAAGGCTAGCGACGACCTTGCTCGTGATACGCTTGTGAATAACAGGACCGCTATTGGCGACGGTTTGATGAACGCTCTCGCAAGGCTCAAGATGTCCGATGCCAAGTCCCGCGTTGTGATTCTCTTGACCGATGGTCGTGATAACGCTAGTGTCGTTCCGCCGGTGCGTGCCGCCGAAGTGGCGAAGTCCCTGGGTGTGAAGGTCTATACAGTCGGTGTCGGCAAAAAGTCCGGCAAGATCCTTTCGTTCCAGCAGAACCCGTGGACGGGTGAAATTTCCTGGGGCGAACGCGACATTACACCTGAAGAGGGCATCGACGAAGACGTGCTCAAGGCGATTGCTTCAAAGACGGGAGGTCGTTTCTACCGAGCCGAAAACAAGGCTGAACTCGAAAAGATTTACTCTGAAATCGATGAACTCGAAAAGACGGAAATCGAAACGATTGCTTACGCCCGCTATGCCGAAAAATTCTACCCGTGGCTTTTGGTCGGGGCGCTCCTTATTCTGCTTGAACTCGTCCTCGCGAACACCAGATTCGTGAGAATCCCGTAAGGGATAGCTCGTCATGGGGCTTGCCCCCATCCAGTAAAGTCTAGTTTCAAGAAATGACTGGATTCTGCTCCTTCGAACCTAAGAATTGTAAAGCAACAAGTTGCTAACAATTCTATATCGTCCTAACGGACTCGGAATGACGTGCTTGTTTTAATCCTTCGGTGCCGGAGTTTCTGGCTTGTAGCAGTTCTTTTTGGCTTCGGCGAAAATCTGAGAAATATTGCTTGTGGAAATGTTTGAAATTTCAGCGTAATGCAGGCTGAACGAAATTTTCCACGTGGTCATCATGTCGGATTGCATGCTGTCGCGGTCGCATTCGCGCACGAGCTTTTGGCAGAATGATTCGATTTCAGAAACTTCATCGCGTTCCATGACAATTGCGAACTGGTTGTCGCCGGTCCTTGCCAAAAAGGCGTTTTGCCCTCTGCATTGGCGCTTGAAGAACGATGCTAAGTCTGCGATGACGCGGTCGGACATTTCGTAACCGAAGTTGCGGATGATATCCTTGAAAAAGTCTACTTCCATGACGAGGATGAACAGGCGCTTGCTTGAATCCTGGTGCTGTGTGATGTACTGGAGATAGTCGATCAGTCGAATCTTGTTGTTCACGCCCGTGAGCGGGTCCGAGGTGATTCTGTACTTCAGCAATGTGACGTAAACGTGCAGGAGCGTGAGTGCGAAAATTGGGTCGGTTAGCGGGATGTTCGGGACAAAATATTGGATAATGCAGGATCCGCTAGGAACTAGAGCGATAAATGAGAGGTAAAAGGCTTCTTTCCGGTTCGTGGAGTTTCTTTGGGCGATGGCGTGCTGGATGCCGAGAACCATGGTGGCGATGATGTAAATGAAGTTCAGCCCGATGAGGAATGGCAAAAGGCGCCTGAACTGGAGCGACGTCGTATGGCAGTCGTTGGTAAATCCGTAAATGCTGATGCCGATGCAGATGAATATGCCGATAATACTCGGAGTCGAAAACAGCGGGAACAGGTGCTTGTAAGAGTAAACGCTTTTGCGGATGCGGAGGAAGATGAAGGAGAACCACAGCTGGGCAAGCAACAACGAAGAACTCAAGCTCAATGCGTACATGACGGCGTAAATGACGCAAATCTTTTGGTTGCTTGTATATAGGTCGCTTTGCGCGTGAACCGAGTACAGCATTTTGGTTACTGTGCTCAACACGATGTAAATGATGGTGTCGATGATGGTAAAGCCGAGAATGCGTTCTTCGAGATGCCTGAGAATACTATCCTTGAACTGCAGCAGTGTAATGATGAGTACCGCAATACAGATGATGTTGATTTCTATCAAGCCTATGTAAGACATTCTCGCAACCTGAACCTTGACTTGAAATATAATTATTTGAAAGCTTTTCGTATGAAGACATTATGAAAAGAATTTTGAACTTAGTCAATGGTTGTTGGTCAATGGTCGATCGTTTTTAGAATTGCACCGTAGGCATCTGATTAAAGACTAATAACTAATGACTAATGACCGATATTTAACTTTTTCCCTTGCACTTTTGTATATTCTTGGTGCTTGTTGATACAAGATGTTTTACCGGAGTAGATAATGAGATTTGCCGAACCGAACTTTTTGTGGGGCCTTTTTACTCTGCCTCTATTTGCGCTTCTGTTTGTGTATGCTTACCATCGCCGTAAAAAATTGGCGGCACGCTTTGTGTCGCTCCCTATGCTTTCGAAGCTCTCGACGAGCGTTTCGCCGTGGAGGCGCCTGACTAAAGTTTTGCTGTTGCTCCTTGCCATAGCTTTCTTGTTTGTCGCTCTTGCCCGTCCGCAGTGGGGGCGCAAGATGGAACATGTGGAACGCCGTGGTCAGGATCTTGTGCTGTTGCAGGATATTTCGCTTTCGATGCTTGCCGAAGATGTGAAGCCGAACCGCTTGGTGCGTAGCCGTCACGAAATTTCGGCTTTCTTGGAATCGCTTACGGGAGACCGCGTGGGTCTTGTGGCGTTCAGTGGTGAAGCTCAGGTCATGGTGCCTTTGACGCTTGATTACGGTACGGTGCAGATGGTGCTCCGCGAACTGAATCCGGGTTGGCTCATGCCGGGCACGAACCTCGAAAGTGCTATCCGCAAGGGTATGACTTTGTTCAAAAACTCCGGTGGCGCAAGTCAGCATTCCGTGATGATTCTCATGAGCGATGGTGAAGAACTTGAAGCCGCTGCTGTGAATGCAGCAAAAGAAGCTGCAGAACTCGGCATCAAAATTTATACGATTGGTATTGGTTCCCGCGAAGGCGTTCCTATACCGCTCAAAAGCAAGAATGGCAGTAGTGTCTACAAGAAGGACATGCAAGGCAATATCGTGACCACCCGCCTCGAAGAAGGGACGCTTCAGGAGATTGCTAGTGTGACGGGTGCGCTCTACTTCTACGCAAGCCCGGGCGAGTTCCAGTTGCAAAAAGTCTTGACTGAAATTGCTTCGCTCGAAAAGAAAGACCAAAGCAGTGACCGCATGGAAAATTACCAGGACCGTTACCAGATTTTCCTTGGACTTGCTGCCCTCCTGTTCTTGATCGAGGCTGTTATTTCGGAACGCGGCCGTCGCCGCAAACAGCTCAATGGAAGATTTAGCTAGTTGTTGGTCAATGGTCGTTGGTCATTAGTTTTTCACAAAAAAGGCCCGGCGCGCTCGCGTCGGGTCTTTTTCATAGGAGGGATTGAAGAAGCCTTCCTGGTGGGGCTTGTGTCTCGACTGGAGAACTGTGCGGAAGCCGGAGGTGGGCTTGCTACGCTTGTTGTGGCCACTAGGAAGGCTCAAGTATTAATATATGTCTATTTACGGAAAGGGGATAGATAAACCTTAAAATAGTTGGTCTATTTTGGAATGTTCCCGATTAGTTTACTATTTTCTACTTGATGAAAACGAATTATATGATTCCTGCCGCTGCTATTGCGGCTTTAGTGGCGATGACGTCTTGTTCCATGATGCCTAAAAAGACATCTCATGTTAAACATGTGCCGGATATGTATGCCGTTGCTGTGGAAAGTTCCAGTTCTTTTGTGCAACCGAGCAATTTGCCTGAGCATTATAGCAAGATTGAATTCCCGGAATATAAGTACGTGGCACCGTATCCCAAAGATTTCAGTGTGCAAATCGCCGAGGGCATTACGGGCTACATTGTGAGCGACAGTTCGCTCCCGCTGGTGGATTTTACGGTCTATTTTGAAGAAAACAACTTGCCACAGGTCCTCAAGGACGAAGCCGCTTTTGAAATGGTGGGATCCATGATCCGTCGTGGTTCTGGTGGCGGAATTTCTCCGCATGTGCTCGAAGACTCTCTGGAATTTGTAAGCGCCTCGATTTCCACGAGCGTTGGTACGTTCCTCTCGGCTTTTGATATCAATTGCCTTTCGAAAGACTTCCCGTCGATGCTTGAACTGGCAAAGAAAGTACTCACGGACCCGTCTTTTGACAAGAATCAGCTTGAAATCGTGAAGGCGAATTATGTTACTGCTTATGAACGCCGTTTTGAAACGCCTGCCAAGGTGCTTTCTGCTCTCAAGTCCAAGGTGAACTACGCTCCGAACCCGAGACTTTGGGATGCCAATTCTGCAGAATACAAGGCTGTGACCGCTGCCGATGTGAAGCGTCTTGCTAAGGGCGTGTTCTCCTCAAAGCGTATCGTCTTTGCTCTTGCCGGTGACGTGGACAAGGAATCTGCGGTAAAGACTCTCAAGAAGTTCTTTGCCGATTGGAAGGTCGAAGCAGCATCTGCAGAAAAACCGAAGCCGGTTCCGCTTACTTTTGCCCGCAAGCCTGGCGTCTATGTGGTCGACAAGGATATCACGCAGGCGAATATCACTATGAACCAGCCGTTCGTGAAGCGTCCGCATCCGGATTATTACCCGACGGCGGTAGCTAGCTTTATCCTTGGCGGTGGTAGCTTTAGCTCCAGACTCATGAACCGCGTCCGTAGCGACGAAGGCCTTGCCTATAGTGTCTATAGCACGGTGGGTAACGACTACCGCGATACCGCTATGACGACGATTGCACTCCAGACTAAGGTGGAAACGGTGGACTTTGCGATGAAGCTCATCTTTGAAGAAGTGGAAAAGCTTGCAAAGGACGGCCCGACTCCTGAAGAACTTTCTCAGGCGAAAAAGTCCCTGGTTGAAAGCTTGCCGAGCCTCTTTGATTCGCCTTCCTCAACGGCTTCTATCTTTGCAAAGGGCGAATTACTTGGCAAATCGGATGATCATTATTTAGATTATGTGACAGAAATCAATGCTGTGACTGCTGAACAGGTCCAGGCAATGATTGCTAAGTATTTTGATAAGAGCAAGATGACGATTTCGATTGTCGGTCCTGTTGCCATGTTCGATTCCCTGAAACCGTTCACGGTAATTCCTTTGGACAGTCTTGAGTTCCGTTAAACCTTAAAGGGAGGTACTTATGCAGTGTAATGGTTTGCGATTCTCTTTATTGAGTATGTGCATTGGCTTAGTGCTCGTTTTGGGCACGTCAATGTCTTACGCAACGAAGAGTGTTTCTTCGTCCGAAGTTTCCCGCCGGCAGCTTTTGATGAAAACGAAGAACAATGCCGATAACATGCGCTCGTTCTGCTCGGGAATGTATAAGTGCCTTGATATCAAGTACGAAGCCTGTACGGAAACGGATTTGAAACCGTGGCCCAAGATTGAGTATGATAACGAGTTCTGCGGACCGTACAAGGAAATTGTCAAGCGCGGCTTTTCGACGGACATCAAGGCTCCGATGATGATGGACGTGTTTATGCGTCTCGGTCGCCAGTATAGAGCCATTTACGAAAGCGAGGGTACACTTCCGCTAGAAGTCAATGAAATTACGTTCCTGTTTGACAATATGCCGTTCACGGCAGATTTGATTAACGCTTATCTGAAATCGGATTATACGCTAGAGTATAATAGCTTGAACCGTCGCTATTTTTCGGGCAGTAACGGTCATGGACTTTCGGGGGATTTTTACTGGGCGTTGCAGGACAGTGCGGGGGCAAAGCCCATGCTTCGCAACATGTTCTTTGGATTTGGCTATGCACAGATTTTGAAGTGGTCTCTTAAGGGAACTGCAATTGCTTATCTGGATATGGACTTGGTGGCACCGAGAAAACTTAAGTACAAACTTACTGCAGTCGTGTTCCCGAGCAATTCTGTTTTGAATTCCATTATGCAGCTGCGTGTTTTCAAGAGTGTCGTGAATTCCAAGATTGACGACGTTGTAAACGATATCAAGAAAGCGGCGTCGATGTACTATGGCGGGAACAGAAAACCGCTGAAGGAAAATGCCAAGTTGCAGACTCCCGAAAATAAGCGCCATATCGCTGAATTTGACAAAGTGGTTGCGGGTGGATCCTGGAAACTTGGCGATGCTGAACGCATAGACCGCTCGAAGATTGAACTTAGCCAGCCCAAGCCTGTCGTAAGGCCGGCTGAACCTAGAGAAAAAACGACTGAACCTGCTGAATTTAAGGCAAATACTTTTATTAAAAAGGATTTAGAAAATGAGTGAACCTAAGGATTTGGAAACTTTGCTTGCACGTGTGACGGAACGTCGTCGTGAATTGTTGACTTCTGTCGTCAACCGCCGTACGCGTCACTTTTGCATGGTGCTCGAAGACCTGTTTGACCCGCATAACATTTCCGCTGTTATCCGTACTGCAGAAGTCTTTGGCCTCCAGGATGTTCACATCATTGAAGAAGACAACGCCTACAGCGTGAACAAGTCCATCTTGAAGGGATCCTACAAGTGGATGAGCCTTTATCTGTACAAGAAGCGCATGCTCTGCATGGAAAAGCTCCGCGAGAAGGGCTACAAGATTGCAGTGGCGAGCACGAACACGACGAACTCTGTGCTTGACCTCGATTTGAGCCAGCCGATGGCTTTTTACCTGGGCAGTGAATTCCACGGGAACCACCCGGACACGCTTGCCCATGCGGACTATGAATTTAAGCTCCCGCAGTACGGCATTACGGAATCGATGAACGTCTCTGTTGCTGGTGGCGTACTGATGACGTACCTCGACGTGTTTATGCAGAAGCAGGGCCGTGAAAAGTTTGCCTTGCCGCAGGCTGAACGCGACGCCTTGTTGCTCGACTGGCTGGATCGCCATGTGAACGGCATCGAGACGAATAGCCCCATCGTGAGGGTGGAGGGATAATCCTCTTATTTTTCAAGATGCAGCCAATGCCAATCGCAAAATATGCTAGATTGTTTTTAGAATGAAAAAGAATACCGCTTTATACTTTTCCGTCGGACTTGTCGTTCTTTTAGCCATTTTCATTTTGATATTTGGCATGTTCTTTTTGAACGAGAAGGATCTGCGTGAAACTTTCGACGTGTACCACTTGCGCTTTACGCAGGTGAGTACGCTTGTTTTGGATGACCCGGTCAAAATCAATGGCGTGAAGCTTGGTCGTGTGGAATCCATCGAACTTTCTGGACACCGCGTTGTGGTGACGGTCAGGCTCAAGTCCAATGTGAAAATCCCGAAGGATTCCGAAATTCGTGTGCAGAACATCGGCATCATGGGTGAACGCCAGATTGGCATGATCCTCGGCGATTCCGAAGAATACTATGTGCCGGGCGATACCATCACGGGACAGTTCGATGCGGGCATTGCCGAAGCGCTTGGCCTTGCCGGTGAAGTTTGCGATTCGACGAAGGTGCTCTTGGAAGCGGTAAAGACTGCCTTGAACGGAACGATTGCAAACCCGGAATTCCAGGACCGTTTCAAGACACTTTTGGTGAAGGCCGAAAATCTTGAAGACCGCTTGATGTCGCTTGTGTCAACGACCGACCCGCAGCTCAAAAAGAGCCTTGCAAACCTGAACAAGGTGACGCTCAAGGTAAACGAACTTGTCGATGGCGTCAAGGAACCGATCAACGGTCTTTTTGCCGGAACGGACAAGGTCATGGGGAATGCAAACCACTTGATCTCCGAACTTGAAGGCGTGACCAAGCATTTGGATGGACTTATTGCCAAGGTGCAGTCCAAGATGGATTCGAAAGACAATACCGTCGGGATTTTGCTGAACGACAGACAGCTTCACGACGACCTTGTCAAAACAGTGCGCTCTGCGGACAGCTTGTTCAAGATTATCTTGCAGGATGGTCTTGATATTAATGTGGATTTCTTCTGAGGAATTGATGATTACAAAGTTACTTACTGTTTCCAACAAACTGGGCATTCACGCCCGTCCGGCCGGAATGATTGTTGATATCACGGGGCAGGCTAAGAGTGATGTGTCCATCGTGTTTGATGGTTCGAAGGCCAATGCGAAGAGCATCCTTAATGTGATGATGCTTGCCATCCCTGCGGGTTCCGAAGTCAAGTTCGAAATCGATGGCGAGGATGAAGAGCTCGTCGTTCAGCAGTTGGAAAAGCTTTTTGATGACCACTTCAACGAAGAACCCTGCTGATTTTGTGGCCAAGACTGCCAATGAGCCGAAGTCCCAGAGGATAGAGCTTGTTGGTGTTCCGTCGTCTCCGGGCTTTGCCATGGGGACGGTGTTCCCTGTTGCAAACCGCGAATTTTCGGTGGTCGATGAGACTCTTCCGGAAAGCAGGCTTGCTACAGAAGAACAGATGTTCTTGAAGGCGATTAGTAAGACCTCCAAGGAAATCGCCCAGATTAAAGAAATTTCAGAATCCAGAGCTGGCATCAAGGACAGCCTGATTTTTGCAACGCACCTGATGATCTTGCAGGATCCGGGGCTCGTGAATGGAGTCCTCGACAAAATCAGGAAAAAGCACAAGAACGCGAAGTGGGCGGTGCATGTTGTTTTTAGCGCCTACATCGAAAAGTTCGAAAAAATTGATTCGCCTGCCATGCGTGACAAGGCGGCAGACCTCAGGGACTTGTACAACCGCCTGATGTCTGCGATGGATGACTCCGGACCGGTATTGGAGGACGTGTCTCATGAAGATGGCGTTGTCCTCGTGGCCCATGAGTTTGTTCCAAGCTTCTTGATGACTTTGAAGCCCGGACAAGTTAACGCTATCGTGATGGATACGGGTGGCCGTACAAGCCATGTCGCTATTTTGTCTAGAGCGTTGCAGATCCCGGCTGTATCTGGCCTTAGGAATGTGGCTGCCCTTGTCAAGAGTGGCGATACGATTATCGTTGACGGTGCTGATGGTAAGGTCATCATCAATCCGAATGAAGACGATATCCGCAAGTTCCATGAACGCCAGGAAATGTTCGAACGCCAGCGCCGTGAACTTTTCACGATGCGCCAGCTGGAACCGATGACTCGCGATGGCAAGTATATTGTGTTGCACGCGAACATTGAAATCCCGACGGAAGCGGACAAGGTCACGGACTTTGGCGCTACCGGTATCGGTCTTTACCGTTCAGAATTCCTGTTCTTTAGAAAAGGCACTCCGACCGAAAAGGAACAGCAAAGCGCCTACAGGCATATCCTTGAAAAGATGGCGCCGCACCCGGTTGTAATCCGTACGCTTGATGCGGGCGGTGACAAGCTTGTTTCTGGGGTTTCTGCGGTGAATGAATCGAACCCGTTTATGGGTTGGCGCTCTATCCGCGTGTGCCTGGATCGCGAAGATGTGTTTATTACGCAGTTGCGCGCTTTGTTGCTTGCAAATACGAAGGGCAATTTGCGCATTTTGCTCCCGATGATTTCGAGCATGACGGAACTCAGGCGTGCAAAGGCGTGCATTGCGAAAGCCCGCAAGCAGCTCGAAGATGAAGGGCATAAGCTCCCGGTCGTTAAAATTGGCTCGATGATCGAAGTCCCTGCCGCTGTGATGATTGTGGACAAACTTGCTAAGGAAGTCGATTTCTTTAGCTTGGGTACTAACGACTTGATCCAGTTTACGCTTGCGGTTGACCGTACGAACGAACTTATTACCGACATGTTCCAGCCGCACCATCCGGCAGTGCTCAGCATGATTTACCAGACTGTGGTGGCTGCGCACCGTGAAGGAATCCCTGTGGCGGTTTGCGGTGAAATGTGTACGGACCCGATGAGTGTGCTTTTGTTGGTTGGACTCGGTGTCGATGAACTTTCGATGACGCCGTGGAGCGTGATGACGACGAAGAAGATTATCCGCTCGATCAACTTTGAAGATGTTCGTGATGCGGCTTTGACTGTCTTGCAAATGGATGATGCCGAGAGTGTAAATGAGTTTTTGCATAAAAAGTATGCACAAACCATTATGGAACTTGGTATATCTGGATTTGTGGGACAAGTCGAAAAATAAAAATTGTTGGTTTGCTGATGAAATTATTTTGTTCTTTATTGTTTGCGTGTACAGCCGCCTTGTATGCTCAGGTGGATGGTTCGGTATATTCCACCTACAAGTCTCCGTTCGCGGATCAGGAAATGATTGCTCCGGACCAGTTCCAGGATGTGGTTGTTCGTGCTGCCCGTGCGAAGAAAACAATGAACGATATTTCAGTTCCGCAGAACCATCGCGATTTTGCCCGCGCTGCCTATTACTATTACAGTGGCCAGTGGGACAGTGCCTATGCTGCCTATAATTCCTTGCGTAAGCGTGAACCGGAATTGCTTGGACCTGTTGTGCTCCGCATGGCGAAGGCAAACTTCAAGCAGGAAAAGTATGCCAAGATGCGCGAAACGCTCCGACTCGAAAAGAGCCTGGAAAACGACAGGGCTTGGCGTGATGCGGCGGACCGCTTGAGAATTGAAGCGACAATGGCGGATTATTCGCTGAATGATGTTGCTCGTGCGGACTCCTTGATGGTCTACCTCAATGGAAATCCGGATGGCGACGATGTGGATCCGCTGAAGTACCGTTACGCCCAATATTTGGAAGATTCTTACCAGCTGAAACAGGCAAAACGCATGTACATGAAGCTCCTCACGAGCCGTACATCGTATAAGGATTCCGCTTATGCTTCTGTGCGCCGCTTGAGGGAAGTGCTGGGGGCGCCTGAATCGCTTGCCGAAAAAGTGGCCTATGCCAAGCTTGCCTGCACCAAGGACGAAATGAAGAACTGCATCGACCTGCTCGATTCTATCCAAATTTTGGATGCGCAGCAGGCGCAGAAAAATCCTGCTTCGGTGGTGGTGCTTGATGACCCGGCTTATGCACGCCTGAAAAAGAGCACGCTAGATTTGAACACGCGCATTATGCTGTGGGAAAAGCGTGCGGCGGCACTCCGTTCTCTGAACCGTAATGAAGATGCGATTGAACAGTACCGCAACTTGATTGAAAATGTGGAAGCGCGTCCTTCCTGGATTCAGGCAATACTCAAGCTTTACCGCAAGGAAGCGGCAGGGCTATTTGACGAAGAAATCCACACTTACGATTCGCTTTTGCAGGACGTGAGCCAGTTCAGCACCGAAAACGCCAATAACCTCTGGCTGCGCGGCTTTGAATTTGAACAGAAGCTGATGTACGATAAGGCGATTGACTGCTACAAGAAACTCATCCATAAGCGTTTCAAGAGCAATCTGAAACGCCAGTGGGCGAGATTCCGCATTGGCTACTGCTACTTTAAGCGCGGCATGTGGGTCGAGGCTGCGGCATACTTCCGCGATGCGACGAAGGATCCTTTCCTCTGGAGCGGTAGTGCTTCGAGAATGTTCCTTGGCGATACTTACAAGAAGATGGGCGAGGATTCGCTTGCCCGTGAAGCTTATCTCGACTGCATCAAGGACTTCCCGCTTTCGTATTATGCACACCGCAGCCGCATGAAGCTTTTGGACAATCATTTGTTGCCTGCGGACAAGATCCCGTATGCTCATGGCGTGCCGATGTCCCATGCGGCGACGATCGAATGGATCCGCTCGGTGAATAAGCTCGGAAAGCCGGATGCCTCGTACAGCAAGGAACGTTACGAACGCATCAAGAGGCTCTTCTTGTATGGTTTTGAAGAAGAAGCGTTTAGGCTGTATGACGAAGTCAAGAAGAAAAACTTCAAGCGCATGGATTTCTTGTACGAATACGGAAAACTGTTCTACGAGATGGGCGAAACGGCTGCCGGTTACAGGCTTGCACGCCAGTTCCAGGCGAAGATGGATAGGCGCCTGTTCATGACGCCGCCGATAGATGTTTTGCATTATTTGTTCCCGGTTCCGTATGCTGACCCTGTGGTTTACTATTCGGGCACGAGCATCGATCCGTTCTTTGTGTATAGCGTGATGCGTCAGGAATCCATTTTCGATTTCCAGATTACATCGCCTGCGGGCGCCTGCGGCCTTTTGCAGATTATGCCTGCGACGGGTAAGATGCTTGCCGACAAGGAAGAAATTTCTGGCTTTAATCCGAAACGCTTGTACAATGCCTACATGAACATCCGCTTGGGGATCCGCTATTTGGTGGACCTCAAGGATGAGTACAAGAACGACTACATGTATGTGCTTTGCAACTACAATGCAGGTCCCAAGCCGACGAAGCGCTGGCAGTCTGAAAGCGAAGGCCTCCCGTGGGATTTGCGCGTCGAAGAAATCAGCTACTGGGAAACCCGCGACTACGTCAAGCGCGTCATGGGAAATTACTGGATCTACAAAGAAATCTATGACGGGATTTAGCGAATGCTATTCCTACTCTTAACCATTGGTCCTGCGTTTTTATTTGCTTGTGGAAACATCCTAGAAAAGTCCGGGGTGTCCACTGTTGGCAAGCGCACGGGCGGAACTTCTAGGCCCTGGGAATTTTTCAAGGGCGTTATCACGAATAAGTTTTGGTGGCTCGGCATTGCATGTTCCGGGCTTGCAACGCTTGGCTATTACATTGCCATGGCTCAGTATGACTTGAGTCAGGTGCAGCCGATGATGGTCTTGAATCCGGTGCTGACGGCGTTGATGGGATTTTGCATCCTCAAGGAAGTCTTGACCAAGCGCATTGTGGTGGCAATTTGCTTTGTCGTGGCGGGCCTCCTTTACTCCGTTGAAAATCTAGGGGAATCGACGGCGGTGCAGAATATCGGGACGCTTTGGCTGTATGCGGGCGGACTTAGCTTTGCGACTCTCATTGCGCACCTCTGGGTAAAAGACCGTGAAATGGTGGACTCGCTTATCATGGGCGTTGGCTTTGGGCTTTCGGCTGCTTTTTACAAGAGCTTGGCGATGGACTTTGACCTCGACAATATCGATTTTTCGTCGGTGGTAAACCTGCTCATGGATTTTAGAACGCTTGGCTATGTGGCGACTTACAGCATTGCGTTCTTGTATTCGCAGGTGTCTTTCTCTCGTGGGCGTGCGTTGTTCATTATCCCATTCAGTGCTGCGGTCGGTGCCGCTGTTCCGACGCTTGCGGGCGCACTCGTTTTTTACGAAGCGTTCCCGATGGGCAAGGTGATTTCTGTCACTCTCGTGCTGATTGGCGCTTGCCTTTTTATCGTTCGCAGACCGAGAAGAAAAAAGGTGGCCGATTCGGGACCCGAAATTAAGAAGTAGTTTTTTTCTTATATTCCGAGCCTAGCATTCCAAATACTCAAGCATAATATATATTCCACATTATGGTGTGTTGGAATGATTTTTCAGCTCGGGTCTACAGGGCCTTTGGGTCTCTTCTTTTTGTAGCGCTGGTTTTGTCGGCATGTACTGACGATAACCCTAGTTCGTTGATTTTAGATATGGAAAGCAGCTCTTCGGCAAGTGGTGATGCGGGTGGCACGAAACTTCCGTTTGTTGGCGGCCCTGTGATGTTCACCGAGGTCGACCCGGTTAACGTTGATTTCAAGGACCACGAAGGCGATGACGCCGGTTGGGTAGAACTTTTTAATACATCTGCTGATACAGTAAATTTGTCTGAAATGTACTTGACGGACTCGTGGGAAGAACCCTTCAAGTGGAAATTGGGCGATGTGAAAATGGCGCCGAACTCGTTTTTGGTCATTTTCCTCTCGGGAAAGAACTATCCCGATTACGTAATGCCGCATGATTCTATTGATATGATTGGGTCTGGTTGCTGGACTTGGACGGATGCTGAGAGCGATCCTCCGGGCTACAGCTATGCCGACCCGTTGCCGGGATACGATGAAAAATGCTTTAGTGAAAATGGACAGAGTCGCATTGGTACGGTGATGAAACTGGGTGAAAACGAGGAACTTGGTTGGTCGTCCATTTCGTTTTTCGTAGGAACGGGGAGTAGTGACCCTTCGGATGTGTTGGATATTTCGGCGGCAAATGAAATTTTGATACAGGCGTACATTACAAAGGGCCGCAATGTTTCGGTTCGCTTGGCACAGCCCGATATTGATGACTGGAAAGGTTACGAGATGGTTCTTGAAGGAACTGGAGATTCTTCGACGGTTTACCGTATGGCGCTCCCTACAGGAACAACATTCCCTGATTTGGCGAATATTTATGGGACGCGATTGAGCCCCGAGGCAAGTGAATCTCAAGAAGTAACCCTTAAGGTTTTCAGCTACATTGCGCGGAACCGCGGCCATGAACCACACGCAGGCTTCAAGCTTTCGAAAAAGGGAGGCTCGCTTTATTTGGTAAATGCCGATGCTTCAATTGTGGATTCTGTGTCGTATCCGGAATTGCCTCTCGGGAAAACATGGAATTATGGGGGAAGTTGGGGATATGCCGACCCTTCACCGTATGGTTATAGTAGTTCGCTGACATTTACTCGCGAAGAGAATATCGACACTTTACTGTTTCCGCCTTCGGGATTTTATACAGAACCTTTTGTTCTAAATCTTGAAAGTACGAATAATGCCGTGTGCGAAACAGGTGGCAAATTGCCTTCGGAAGAGACTGTATTTCAGAAGAGTATTTTAATCAACAAGACGACGGTAATACGCTGTGCAAAAATCGCTCCGCAAAGCCTTCCGAGCGATGTGGTGACACGTACTTACATTTTTGAGGCTGCGTCTACAGTGCCTGCGGTATTTCTCACGACTGACCCGAATTCACTTTTTGATCTGGATACTGGTATTTATATGGAAGGTCCAAATGCTCAGAGCAAGGAACCTCACTACGGAGCTAATTACTGGCTCGATAAGGAAATCCCTGTGACGGTGGAGTTGATGGAGCCGGGAACGAGTTCGCCTGCGTTTGCGAAAAATGCTGGACTCAAAATTTTTGGTAATTACAGCAGGCAAAATGATAAAAAGTCGGTAGCGATTACGTTCCGTGAAAAGTATGGTGATTCTCACCTGAAGTATCCGCTGTTTCCTGAATTCCCGGAGCTAAACAAGTTCAAGGTGTTCTTGCTGCGCAACAACGGGAGCAACTACGGAAATGACTACATACGCGACCGCTTGGCAAGTTCCGTGAGCGAAGGGCTTGGCGTCGATTATCAGCGCGGACGATTTGCCGTTGTGTATTATAACGGAGAATACTTCGGCATCCACAGCATCCGTGAACGCTCAACGGCAGACTATTTTGAAACGCATTACGGACTTGATCCGGATAAAATAGATTTACTCAAGGCGGATAATGCTGTTTCTGCGGGCTCGGCTGTTGATTATGTGGCGTTGATGGATTGGCTGGAATCCAACCATCTAGATAAAGAAGAGAACTATGCTTATATCGCATCGCAAATAGATGTCGACAATTTCATCAATTACATGCATACGGAGCTCTTTGCAAATAACCGCGACTGGCCCGCGAATAATCTCAAGAAGTGGCGTAATACAAGTTCCAAGACTCCGTGGAAATGGTTCCTGTATGATCTTGATTTTGGATTTGGTAATGATTATAGTAAGTATAAGAATAACATATTTGAATTTGCGACGGCAGAAGATGGTGAATCGTGGCCAAATGGACCTGAATCAACTTTGTTGTTCCGACGTTTGCTCGAAAATGAAGGCTTCAAGGCCGCGTTTATCAACCGAATGGCGGTACTCTTGCAGATGAATTTTGAAAGTTCGCGGGTGCTTGCTCGCATTGAAAAAATGATGGCTGAAATTCAGTCGGAGATTTCTCGTGATCAAAAACGCTGGGGGCTGAGCGCTTCGAAAATGACAAAACAGCTCAACGCCATCAAGAATTTTGCGATGAACCGCCCTAGTGTCGTTTATGGTGAATTGCAGGAATTTTTTGCACTAGGCGAAACGGCTGCTGTAAGCTTGTCTGTAAGTGGCTCTGGGCGGATCCTTGTGCATAATCTTCCTGTTGATGTGTCGAAAATGACTGTGAATTTCTTTACGGGATTCCCGGTGACGCTCAGTGCGGAGCCTCTTATGGGAAGTACTTTTGCAGGTTGGAGTGATGGCGAATCTAGCCCCACACGGGTGATTTTGCCGGAATGCGTCAGTGAAGTTACGGCCATCTTCAAATAAATAGGAACGGAATATTTTTTATCGTTCGCAGACCCAGAAGAAAAAAGGTTGTTCTTTCGGAACCCGAAGTAAAAAAGTAAGTTTCGAGTGAGTTTTTAGCAAGCTTATTCCCGAAATTTTGCGTCAAAAATAGTCTTTAAAAAAGTTCTAGCTCCTCATGTCGCATATATATTTAGATGCGGATATTTGAGGTGTTGGGTGAGAGAAAAATTTTCCCTGTTTTTGTTGGTACTCGGAGCTTTTGCATTTTTTGCATCATGTTCCGATTCGAATCCGGTCGCTACGGATTCAGAAAATATTTCAAATAAAACTCAGCCTGTTATGAAACTCCCTTTGGCGGAGCGTTCTCCTGTTGTCTTTTCTGAAATCAATACCGTTAACCTAGTGTACAAAGATTACGACGGTGGCGATGCGGGCTGGGTGGAACTTTTCAATCGATCTGCGGATACGGTGGACTTGTCTGGAAAGTATTTGACGGATGATTCTGAAGAGCCGTTTAAATGGATGTTTGGCGACGTGAAAATTTCCCCAGATGAATTCATGATTGTATTCATGTCTGGAAAAAATTTAACCGTGACGAGAAATGGTGGGCTTGAACCGCATGCAGGTTTTAAGCTCGATAAGGATGGCGGAAACCTTTACCTTGTCAATGGCGATGGTCAAATTCTTGATTATGTCGAGTATCCGAAATTGCCGCCTGAAATGTCATGGTCGCTTGGAACATTGAGTGATGGTATTTCGTTGGACTTTGGTTATAGCGAGCCTTCTCCTTATGGAGAAACGGTAGGAACTGTTGTGCCGACACGTTCGCCTTCGGTGGATTTTTTGGTGAAACTTCCTCCGTCGGGATTTTATGCAGAACCGTTTGTGGTATCGTTTCCGAAGAGTGCTACAGTGCGTTGTGCTGTGGGTGGGGCTCTCCCTACGGCGGAAAGCCCGGTGACGACTGCTTTGAGAATTGACACTACAAAGACTATCCGTTGCGCTTCTTTTGTCGCGGGGGCGCTGAGTGGAGAAGAACTTGTGCGTACTTATGTTTTTGAGAGTGCGCCAACCATTCCTGCGGTGTTCTTGACGACTGATCCGAAATCTCTTTTTGACCCTGACTCTGGACTTTTTATGAAGGGAAATTTTCCCGATGGGAAAGTACCTGAAAAAGGTGCGAATTATTGGCAGGACAAGGAAATTCCTGTAGTTGTAGAATTGATGGAAAAGGACGCTGCCGCTCCTTCGTTTGTGAAACTAGCTGGGCTTCAGGTTTATGGTAATTACAGCCGCATCAAAAAGGAAAAGTCTGTCGCTATAACGTTCCGCGAAAAGTATGGCGATAAGCGCTTGGATTATGCGCTGTTCCCGGATTACCCTGAACTGCACAAATACAAGAGTTTTATTTTGCGCAATTTTGGCAATAATTTTGGAATGGATTACGTCCGCGACAGGCTTGGAAGTTCTATAGGTGATGATCTTGGACTTGATAGCCGTCATGGACGTTATGCGGTTGTTTACTACAATGGCGAATACTATGGCATTCAGGACCTTCGTGAACGATCGAATGAATATTACTTTGAAACGCGTTATGGAATGAATCCGGACGATATCGACTTGCTTGATGCGGAAAATGCAGTGTCTGCGGGCTCTGCGGTTGATTATGAGGCTCTGATAGATTGGCTGGAATCGCATAGCCTTGCTGATGATGAAAATTATGCGTATGTAGCATCGCAAATAGATGTTGATAATTACCTCAATTATGTGCATACGGAACTGTATGTAGACAATCGCGACTGGCCGGCAAATAATCTCAAAAAATGGCGAAATTCAAAATTGCAGACAAAATGGAAATGGTTCCTTTTCGATTTGGATTTTGGATTTGATAGCGGACTTAGTCTGTATGCAAACAATGTATTTGAATATGCTACGGCAGAAGATGGAAATTCCTGGCCGAATGGTCCGGAATACACGTTCCTGTTGCGTAAGCTGCTGGAAAATCCTGGGTTTAAATCTGCTTTTATAAATCGTCTGGCGGTACTGTTCCAAAAGAATTTTGAAAGCTCAAAGTTGCTTGCACGTGTAAAGAAGATGATGGCTGAAATCCAGGCCGAAATTTCTCGCGATCAGAAACGCTGGGAGCATAATGCTTTTGAAATGGAAACGGAACTGGAAAATGTTGAAGAATTTGTTAGAACTCGTGCGGCGGTAATGACGAAGGAACTCCAGGAATTCTTTGGATTAGGGGATGTGGCGTCTGTCACTTTAGCGGTGGAAGGCTCGGGAAGGATTCTTGTGCACGATCTCCCTGTAGATGAGGTCAAAATGTCTGTGAATTTCTTTGAAGATTCTCCGGTAACGCTCTATGCGGAGCCGCATTCTGGAAGTACTTTTGTAGGGTGGAGTGATGGCGAGACGGCTCCTTTGCGTATGATACAGCCACAATACGTAAGCGAGCTCACTGCTGTCTTCAAATAAGCCTTTATGCCTTCTAAACGGCTTATAAATTACGCACATTTTGAGTACAGTTGTTATTTACACATGTTGTAATTGCTATTTTGTAACATCATGAGTTTCGAAACTAAAATTGTTTGCATTGGTGCTGGCTACGTCGGTGGCCCCACCATGACCGTTATTGCCGATAAGTGCCCCGATGTTAAGGTTACCGTAGTTGATATCAACCAGTCGCGTATTGATGCCTGGAATAGCGAAAATCTCCCGATTTTTGAACCAGGTCTGGATGACGTTGTAAAGCGCGCCCGTGGCCGTAACCTGTTCTTTAGCACGGATATTCCTGCCGCTATCAAGGAAGCGGATATCATCTTTGTGTCGGTGAATACCCCGACGAAGACGTTTGGCCATGGTGCCGGCAAGGCTTCTGACCTCCAGTACTGGGAAAAGACCGCCCGCAACATTTTGGAAATTGCCGATGAAGGCAAGATTATCGTCGAAAAGTCGACGCTCCCGGTGCGTACTGCCGCCGCCATGGAACGAATCCTGAATTCCAACGATAAGGGACTCCACTTCGAAGTGCTCTCTAACCCGGAATTCTTGGCCGAAGGTACCGCCATCAACGACCTTTTTGAACCGGACCGCGTGCTTATCGGCTCCCATCAGACGGAATCGGGCCTTGCAGCCTGCCAGAAGCTCGTGGACGTGTATGCCCACTGGGTACCGCGTGACCGCATCCTTACGACGAACCTCTGGAGTTCCGAACTCACGAAGCTTACGGCGAACGCCTTCCTCGCTCAGCGCATCAGTTCTATCAACTCGATTAGCGCTCTTTGCGAACGTACTGGCGCGGATGTCGATGAAGTGGCTTACGTGATGGGCAAGGACCGCCGCATTGGCTCCAAGTTCCTCAAGGCATCCATCGGTTTCGGTGGTAGCTGCTTCAAGAAAGATATTTTGAACCTCGTGTACCTGTGCGGTTACTATGGACTCCCCGAAGTGGCCGCCTACTGGGAAAGTGTCGTGAAGATCAACGAGTGGCAAACCCACCGCGTGGTGGACCGTATGCTCGAGACGATGTTCAACACGATTGCGAGCAAGAAGATTGCCGTGTTCGGTTTTGCGTTCAAGGCAAATACGGGGGATACCCGTGAAAGCCCGGCGAACCTCGTTGTACGCGACTTGCTCGCCGAACATGCACTGCCTGTCGTGACTGACCCGAAGGCTATCCCGGACGCAAAGCGCGACCTCAAGGATGTGATTGAACAGGTAACGTTTGAAGAAGATCCGTACAAGGCTGCCGAAGGTGCACACGCTGTTGTCGTCTGTACTGAATGGAAGTGCTTTGCTGAACTCGACTGGAAACGCATTTACAGTACGATGGCAAAGCCAGCCTTTGTGTTTGATGGTCGTAATATTTTGGATGCCGATGCTCTTCGCAAGATTGGGTTTGAAGTGACGAGTATCGGTAAGGGTAAGGCGGAGTAGTTTTTTTAAGAGAAAATGGGTTATGGCTTCTATTAGTGTTTTTGGACTGGGTTATGTGGGTTGCGTTGGAATCGCCTGTCTTGCGAAACTTGGACACCGGGTTGTTGGCTACGATGTTGATGAAAACAAGGTTCGCCGGATCGCCAATGGGCTTCCGACAATCGTAGAACGAGATATCGATGAAGTTATGCAGGATGGCTTTAAGGCGGGACTGATCTCGGCGACGTCGTCTGCGGTTGAAGCGGTTTCAAAGACTGATATTTCGTTTTTGTGCGTGGGTACTCCTAATGCTCCAGATGGTCGTTTGGACACGACGTATTTGATGTCTGCAGTTCGTGCAATTGCTGAAGCTATCCGTTCAAAGTCGACGTTCCACATTGTGGTTATCCGCAGTACTGTTCCTCCTGGAACGAACGCTCTTGCAACTGCCTTGATTGAAAAGATTTCGGGCAAGCGTGAAGGAATCAACTTTGCCGTGGCCTCGAACCCGGAATTCCTCCGTGAAGGTATGGCTGTTGCCGATTACCTGAACCCGCCGTTGACCGTGATTGGTTGCAATAGCCGCCGTGCCCTGGATAGCCTCAAGGGAATTTATGAATCGCTTGGCAGTGAAATTGTCGAAGTGGAACCTAAGGTGGCGGAGATTATAAAATTTGTCAATAACTCCTACCATGCACTGAAGGTCACGTTCGGTAACGAAATCGGCGCTATCTGCAAAAAGCTCGATATCGATAGCCATAGCGTCATGAACTTGTTCTGCATGGATACGCAGCTGAACATTTCTCCGTATTACTTCAAGCCGGGCTTTGCTTATGGCGGATCTTGCTTGCCGAAGGATTTGCGAGGTCTGAATTTCTTGGCGGAATCGAACCAGGTTGAAGTTCCTGTGCTTTCTTCGATTGAATGCAGCAACAATAGGCACATTGAACGTGTGCTGGAACGCGTGCAGCAGATTGGCGTGCGTTCTGTGGGCATTATCGGCTTGACGTTTAAGGCGGGTACGGATGACTTGCGCAACTCGGCTGCGATTCGTTTGGCTGAAGGCGTGCTTGGTAAGGGGTGCTCTTTGAGCATTTATGACCGCTATTTGAATATCGCTCGCGAAAAGGAAACAAACCTGCGTGAACTTAATAAGCGCATCCCGCACTTGCTCCCGCTTTTGGTGCAAAAAGTTGAAGATGTCGTGAAGTCCACTTCGCTTGTCATTATTACTGTTCGAAATCCGGAAATTCCGGAACTTATTCGCAAGAACCCCGAAATACATTTTTTGGACTTGGTGCGCGTGAAGGATTCGTCCGTGGAAACGCTGCCTAATTACGAAGGTTTTTGCTGGTAATTTTTATGGATCAGTCTTTGAAGGAACTTTCTGGCAAGAAAGTTTGCATTGTTGTTGAAAATCTTCCGGTGCCTTTTGACCGTCGCGTATGGCAAGAAGCGACTTCTTTGCATGAAGCGGGCGCTGAGGTGACGGTCATTTGTCCCCAGACAAAAAAGTATCCCCTAGAATACGAGGAACTCGAGGGCATCAAGATTTATCGCCATCCTTTGCCGGAAGCGAACAGGACGCTTGATTATTTCAAGGAATATTTCTGTGCCCTTTATCATGAGACTCGTCTCTTGTTCAAGGTGTTTAGAAAGCAGGGCGTGCAGGATGTGATCCATGCTTGCAATCCGCCGGACTTGATTTTCATTGCGGCATTCTTGTTCTTTACGTTTACGCGTTGCAAGTTCCTCTTTGACCACCACGACATCAACCCGGAACTCTGGATTGCAAAGTTTGGCAAGAAAGGGCTTGGCTACCGCGCGATGATTCTTGTGGAACGCCTCACGTACTTCTTTGCAAAGCATGCCATAGTCACGAATGAATCGTACAAGGAAATTGCGATGCGTCGCGGCAAAAAGCGCGAAGAGGATGTGACGATTGTTCGCAGCGGTCCGAACCTCTCGAAGTTGAAGATTGGTCCTGCTAAGCCGGAAGTCAAAAAAGGCTTTAAGTACTTGGTGGGCTATATCGGCGTGATGGGCAAGCAGGAAGGTATCGATCTTTTGCTCAAGTCTGTCGATTACATCGTGAACAAGAAAGGTCGTAAGGATATCCGCTTCTGCATCATGGGCGGAGGACCTTCCTTGGATGAACTTCGCGAATTGAACAAGTCGATGAACTTGACCGATTATGTGGAGTTCCCGGGTCGCGTGAGTGATGAATTTTTGGCTGACGTGATGAATACGGCTGATGTGTGCGTCAATCCGGATTTGCCTTCTGAAATGAATGACAAGTCTACCATGAACAAGATCATGGAATACATGGCGTTTGGAAAGCCTATTGTGCAGTTTACGCTTAAGGAAGGCAAGTTCTCGGCACAGGAAGCTTCGCTTTATGCAAAGAATACTGATACGGACGACTTTGCCGATAAGATCCTGTGGCTCTTGGACAACCCTGAAAAGGCGGCGGAAATGGGCGCCTTTGGTCGCAAGCGTGTGCAAAACGAACTCAGCTGGGATTACGAAAAGCCGAAGCTGATTAGCGCGTACAAGAAGTTGCTTGGACTGTAAAAAGGGAACTGTTTTCTTGTGAAACTGTCCTGGTACATCAAGAGATTAAAGACTTTCTCTGCGGGTGAATTTATCTACCGCATTCGTCAGCGCGTGCGTACGCATGTTTTGGATAAACGCCTGATGGACGTGTCTATAGCTTCGGTGGCATTGCCGAAATCTGCTGTCATTGACGATGATGCGTCTCATTTGAATTATCCGATTTTTGATAAGACTATTGACGTGTTCAAGCCTATCCATTGGCATTTGGACTTGTCGGCAGGACGGGAATTTCCGAAATCCTTTGCGCATAAAATTGATATCCGTAGCGATAAGTATGGTAGCGCCAAGCATGTGTGGGAAGTGAACCGCATGCAGTTTATGTTGCACATCGCGATGCTTTATAAAAAGAGCGGTGATGCAAAGTATTTGGATCTGTTCTGCTATCATTTGACGAGCTGGAAAAATGAAAACCCGTACATGGTCGGGGTCAACTGGTACAGCAATATTGAAGTCAACTTGCGATTGATTTGCTGGTATTATTGCTGGCAAGTTTTTGATGTTGAAAATCTTCGTGCATCGAATGCGGATTTTGCGAAAATTGTCGATTCTATCTGGTTGCCGCTCATTTTTGAACATGCGGAATATTCGTACAACCACCCGTCGCTTTGTTCTTCGGCAAACAACCATTTGATTTCGGAATATGCAGGCTTGTTTGTGGCGGCTTGCAAATGGAACATCCCACATCGCGAAGCTCGTTTAAAGTATGCAAAGGTGGGACTCGAACGCGAAATTCTTTTGCAAAACTCTGCTGAAGGTGTAAACCGCGAAGAGGCGGCGGAATATATCCAGTTCATCGACGACTTTTTCTTGATCGCTGCTGTGGCTGGGCTCCATGCCGGTAATGAATTCTCGGATGCGTACAATGAACGCTTGCATGCGATGGCGCGTTACATGAATGCATTCTTGGATGGCAACTTTAATTACCCGATGTACGGCGATGGCGATGACGGCTTTGTGCTCCGCCCTGATGCAGGTGTACATTTCAACAACTTCAAGTCATTGCTTGTTTCGTTTGCAACGTATTTTGAAGATGGATCGCTAAAGCGTGCAAATGTTGTTTGGGACGAGAAAAATGAGTTGCTGTTTGGTGATGCAGGTCGTAAAACATTTGAATCGCTGAATGTTGCCGATGAGCGCGAAACTCTTGATGGTAATCATTTTTATCCGGAAAGTGGGCATTTTATTTTCCGTAAGGCTGTGGAGCCTTGTAACGCCGAAAAACGTTTCGATGGTTTTACTGGCGTGCGTGAGACGTATTTGCATTTCGATGCGGCTCCGCTCGGCTTTTTAAGCATTGCAGCTCATGCTCATGCCGATGCGCTTAGCTTTATTCTGCATGTCGATGGAATGCCTGTGATAGTTGATCCGGGAACGTTCACGTACCACACGCATAAGGATTTGCGCCGTTATTTTGTGAGTACTTTGGCTCACAATACGGTTTGCGTGAACGGCAAAAATCAGGCGCTGCAGGCGGGACCCACATTGTGGCTTGCACACTACCATTGCAAAACGCTGAATGTCGGCGAAAACTTTGTTGAAGCAACGCACGATGGCTACCGCAAGGATGGCGTAGAACATGTCCGTAAAGTCGAATACAATCGAGAAAAGGACGAGTTCACGATTACAGATACATTGCATGGATTCTCTCCGTTCACGGTCGAAATTCCGTTCCATCTGCATCCGACCGCTAAGGTGCAGCTCGATGGCGCCTTGGCAACGGTCGATGTGTCGGGCGCTCGCCGTGTTGTGATTGCTCTTGACGAGAAACTTTCGTATTCCATTCGTGAAGACGGCTGGTATTCGGAACACTTTGGCGATAAGGAACCGGCGCGATACCTATATGCAAAAATTGAATGCAGGGATTCTGTAGAAATCGTGACGAAGATAAGTGTGCTGTAGTCTTTTATTTTTCTAGATTTCATGCATGTTTGAAAAGGTTTGTCATATTGGCCCTGGCTTTGCTGTGCAGGGTGGAATTAGTTCAGTTCTTGTCTGCTATAAAAAACTTTTCAATTTGCCTGAAGGGAATTTTATAGAATCATATAACGGCTCATTTGTCCGTTCCCTTCCGGTCTTGCTGAAAGTCTGCTTGAAGCTCCTGTTTTTCCCGTCGAAAAAATTTGCGTTTTACCAAATCCATACGTCTAGTTACGGCAGCTTTTACAGAAAGTATCTTATAAGCCGTTGCTTGCGTTTTCGGGGAAAAAAATATACAGCCCATATTCATGGCAGCCAATTCGACAAGTTTTGCGACGAGGCATCTCCTTTGCTCAAATGGATGCTGAAAGATTATTTTCGTCAAGCCGAAAGAGTTCTGATCCTTTCATCGGAAATGAAGGGTATCGTGCAGAGTGTGGATCCGTCTATTGAAAAGTTTACGACGATTCCAAATCCTGGTGCTGATATTGCTGATGCTCCGGTTGATCTTGAAGCGCATGAATTACCTGTCCAGATTATTTTTTCGGGTCGTTTTGGAAAGCGTAAGGGCGTTTACGATTTGATTGACGCTTTTTCGAAAGCGAATTTCTCGGTTCCTGTAAAGCTGTCTTTGTTTGGTGATGGAGAGGTGGAACAGGTTCGTGCCGCAGTCAAGGAATCCCCGAAATGCAGAGATATCAGCGTGTCTTCCTGGGTCGTTCATTCGGAGTATGTGAAGATGCTCCCTAAATACGATTTGCTGGTGCTTCCGTCGTATGCAGAGCGTTTTAGCATGAGTCTGGTCGAAGCTTTGGGTTTTGGCTTGCCTGCAATTTCGACATTTGTCGGTGGAACTGCAGAAGTGGTCAAGGACGGAGAATGTGGCATTCTTTGTGAACCGGGTGATATTCAGGCTTTGACGCGTGCATTGGAAAAATTGGTAAACGACAAGGCGCTCCGCGTGAGCATGGGACGTGCAGGCTGGGAAAGGGCTCAGGACGCTTTTTCCCCTAAAGTCGTTTATGATAAGCTTGAAAAGTGTTATAAGGAACTATAAACATGTCTCGATGGATTAAGAATTTTATTCTTCGCATGCTATGCTTTTTCGTTTCGGTATTTTACCGAATGAACCGGAAAAAAATTTTTTTTAGAGCATATAATGGCTTGCGTTACGCGTGTAATCCGAGAGCGATTTCCGAGAAAATGCATGAAATGGATCCGGACATGGAAATTGTCTGGAGTTTGAACGATGTGAATGATGTTGCGGAAATTCCTGATTATGTGCGAATTGTAAAGAAAAAATCTTTCGCAGAATATAGAGAATTGTTTACATCTAAATTTTGGGTGCTGAATGCGGGTATTGTGATCCCGTGCAAGCGAAAAGGACAAATCTACATGGATACGTGGCATGGAGATCGTGCCTTTAAAAATGTCGATAAAACATCAGATGGAAGTTCGCTTCTTTCGGAGGCGTATAAGTGTGCAGATGTTATTTTGTCAGGCTCCGATTATGGTGATGAAATTATTCGGCGCTCTTTGAATCCTAATGCTGAAATATTGCGCTGTGGCTCTCCTCGAAATGATGTGTTCTTCCAAGATTATACCCATAAGGCAGACTCTGTTCGCAAGGCTTTGAATTTGGAGGGTTTTGACAAAATTCTTACATATGCTCCTACTTTTCGAGGAAATGGCGTTGCCGCCGATATGTTAGACTTTTCGTATTTGGCTGATGAACTTGAAAAGAGAGATGGAAAAAAGTGGGGAATACTGATTCGTCAACACCACAAGGTGAAAATGTTGCCTGAATGGAAAACGGATTCCCGAATTGTAGATGCATCCAAGTATCCTGAAATGCAGGATTTGTTGCTGATTTCCGATGTGGTAATTTCGGATTATTCATCCTTGGTTGGCGATTATGTTTTGTTGAATAGACCTGTGGTGTTGTATGTGCCCGATCTAGATGATTATAAATCTAGTCGCGGTTTGAATTTTGATGTCGAAAAAAGTCCTTTCAAGTATGCAAAGAATGTAAAAGACTTGTTCCAGACGATCATTGATTTTAACGAATCGGATGCCCCTGAAAATTGCAAACAGATTCTGGATTTCTATGGACATGTCTGTGAAACTGGACATGCCTCTGAACAAGCTTGTCAATGGATTCTTGATAGAGTATGAGTGAATCGATATCATTCATTCTTCCAGTTTATAATGCTGAAAAGCATTTGGCTCAATGCATTGAATCGGTTTTGAGTCTTAAGGATTCAATTGAATGGGAACTTGTTATTGTTGATGACGGGTCGAAAGATTCGAGCGCTGCTATTTGTGACCAGTTTTCAAAAATGGATTCGCATGTCCGTGTATTGCATGTCGAAAACGGTGGCGTGAGTAGAGCCCGCAATTTAGGGCTGCAGAATGCTCAAAAAGAAGTTGTTACTTTTATCGATGCGGATGACTGGATTGATGCTACTGCTTTTGTAAAAGCGTTTCATGCTTATGTTTTGTTTGATGCTGAATTGGGGTATGTTCCGTTCTTTAGCGTTGAAAACGGAAGGAGTAGAATTGTTCCGTTGTCTGTTGGTGAAGATCGGCTCCTTTCGTTGGAAGATAAGGATTATATTCTCAAAAAGAGACTTGGCGCAGGCATTGACTTTTACGGTTATGTATGGCGTTGCTTTTTTTCTAGAAAGCTCGTTGAAAAAATTGAATTCAATACATCGCTCAAATACAATGAGGATGTCCTGTTTTGCCTTGAAACACTTTATAAAGCAAAAAAAGTGGCTGTTATTAACCTAGCTTATTATTACTATAGGGTGAACCCGGAGCAACATTCTATTAGCAAGGGGACGTATTCCTTGGAAAACCGTATTGCCGGGTGGAATAAAATCAAGGAATGGGCGGCCGCAAATCATATAGATTTTGATTTTGCCCTGATGCGTAGGCATTGCCCTGTTTATGCGAGAATGTTTGCCTTGATTGCTATGAACCATCGCGGTTTTAAGCGTGCAAAGGCTTTATGGAAAGTCCACTGTCAGATTCCAAAGTCTGAAATCCGTCAATGGAAAATGTCGTACTGGGGAAAGTCATTTGCTCCGTACGTCTTGAGCCAAAGATTTCATTTGGGGATTCTTGGTTATTTCTTCCTTTTGCTCCGATTCTTCTGAAATCTGAATGTTCCCTGCGAGTAGACCTATGATAAGGTAGGTGTATGCAGATGCATTGCCCATATTCCCAGACAGTATAAAGAATAGCGTCATGGCGAATATTTCAAGTGCTCCTGATATGGCAACCATGTTTTCGTTTCGACGCCTGAAGAAGTAGACGAAAATCCAGATGGAAAGTGTGAAGTATAGGAATAGTCCTACAAAACCGTAATTGATCAGTTTTGGAAAGAGGATGGATTCCATTCCTAAAATATCTTCGTTTCGAATTCGGTCTCCATAGGCGTCTGTTTCAAAAATATGTTTGGTCAGGTATCCGACTCCGTTTCCGAATAGAGGGCTTTCTGCAATTTGAACGATTGAAAATAGAAGTTGCTGTTCACGGAGCTGTAATGAACTACCTCGGGTTTCTTGGGAAAAATTATCAATGACTTTTTGTATGCCGAAGTATGCCGCGATGACGAGGGCGAATATCATGAACAACTTTATAAGAATATGCCATTTGCGGGTAAACCAAAATGCAAGTGCGACTGCAGAACAAAGCATTCCCGTTCGGCTTCCGCTAAGTAACAGGTTGGCAAGATAAATGCCGACGAATGCAAGTTTCCATGACTTGTTGATGTCGATTTTATTTAGCATTGGGAAGAATACTAGGATTATTCCGCAAAGGAGCGTGCCGTAAGCCGTTGGATAAGTTGTGGTAAGTAACGTTCTTGTGCGCCATGCATCACTTGCGTTGATATTTGTTGCAAGGTTGTAAAAGCCGTCGTAATAGGGGAACGCGGAACAGATGTACTTGAATGGATAGTTGGCGTTGAACAGCCCTTCGAAAACGCCAAGCACCCCTAATATGAATATGATCGGAAATAACTGCTGTAGAGTCTTTATGACGTCTATTCTACGACCGATAATGAACGCGGCCAACAGGTAGCCATACAGTTCTATGATGTAGCGGGCGAGAACGTAATATTCCTTGATGTCAAATTTATTGTTTGAATAGACTGTGCAAATAAATGAAATGATTACTAATGAGAGCGGAATTTTAAAAGGAAATTTTTTTAGGGATTCAATGAAAAAATTATAGTTCTTTAAAATTTCGACAAGAAAGAACGAGTATAGAAGAATATGCTGGGGTGAAAGCTTTGGGGAATCGATAATCCAAATGCACGATGGAAAAAGAAGCGTGCCTATGAACAATGCGCAAAAACGGGCTTCAGCATCTTTGTAGAGCAGTACAAAAAAACAGGATGCGAAAATGGCATAGACAAGAAAATCAATCATAGCGTGCTGAAAATATAAAAAAGTTTCAAATTGCTCAAAACGGGTCTTTGAAAAACTATTATTTTTTATCTATCAAAAAAGGAAGGTGTAAAATGAAACTATCGACTATTTTCTTTGTAATAGCAGGACTCCTTTGTGGTCAGGCTTTTGCTGAAAAAGTTACTTATGCGACTTGGAATATCCGCTACGCCAATGCGAAGGATTCTGCTAATGGGGATGGCTGGGGCAAGCGCGCTCCGAGAATTGCCGAGGTAATCCAGTTCTATGATTTCGATATCATTTCTATGCAGGAACCGGATAAGAACCAGGTGGCAGATTTGGCTGCCTTGCTACCGGATTATGATTATGTCCAAGCCGATTCCATTTATTTCCATCCGATCTTTTTCAAGAAGTCCCTTTTTAAAAAAGTTGATTCGGGAATGTTCTGGTATTCTGAATCTGGCGAACGTGGTTCCATTGGTTGGGGTGCAAGCCAAATTCGTTATTGCTCGTGGGCTAAATTGATGCCGAAACAAGGGAAGAATAAAAAGCCTTTGTTCATTTTCAACGGACATTGGGACCATAAAAGTTGGGATGCTCGAAAGGAATCTGCAAAGCTGACGGTGAGAAAGATTAAGGACATTGCGGGGACAGGCTTGGCAATCTTTTCTGGAGATACTAATGTTGAAACGGATAAGGAACCCTACAATACGATGCAGAGGTCTTCAATTCTCATGGATTCCAGAAAGGCTTCAAAAATCGTCTATGCTCCAAATAATTCTTTCAACAACTTTGACCCGAATACTTATGGCAAATGGCAAATTGACCACGTATTTGTAAGCCCGACATTTAATGTGATGAAATATGGAATCTTGAATGAACGTTACTATGATGGTAAAAAGTGGCGCTATCATTCAGACCATTTGCCGATTATGGTCAATCTTGAGTATAAATAAACTATTTAACTTTTGATTTGACCTTGTTCATTACGGCCTGTTGAATGTCGGAAAAATCCATGTCCTTGTATATGTTTTTCGATGTCATCAGTCCGTAGTTGGCAATCTTTTCACGAAGTCTGTATTTAAAAAGTCTAAATCCTTTGTGGCGAAAACCAAGTTTGGTGTTTCGCCATTCTGTTTTATCGTAGAAAAATAGCCAAACAGACTTTAATGGATTGACACATTCACGGTGCCAAGGCTTTCTAAAACCTGTATAGTGTATTAGGCTCGGGTTGGATAGCGCTGTCTGCAATTCCTCGAAATGGCTTCTGCTAATGAACTGGTCTTTTAGCGGTTCGAAAAAATGTTCTTGTAGATTGTAGCAAATCGGGAGTTCTGCAATTAGCCCATGAAGTATGACATTTAAGGCGTCTTGATCGTGATACTGGCAAATGTCTTGATTGTTGGCAATGTAATGGAGCGCTTTGTTTTGAATGTCATTGTCGCGCCACCATTTTAGATTGATGAGCATGATTCCGGCATTGAAGTAGTCGCTGTCCTTGGGGAGCGACAGACGGTTCAGAATACGGATGTCGTTGCAGCGCATGTCTGGGACGGCGGCTGCGGCGTGGCTTGCAAGCGGAGTTTCCCAAAGTTCCTGGATAGAGCCTGTGCAAATGACATCACCATCGATGTAAAGGACTTTGTCTAGGTCTTGTGGGAGAATTGAGGGTAAAAATAGGCGGATGTAAGTTGCCAAAGAAACATGTTCTCCGGGACGAATCGGGCAATCTTTCAAACAGGATTCGTCAAGGCTGTAAAAGCTGATGCTTGAATTGGCGTTCCCGAGATGCCTAGATAGCTGGTCCTTAAATTTTTGGTCCAGTTTCGTAGAAACGATATTGTAATGAATCTCGAGATTTGGATTAGTAAGACCAATAGATGTCGTGAGGACTGATGTCGGCATGACATAGTTTTCATCTGTGCAAAGAACTATTTCTACCATGATTAGTCTTTAGGGGATTTGATTTCTTCCTTGATTTCCGTGGTGCTGACACCTTCGGTTCTTGGAAGATAGAGAACTTCGCAGTAATCTTTTAGAAAATCGAATTTTCCTGTCCAGTCGCTTCCCATGACGAATAGGTCGCAGTGGTATTTTTGGACATCGCTTATTTTTTGTTCCCAGTTGTCTTCTCGGATGACCTTTGTAACCATGCGGAGGGATTCTACGATTTCTTTGCGATTTTCAAACGGAACGATGCATTTTTTACCCTTCAGGGTGTTGAATTCGTCCGAAGAAACTGCTACGTATAGTTCGTCTGCCAAATTGGCGATTCTTTTGAGGAGACGCAAGTGGCCTATATGGAATAGGTCGTATGTACCGTAGGTAATAGCTCGTTTGTATTTTTTCTCGCTCATAATTCAAAAATAAAAATCTTAAGGAACGGTCCAGTAGCGTTCTTGTTTATTTCCACGGACTTTTGACAGGAAAAATGCGAAATTATCCTTAATGCGCATTTTTTTATACTTTAGCCGAGCTATTAATCCCTCGTCAATCTTTTTTGGATTTTCAGTATAAACATAGTAATTCAGGTTCTTTAAAGAATACTGCTTGTACTTGACCCATACAGTCCAAAGTCTTTCGGCGAGGAATCCGTAAATCCTCTTCTGGTAGCTATCGTATTTCTCGATGTCGATGATTTTTTCTGCTTTGAATAAAATTCCAAAAAGCCATTTGCAGTAATCGTCGAATTCGTTCCACGGCATGATGAACATGTTGCAGTCGTAAAAGTAGTTGCTGCCGAGAAATACATCGTTGAACGCGTTTAAAAATTCTGGGTAGTCGTTTCGAACGATATCATGAATGACGCGTAAATCGGAGCTGTAGTGGGCATGTTCGTAGCCGCTTGCGACTGAGGTCTTGAGGTACGCCCTGGGGGTTGTGATGACCTTGTTGGCAGAAAGCCAGGACTCGATTCTAGATGTATTGAGCTTGTACTCGGAAATGCCTTTTACATCTTTTGGTATGCCACTGCTTGTGAGGCGAGTCTCATTAAACGCGAAAAAACGACGATAATGGTTTAGTCCGATATATTCTAAGTTCGGATAAATAGACTTGATATTTTTCCACGCCCAATAAATTGCGGTCAGCTCACAAAAACTGCGGTTCTTGTTGCTGATATTGTCACAAGGCTCTCCGTTCAATTGATCGTCGCGTTGGATTCCAAGGTTTGCCTCTGAAATGGCTGCTCCGACATGAATCGGTAAGAATATACCGTCTTGCGGCAATTCGCTTGGTTTGTGGCAACAGACGAGAATCTTTATTTTGGAATCTTCGAGCATGGCTGAAATTTAGAATTTTTCAATGTTCAGGACTTGCTCGATAATCGGGGCCATGTCGTAATACTTGTATTGCGCAAGACGGCCTCCAAAGATGACATCTTTTTCTTGATCGGCTAGTTTGCGGTATTCTTCGGCGAGCTTGTTGTTGCGCTCATCATTGACGGGGTAGTAAGGTTCCATGCCGTCTTTGTATTCGGTGGAGTATTCTTCTGAGACAACCGTTTTCGGAACGCTATAGACATCGGCGCCGAACATTTCAAAATGCTTGTGCTCGATGATACGTGTATACGGCTGGTCATGCGAAGTGTAGTTGACGACGGCGTTTCCTTGGAAGTTTGGCGTGTTTTCTGTGCGCGTCTTGAAACTGACGGTGCGCCAGTCGAGCTTGCCGAGCTTATAGCCGAAAAATTCATCAATGGCGCCTGTGTAGACAAGCTTGTCTGCTATTTCACGCCTGTTGTCTTTATATTCAGCAAAGAAATCGACGCCGGTGCGCGTCTTGATTCCGGTGAGCAATCCGTCAATGAGCTTGTTGTAACCGCCGATAGGAATGCCCTGGTACTTGTCGTTAAAGTAGTTGTTGTCGAATATGAGACGCACTGGGAGGCGCTTGATGATGAACGCCGGCAAGTCCTTGCAATTACGGCCCCACTGCTTTTCGGTGTATTCCTTGATGAGCTTTTCGAAGATGTCCTTGCCGACGAGCGTGAGCGCCTGTTCTTCGAGGTTTGCTGGCTCGCGACCATTCAATGCGGCAATGGCTTCGGCTTTTTGCTCTTCGATTTTTGCCTTTGCCTCTGCCGGCGTTGTGACGCCCCACATCTGGTAGAACGTGTTCATGTTGAATGGCAGATTATAAAGCTTGCCTTTGTAGTTTGCAACAGGGCTGTTCGTGTAGCGGTTGAATTCCACGATGGAATTTACGAAGTCCCATACTTGCTTGTTGCTAGTATGGAAAATATGGGCTCCGTACTTGTGGACATTGATACCTTCAATGTTTTCGCAATAGACATTTCCACCAAGTTGTGCGCGCTTATCTATGACGAGACATTTTTTTCCGGCACGGGTGGCGCGGTATGCAAATGTGGCGCCGAAAAGGCCTGAACCGACAATGAGGTAATCGAATTCTTTCATAATTAAAAAAGTTTTTTTATTTTGTTTCGAATTTTAGACTTTATTAATGAACATTTCCTGACTAGAAAAGATATTATTTTATATGCTTTTTTACCCTTGTCATACCAGGACCGAAGAATAACAATTAAAGGGTCCTCAAAAAATAAAACATCGCTTCCTGATATTAAACAAGTTAATGGCGCAATTCCTTTACTTGGATCGTCAAAAAGTTTTTCTATTTGTGGCGTTATTTCCCCATGTTGTTTGACTTGCAGGAGAATTTTTTTTTCATTTAACAAAAAAGGGGGCATTTTGCCATTGTTTTCGCTGGTGCATAAATAGTGAATTATTTTTGCATCTTTAAAATGGCGTAATCCATGTTTGAATTCACAGTTCCAGCAGTCGGGCAAAGTTTTAATTTGATGTCCCAATTCGTAATTTGTCTTGGCTAGACTTGGTTGATCCATGGATACCCTTTTTAGAGTCCCATCTTGATAATTTTTATTCCATCTTGTAAAAAAATTGTGGGTTGCTGGAATGTCTCGAACGAATATTACTCCGCTGTTGAAGTATTCGGTTTCGTTTTCTATAGGCCATTCTAGCTTTGTTCCATGTTTTAGGCACATGGACCTGTATGGATTGTCTTTAAATGGTACATGTGTATCCCAACATGCAGCCATATCTACATCAATTTCATCAATTTCATCTAATGGTTTTACAATGATTGTGTCGCAATCAATGAATAAAAAATCGCCTTGTACATAGTTCCGAACATTAGTCTTTAATAGACGACTTCTTTTTTGCGCGGAAATAGATGGATCTAATTCGATAATGATTATTTCATCCGCGATAGCGGATTCTTTTTTTCTCGTTCCTGTTAAGGATTCGCTTGTTTTTGAATCTGTTAAGAGCGTAATATGGACATCTGGCATATGATGCTTTGCTGAAAGCATTGATACATATGCTTGCTCTAGGTAGATGTCGTCTTCTGAGCTTACAAGAACATAAACAATTTTTGTTTTCATTCGTGCACATCCCATATTCAAATATTTATCTTGAAAAAACTTTGGCATTTTTCGATAAAATAATCATTTCTGTTGTTTTCAACATTGTCATTGCTTAACGCAAAGTCGTTGATTTTATCGCTAATGATTGGATATGGTGAAGGGTGTTTGTTTGGTGCCCAGCAGACTTTTATTCCTTCTCTGTTCTCAATAAACATTAACCAGACGTCATCCGCGTTAAGGCAGTGATTTTGAATATTTTCAATCTTGAAATAATCGCTATTGGTATTGAAAATATGCGGGGGATATAATACACCTCCTACTCCGGTAGCCATAAGATCGGAAGAGGGGGTTGCTATTTTTTTATATTCTAAATCCCACAGCTTGTAAGGGGCTATTGTTCCATCAAGCAAATGTGTTGTTTTATGAACTCGTCTTGCGGAAATACAGTTGGGATATTTTTTAAAGTTTCTGTAAAGAGATTCGATACAGTCTTTTGAATACAAAGCGTCATCATCCACCGTGATTATGATGGCATTGGAAAATTCCTGCATTGCATAGAAATACTTGTTATGCGGCTTGATGTTTTCGCAGATAGTGCGAATTTCGAGACCTTTATCTCGCATGTCTAATATTTTTTTAGGAACATCTTGCAATGAAACAGTCTTGTCTAAATACAAGACGATTTTGTCTGCTTGTAGTGTCTGGTTGAAAATCGACTTTAAGCAAAGATGAAGTGTGCTGAATCGGGCGGGATAGCTTGTGAGGGAAACGACGATAGGGGTTTCTCTATGAGAGGGTGCTAGTTTTTTTGTTGGTTGAAACTTAACCCAAAAATTTGCTCTTTGGATGCGCTTTTCTTCACCAGTTATGTATTTTTTCCATCTGCGCTTAAAAATATCTGCAATGTAACTCAATGGACTGAGGCAGAATGCTTTGGCGCTTAATTTTAGGTAATCGTTTCTCTTACCTTGCTTTTTGGCTGCCTTGATCCCGTTCCTGAAATCTTGATAGAGTGCTTTATTGCGCTCTTTGATTACAGATTTGTTTGGCTTGAAAAATTCTGTAATTTCTTTATTATACCGCTCATTTGTGTACGCCCATTTTATTTTGTTCGATTCAGTGACTCCACTGCCACGACGGTAAACTGATGAAATTATGGGATTGAAATGAACTTTTCCTTTTTGGGCAAGGAAAGCCCACATCATGGTGTCAAAAGATGAAGTTTCTTGCTGACTTAGTTCTTTAATGTATGTATTGCGGTACACTACTGAAGCTGTTGGAAATCTTCGGCGGATGAGCAAATCGTCAAGGCTTACATCGTGTTCGGGTTCTGTTGAAAAAGGCTTTATAATGTTCGTTTCGGTAAAAAGAACATTGGCATTTTCAGTGGACAATATGTAGTCTGGATGTGATTCGAGAAAGTCTACTTGCCTTTGCAGTTTGTTTGGATCCGTCCAGTAGTCATCGCCTTCGCATTCAGCAAAGTATTTTCCTTTGGCAGAAGGATAAATGAATTTACTCCAAATATCCTTAATCTTAGAGTATTGATTTTCTTTCTGTAGAATTGCCTTAATCAGGTTGGGGTACTTTTGGGCGTATTGTGCGATAATTTCCGTAGTCCCGTCAGTAGATGCATCGTCGTGAATGATGATTTCTATAGGAAAATTGACTTTCTGCATAAGAAAGCCTTCAATGGTTTGCGCAATGAAATTTTTTTGATTATATGTTGCGCAAAGGATGCTGACGAGAGGTTGGGTGTTCATGATGATTCTTTTTGTATAATATATTTTGATGCTTATTGCAGAAGATCTAATAAATGCTTTGCATCTTGTCGTTTGCGGATGATTTTGTATCCGTCTGGTGTCAATTCTACAATGGCACAGCGCGGATTGATAAAGAATGGTGTCAAATTGTTTTGGTAGGCGCCACTGCCCTTGTAAATTAGGAAGTCTCCTTTTTGGTAATGAGAGAGCTTTACCTGTTCGGAAATTCTGTCCACTTCCATACATGTGGAACCGACAATGTCGACGGTAATTTCATTTTGAGCCTCGTTGGGGCTGCACTCTTCAAAAGGATAATTTACTTTTCCTGCAGGAGGTCTTACTTGATAGATGCTTGCGTCTACAATAATGAAATCTTTGTTGTTTATTTGTTTGCGCTGGTATATTTGCGTGGCGATGTCGAAAACATTTGTAACAACAGATGCCCCAGGCTCTATGACAATGTAGGGTCTTAGTTTCTGAAAGTCGCTATTGCTCAAAAGGACATTGCAAATGCCTTGGGCATAATCTTGATAGGTGGGCTTTTTTGAAATGTCAACTTCTTTGGGGGCTGCACCAAAGAAGCCTCCACCCAGGTCGATATATTTAATGTGATTGAGTTGGTGAATGGATATGACTTCCATCAACCGAGACGCTATGATTTTGTAGTTGTCTACAACGCGATTTGTTGATGATGTATGACCGTGGAGCGAGATGATTTCTATGTCTGCGCTTTTTAGTTTTGAAATAGCGTCTTTTAAAGCTTTCGCGGTAAAGCCAAAACGACTTTCTTTTAATCCTCCTTGAACTGCCGAAGCTCCGTTTTCAGTATTGATTTCCATGTTTATACGTAAACCAACACGAATAGGTTGATTGGGTGACTCTTCCTTTATTTTGAGAACAGAGTCTACTTCATACATGCAGTCAAGATGAATAATGCTACCGTTGATGATAGCTTTCCTTAATAGAGGCTCGTCTTTTATGGGCCCGTTCAAGACGATATGCTCGCCCTGAAAACCCATCAATAGTGCCAAATCGTATTCTATTTCTGAAACAACCTCTGCGTAAGCACCTAGTTCTTTGACGATTTCCAGTAAGAATGGCGTGTAATTCGTTTTAAATGAATAGGACAGAATGAATCGATCGTATTGCGATAGAAAGGCTTGGCGGAAATTTTTTATGTTGTCCTTGAATCGGCTCGGATGTGCTATGTAGAAAGGAGTGCCGACTTCATTGGCTATGTTTTTTATTGTATTAAACATTTTTTTATTTTAAGTTGATGTGATAGTAGTTTCCGAAGTTTTCTGTTATTTCGGTCATTTTTTCGAATGAAGGGAATTTTAGGAGACATACGCCGATTCGATCAGAAAGCACGGTCAGCTTGTTTATGGTGTCGCCTGCTTTTTTGAAAATTATTTTCTTGAAAATGTATTTGTTGAGTTCTTCAGAAATCTCTATGCTGTCTAGTATGCCGTCTTTTTCTGAATAGAACAGGGTGTACGCAAAATAGCCATTGGGGGATTCGTTGGTTATACCAAGCGCTTCGCCTAACGCCAGTTTTACAGAGATTTCCTCTAGGCTGATTCCATACGCCATATTCATCATCTGGTATATGAAATTGCCACTATGTCTTGTGTTGACTTCGATAAAATAAATCTTTCCTGAAGAAGATACTCTAAATTCGAGATTTAAAGCAGCGGATTTAATTCCGGTGGAGGACACGAGTTTCTGTATTTCGCGCTTGACCTGTGCTAATGTGTCGTCTGAAAGCACTCCATTGCCGAAGATTGTTGCGCATGGCAGGATCTTGTTGCAAGATGGATAAAGGTATCTCCCTAAAAATGCTAGCTTGACCACCCCATTTTCTACGATGCAGTCCCCATTTATTTGGAGTGTTCCGTCAATGTATTCTTCGATGACAACATTTCCGCTTCTAGATTCCTCAAAGGCGAGATTTACTGCTTCTTGCAACTTTGCTATGTCTGAAACTTTCGTAATGCCTTTGTTTCCGCCAGAGTCTGTTGGCTTTACGATAACTGGAAACGTTAAGGAGTCTATGTTTGCAGGAATGGTGTTGCCCTTAAGTAAAATGAACTTGGGATAAGACGAAAAACCGTTGTTTTTAAGGTATTGCCTAAAGTTGTCTTTATAGGATAACGTGTCTTTGATAGACTCTGTAATTCCAGGCAGGTGGAATTTCTCAATGACGTGGCTTCCTGCATAAGAGCCGTGTGCCGATGCAAAATAGACTACGCCATCTACGGGGTTCTTTTCGATGTATGCATCTATGGCGTCCAAGTCGTAGGTGCTGATTAGTATGGATTCGTCGGCTTCTTTGTGCCCTGGATTTTCGGCTTTATTATCACATGTTACGACATGAAATCCGCATGACTTTGCATATTTTATTGCCGGCAGCGTTGATAAATTAGCATCAAAGAAAATAATTCGTTTTTTCATTTTAATCCAAAAGCCGTTTTAACGATTGTCTATTTCGAAGAGTGTATTATTTATGATTTCTAATGACTTCGATAACTCTGTCGATTCCATTTTCGTCAAGAGTTGCAAACATCGGAAGGCAAAGCACCTGGGACGCGAGTTTGTGGGCTATGGGAAGGTTTGAAGGATTGGCGGAGTCCAGTCCCTTGTATGCCGAGAACGTGCTGATGAGCGGGTAGAAATAGCGACGTCCGTAGATGTCGTTTTCCTTGAGTTTCTCGTACAATGCGTCACGACTAAGACCGTATTCTTTTTCGTTGATGAAAATGGGGAAGTAGGCATAGTTGTGGCGGACACCTTCGATATCCGAGAGGAATCGGATGCCATCGATTTCTTTCAGGGCTTCTCTATACTTGTTGGCTATTGCCTTGCGTTTTTCAATTGCGGCATCGACTTGTTTCAGGTTCAGTAATCCGTATGCAGCACGGACTTCGTCCATCTTGCTGTTTATGCCGGGGGCGACAACTGTCGTCTCGTCGGCGAAGCCGAAGTTCTTAAGATAGTCTATGCGGTTCTTGGTGGCTTCGTCATGGCATATTAGGGCGCCGCCTTCTATGGTGTTGTAGACCTTGGTGGCGTGGAAACTGAGCGTGCTGATGTCTCCTGCTTTCAGGACCGATTCTCCATTGATGCGTACACCAAAGGCGTGGGCTGCGTCATAGATTATCTTTAAGCCATAAATGTCTGCGATTTCCTGGATGCGCTTTATGTTGCAAGGCGTGCCGTAGACGTGTACCGGCATGATGGCTGTTGTATGCGGCGTGATTGCCGCTTCGATTTTTTCTGGATCGATATTGCCCGTAGCTTCATCGACATCTACAAATACGGGCTTAAGGCCGTTCCACCAGATAGAGTGCGTCGTGGCGACAAAGCTGTAAGGTGTCGTAATCACCTCGCCTGTGATGCGCATCGCTTGTAGTGCGGTAATCAAAGGTAGCGTGCCATTTGTAAAAAGGCTTATGTATTTGACTCCGAGATAGTCTGCTAGAGCTTCTTCTAGTTCCTGATGGTAGTGCCCGTTGTTTGTAAGCCATTTGCGGTTCCAGATGTCTTTTAACATCGGAATAAAGTCGTCAAGAGATGGCAGAAGCGGTGATGTGACAGTTATTAAATCTTTAGGCATATTGTGAATTAGATATAATTCTGAAATTTTACCTAATGCAATATAGTTTTTTAACGGTTGGCCCGAAAAAAGCAAAAGCACAAAAGCTGTAAAAAAGCGATTGTAAAAAGAAACCGTAGAGAAGTTTTTTATATTAGGGGTGTAAATTTTAAGGGACTATTGTTTCATGAATAAAAAGAAACTGATGCTGCTTGGCGGAATCCGTTATTTGCTCCCTGTCATAAAGGCTGCTCATGAACAGGGATATTACGTTATTACGGCTGACTATAAGGAAGGTAATATTGCGCATAAGTATTCTGACGAATACGTGAATGTCAGTGTTTTGGATAAAGAAGCCGTTCTTAAGGTCGCTCAAGAAAAGAATATTGACGGCATTATGTCTTTTGGCGTTGATCCTGGGGTCGTTTCGGCAGCCTATGTCCAGGATAAAATGGGCTTGCCAGCATTTGGTCCTTATGAGTCTGTAGAGATCCTACAGAATAAAGACAAATTCCGCGCTTTTCTTACGGCTAATGGCTTTAATGTTCCGAGAGCAAGGGGCTTTTCCTCGATGGAGGAGGCTTTGAGCGATTTAGATTGGTATCAGTATCCGGTAATTGTAAAACCGACAGACTCGGCTGGGTCAAAAGGTGTTTCTAGGGTGGATTCTGAAGACCAACTGAAGCCCGCGCTTCAGTATGCTTTCGATCATGCTTTTAAAGGCAACATTATTGTAGAAGAGTTTATTGAAAAACAGGGCTGTTCTTCGGATTCAGATTGTTTTTCGTATAACGGAAAAATGTTGGTTACATCTTTTTCTGCGCAGCGTTTTGATGTCAATGCCGTGAATCCTTATGTTCCTGCCGCTTTTAGCTGGCCGTCGACATTTACGAGCGAAGAGGAAGAGTATTTAAAGTCGGAAATTCAGCGCTTGATAACTCTTCTTGGCATGCGGACGAGCATCTACAATATCGAAACGCGCGTAGGCACAAATGGAAAGCCATACATCATGGAAGTGTCTCCTCGTGGCGGTGGCAACAGATTGGCTGAAATGCTCCGATATGCTACTGGTGTCGACTTGATCACTGCGTGTACGCGAGCTGCGGTTGGGGATCCTATTAGCGATATTCAGGAAAAACCTTACGATGGCTGTTGGGCTGAAGTTGTTTTACATTCGAAAAAGAATGGCGTTTTTAAGGATCTTCAAATTAAAGAATCTTTGCCTGCAAAAGTCGTTGAACGAGATTTGTGGGTAAAGCCGGGCGATGTTGTTAGCGGATTTGAAGGCGCGAACAATGCTGTTGGAATGTTAATTCTTGCGTTTAAAACAAACGATGAATTGCTTGATGCCCTGGAAAAACAGGATTCTTGGCTAGAAGTCGTTGTTGAATAATTCCTACGATTTCTTTAACAGACTCAGGATTTCCTTGAATACATCCTTGTTGAAAAGGTAATTTGTCGTAAGGTAGTATAGTATCCCGACGGTAAGCCCGACCCCTATTTGAAGACCATATTCATCTTGAGGCATAAAATTGTTTATGACAAGGATGATTGCTGCCATTGCAGTGGAGTTGAACAATGTCGGGAAAAGGAACTTCAACTGTTCCCCAATTCCTGCGTTTATGAATTTCTTGGAGTAGTAGGTGTTTATGAATAATCCAAGAATGGAATCTACGATTTGCCCAATGCACATGGCTGTAATGCCAATAGGAAGCGTTATAAGGAGTATTGCTAAACCGATGACTTTTTTGATGACTTCCAGTTTGAGGAACAAGTCGGATCGTCCGAGAACCTGTAGTATGTTCAGGTTTATTGCGTGAACCGGATACCACATCATGGCGATGCATAGAATTTGCAAAAGGGGAATCATCTCCTTCCAACGCTCCGTCAGAAGAAGCAATGTCATTGGCTTTGACAATGCAAGAAGTCCTAGCATGAGCGGGAAAATAATCAGTGCAGAGTAATTAATGAATTTTAGAAAGCTGTTTCTCATGCGCTGGGGATCATTCTGCAGGGCGCTTAATACGGGGAAAGATACTCGATGTAAAATGCGCATGATGTTTTGCGATGGAAACTGGGAAAAATGATCTGCTTTTGCAAATGCTCCTAATTGTGCAGGCGTATAGAATTTTCCGATGACAAGTGGATAAAGGTTGTTGTAGACGGTGTCCAGAAGTCCTGAAATCAGTAGCTTTGAACCGTAAGAGAAAAGGTTCTTGAAGGATTCTTTGTCGAAAAAACACTGTGGATGCCAGCGAACCGTAAGCCAATAAAGAAATGCGTTGAATGTGGAGCAAAATAGAGCTTGAATGACAAGTGACCAAACTCCATATCCATTGTATGCAAATCCAATCCCTACAATTCCAGAGATGATTGCTGAGGCTAATGATATTTTGGCTTGCTTTTTAAAGTCGATTTTAATGGTTAGATTGGTAACTTGCACCGTTGAAAACGATTGCACGATGAGTCTTAATGCTAGAACTCTTAATACGAGGGTAAGTTCCGGCATGTTATAGAAGCTTGCTATAAATGGAGCTGTAAAGAATAGTATGGCGTAGCATACAAGGGACATGCCGATGTTGAAGAAAAACATCGTCGCCATGTCCTTTTCGGTGCGGTCTATTTTGCGGATGATTGCGTTTGCAAAGCCACTATCGATAAATGTCTGGCAAATGGCCAAAAAGATGGTTAGCATCGCAATGACGCCGTAGTCCGCAGGGGTCAATAGACGTGCAAGTACGATGCCAAATAAAAACTGAATGCCCTGTGTAGAAAATCTTTCTACAGCACTCCAAAACATCCCTTTGGCTGTTTTCTTTTTAAGGTCGGATGCCATGGCAAAATGTAATGCTAGTATTTTCCGTATTTATAACCATAGCCATCGCTGTGGCCGTGCTCGTACTTGTTGATGACAAAGCTTGCGTGGGCATTGCTGTTACCCTTCAGGAGCTGAGTCATGCCGTCCTTGATGGCGTCGATACTGTGTTTGTTGTATTCGATGACCATGACAATCTGGGATACGACTCGGCAAGCCAGAGCAGCATCTGTCACAAGCATGATTGGCGGCGTATCTACGATGATGAGGTCATAGGATTTTTCAAGTTCGCTGATCATGGATGCATAGTGCTTGGAACCGAGCAGTTCAGAGGGGTTCGGGGGTACTGTACCGCATTGCATGATGAACAGGTTGTCGACTTCAGTGTTATGGATGACTTCGTCCACAGTGGCTTCACCGAGGAGAATCTGGGAGAGCCCTTTACCACGCTTGATGCCGAATTCCTTGTGCAGACGACCTTTGCGGAGGTCGGCATCGATAAGCAGAACCTTTTTGCCGAGCCCTGCGTATAATGCGGCGAGGTTTACTGAGATGAAACTCTTGCCGACACCCGGAATAAGACCGCTGACGCCGATGGTTGGGCTGGAGCCTTCTTCCATGCTGAATTCGAGAGAGCTTCGGAGCGCACGAATCGATTCCACAGCGACATCGTCTGGCTCGACAACTGCAAGGGGGCGTGTTCCCTTGGTGCCGTTGGGGTTGCCTTTCGGCACCTTGGCATAGACGCTGAATCCTGTTTCGCGTTCGATAAAGTTTGCATCACGTACGCCGTTGCTGAACTTGCTACGAAGCGTTACGAATGTCGCGCCCGTGAGTAAGCCCAGAAACAGCATTGCGAAGATGATCATGGATTTCTTCGGCTTCATGGGGCGAGAAACTTCTTCGGCAAAGTCGATGATACGGACCGATCCGACTTCGCCAGCTGATACGAGCTTTAGCTGCTGGATGTTGTTGAGCATCGTCGTGTACATGTGCTTGCTCATGTCCACTTCGTTCGTGAGTTTCAAAACTTCCTGTTGCGTGTTCGGAAGTCGCTTTGTTGCGGCCGTGTTGTTGGCGAGTTCACGCTTTAGGTTGTTTTCTTGTTCTTCAAGAGTCTTGATTGTCGGGTGTTCCGGTTGGAATAAACGGATTGCACTTTGTTTTTTTTGCTGCAAGTCCAGCAACTTTTGTTGCAACACATTGCGCTTTTCCAAAATAATTTGGGTTTCGGCGCCGATATCTACGGAGCCAACTTTGTTGCGGTAAGTATTGAATTTAAGGAGCGAACTATCCATCTGTTCTTTGACTGCCGGAAGTTGCTTTTCCAAAAATTCCAACGTTTTTTGAGCTTCGGCATTGCGCTGTTCAACGTTTTGCCTTAGGTAAGATGTTGCAATTTCGTTCAGGATTTGGGTGGCGCGGTCCGGATAGATGTCCTGGTAGCTAAATTCCAAAATGCCAGTCTTTTTGCCTTTTTCCTTGATATCAAAAGCCTTCTTGAATGCTGCGATGGCGTCCAGGCGATTAAGTTCCTGAAGTTCGAATTTTTGACCTGCGGTAGCTTCCATTCGATGGACGCAGAATACGGCTGTATCGCCTGCGTATGGGAAATGGTATGTGTTGCCGACACTTCCCGAAAGTACCAATTTATTGTTGTGGTCGTACAGGTTGAAAGTCGTGCTGTCAGTTGCTTCTGCAATCCAAGGTACGATTTTTTCGTTTTTGGGAATGAGCGTCCAAGGCACTTCGAAACGGCTGATTTCCATGCGACCTTCGCGGTGCAATAGGCGATCAAGGCTGTTTACTGGGGTTGCTGTGTATTGTAAGTGCATCTTTTCAACAGCTTCGCCAATGATATGACGGCTCTTGATAAGTTCGATTTCCGTTTCTGCAGGGCTGGAACTCGCGAACAGGCTAGGAAGTCCGCCCATCATGCCTACGCTCTTGTTGCTCTTTGATTCAATTTGGAGCAGCGCGTCTACTTTATAGACGGGGCGTATCCAAAATGCGATGAATACGCCGATGATTCCGGCGACAAAAATACACGGAACCATGATTTTCCAATTTTTTGCCAGGTCTTTTAATAAGTCCCAAAGATCCGTTTCTTCTTTCTTTGCTGATGCCATAGAGTATACCTTAAATATCCAATTTAGTATACTAAATTAGAAAAATAAAGGGCTTGGGAATGTGGCAATTCTTGCGTAAGGGCTTCTTTTTATCTTTTTTATGTGGACGAATTGTATTTGGCTCAATCATTTTCATTGACTTCGCATTTTCCCTGATCGATTAATTCGGTTGTACAGGCGAATCCCGCGTCTATTTCCTCTTGAGTGGCTAATCTAAACTTGCCGTTGTCGCAAACGTATTTCGTTCCCGATTTTCCTGAAATGGTATAATTTCCACCCTTCGAAGTACATATGGCCGGAGCGACGTCGATGTCTATATCTGTGGCGACTTTCCATCCATAGTGTAAATCCCCTAAGCCATAGTAGAAACTTTGGCAGATGTATTTTGTTTTTTTTGTACTGTCTATTGAAATAGGGTATGATAAGTAATATAAATGTTCACTATAATATTCGTCTTCATAGAATATGGTATCGGAGGCTAGTTCCATGGAGGGGCCTTCTTTTATTGTACCGTAAAGGTCATTGTCACATCCGAAACCCAATACACATGCGGACGCATGGGCTATATTTCCTGACACGTAGCAACGTTTTTTGCATTGATCTTCAAAATGATCAATATTTTCTTGATTGCAATTTAAGCATTTTTCCTTTACGGGGGTGAAGTTGCCCCAGTAAGCATTGTTTTCTTTGCTGTCGGCGTCATCACTTGGATTGTTGCAAATGCTGGTATATTCTCGATATCTTATGTGCTCCCAATCCCAGGAAAAAATTGTTTCATATCTATTTTGGGGGCTTTCACGTCTATTTTTTTTGCAAATGTAATAGCCTGGGTTATAAACGATTCTAAAACAATCATTATCTTCGGGGGATTCGGGATAGAGTATACATTCAAGTTTAGATAAAGCCTGCTTTATGCGGCTTTCTGCGTATCCAAAATTTCCTACATTTTTTTCGTTACACCCTCCAAGAGATGCTTCAGGGATTGTTGCCACTCGCCATTTTTGGTTGTCGAAAATATAGACAACATCCGTTACGTTGCCTTTGCGGATGGCACCTTCTGTCGTATCTTTCCAATCTAAAGTATCTAATTCGTATTCGATGGGGTAGGAATCTCTGAATCCGAGCGTTAGCCACATCTTATTTTTGCAAATATAATACCTATCACCTTTTTTTACTTTCGTATTTTCACGTTTATGTGTGCAACCTCCAAAACCGTATTCGCATTCAGAGTAATGCCCTATGCGCCAAGTTGTGTACGTGTCATCGTAAACTTCGCATTTTCGCTTTTCAGAATCTAGCCAGCGGATGTCACTATCTTTTGCAATTTTGCTGTTTAATGTATCTATATTTGGATAGTCGTCTATTTCTTTCGACGTGGCTATTTCCCATTTGCTGGATCGGCAAATGAAATGTTCTTCCCCAAAAGAACTTAATTTATTTTTATTTTCTTTAATTCTGTTTTCTTGCTTGTCGGTGCATTCTCCAAGATCGTAATTTTGTTGCCAAAAGTTATCCATGTATTTTTTTAATATTGATAAATCAACGGTTTGGTTCCATTTTTTTATATAACCCTTGATTTTCTCGAATGCAGTGTTCTGGCTTAAGTAGCTTGCCCAATCGGCAATTTCTGTTTTAGTCTCTTCGTTGTTCCAGGTTCCAAATGTTTCGATATATGACGTAAAGTCTGTTAAGCGGTTATTTAAGTTTTCATCAAGGAGGTGACTTTGCAAGAGTACCGATATAGCAAGTAAAGCTGCGCTTTGTTTGTCTTTCCCAAAGAAGTCAATGTTTTCGGCATCATCGAATCCGTCGTTTTCAATATCGAATGCTCTTAAAATTTCAGTTTCTGCTTGTTTTTTCGCGCTTGTCACAGAAATATCTTTTTCATTGATCAAATACAATATGCGTTTGTACGATAAATGGGTAAGGAAGTTTATGTTTACATTGTCGTGATTGTCTAAATCAGTGAAGGCATACAATGTGATACTGTAGGCTGATTTTGCACCAGTAATGTTGTCGATGTAGCGACCATTCACTTTAAACAATGCATATTGTGATTTGAAATCTTCCAATTTGATGGAGTAACTTCCTGAATCATTCTTAATTTTTGTTTCGTAACTGATTCCCGTCTGCTGAAAGTTTGTGTCAAGTTCATAAACAGAAACTGTCGCCCCTTTTTCAAAAGGCCCTTGCGCCATGCCCGAGATTGTTTTGTTGATGACAGAAAGTTTTTCGGCTTTTTCACTAGAGCTACAGGAAGACTTGGAATCCTTGTTTGCTTTTTCGCTGGAGCTGCTAGACGATTTGGAATCCCTGTTAGCTTTTTCGCTAGAACTGCTAGAAATTCCGATTCCTTCGATGGAATCGCTTGCAGAACTGCCGGAATCATCCCCGCAGGAAACGAGGATAAAAGAAAGGAGAAATGAAAGAATGGCTAAGTTTTTCATGATTTGCTCCTGTTGATAAATTTATCTCTTGCTAGTTTCTATTCATTTGTACGACATTTCTCTACAATACTCTTGAGTTCAGTACAGGTTTTACCATATTCTTTTTCCGTTTCAGTGTTGCATGAAATACCGTTAAGTATTATGCATGATGAACAAGCAATTCCCGTTTCTATTTCCTCTTGCGTGGCGTATCTAAACCCGGATTCATCGCAAACGTATTTATTATTCTTTCCCGAAATGATTTCTCCCTTGCAATTTCCGCTATCGCCCATGTACATAGTACATGCAAAACCCGCATCAATTTCTACTGGGGTCGCTAACCTAAGCGTTTCGTTTTCGCAAACGTATGTATTTTTCTTTCCGACAACAATTTGACCGTCGATATCCAAAGTGCATATAGTTGGGATTGCGTCGAGATCAAAATCTGAGGCTGCATCCCATTGATAGGATGGATGTGGTTTGATATAGGATGTCTCATAATTGTATCCGATGTATCGGATTCGACAGATGTATGTTGTTTTATTGGTGCTGTCTATTGAAGTCACGTATGAATGGTATCTGTAACAATCTTCACCTAGATCTTTGATCTCGGTTTTAGATTTTATGGTGGGACCTTCTTTTATTGTGCCTAAAAGGGATTCTGTGCAATCGTCGAAGTCTGTTGCGCATTTTAATACATTCATTGTAAATCTTCCCTTATAGCATTGTTTTTTGCAAATGTTTTCAAAATAATCGAAAATCTCTTGTTTGCAATTTACACATTTTATAGGGTCTATGCCGCCCCAATGGATGTCGTTGTTGTTGGCGTAATAGCTGGAGTCGTTGCATATGTAATCATAGTCAAAAGCGTCTAATCCACTCCAATAAAATTTCTTATCATAATCTTTTTGGCAAATGTAAAAGTTTGGATGATAATCAGAATCGGCGTATCCAAAATTTCCTACAGTTTTTTCATTACACAATCCAAGAGAGGCTTCGGGGAGTGTTGCAACTCGCCATTTCTTGTTGTCGAAAATATAGATGATGTCCGTTATGTCGCCTTTGCGGGTGGCTCCTTCAGTTGTGTCCTTCCAGTTTTGAATATCTTTTTCGAATAGAAGCCCTTTTTCCTTGATTGTTTCATAATCGTTCATGGAAATCCATTCTTTGCCGTCGCAAATGTACCATTGATTGTCGGAATCCTGTTCTGCGTCGTTTTTGCGAAGTTTCGTGCATCCGCTCAAACCCATCGTACAATTTGTTCGATCGATTTTGTGCCATACACTGTCTTCATAGACATAGCAGACGGAGTATTCCTTGTCCCAGTAGATATCTCCGTCGCTTGCGGTGGTGTCGATGTACAATGTGTCCGTATAGAGGTATTTCACTATTTCATCTTTTTGAGCCTCTCTCCAAGTTCCAGATTTGCAGATGAAGAATGTGTTTGCTTTGTTGCTTGCTGGATTGTTGTTCTTTTTGACTACATTATTTTGTTTGTTTGTGCAATCCCCAAGACCGTTATTTTGCAGCCAAAATTTATTCATGTATTTTTTGATTGCGGATGCATCTATTGAAATTTTATATTCAAGGTCGCTCCAGGATTTTTTGTTCCTTTCGTATGCCCAGTCGGCAATCTTTGTGATTGTTTTCTTGTCGTCCCAAGTGCCGTCTTTTTCGATATCCGAGATGTAGTCTGCCAAGAAATCTTCACCGCCCCTATTTAGAAGATCGCTTTGCATTAGTGCAGATATGGAGAGTATAGGCCAATTTTGTTTGGTATCCGTAAAAATGTCTATATCCTCGGCAGCTCCCAAATCTTCCCCGATGTTGAATGATTTCAAGACTTCAGTTTCTGCTTGCTTTTGGGCTTTGGCTACGGTCATGTTCTTTTTTGTGACCAAATACAGCACCCGTTTATGTGCCAAGTGGGTGAGAATGTTTATATTTGCTTTTTTGGTGTTGCCTAAATCGGCGAGTGCGTACAGGGCTGTATTGTCCGAGGTTTTCTCTGGTGCGAAAATGTCGCGTAAATTGCCGTCTGCTTTAAGCAATGCGTATTGGTATTTGAAGTCCTTTACGTTTATCGAATATTCGCCATGTTCATTTGTGATTTCCGTTTCTATGTTGTATCCTGTTTTCTGAAAATTTGAGTCAAGCTCGTAAACAGAAACCGTAGCCCCCTCTTCAAAGGGACCTTGCGCCATTCCTGAAATGGTCGTGTTGATGAGTTTTTCGGATTCTTCGTTGGAATCGCCTACGGAACTGCTGGAATCATCCCCGCAGGAAACGAGCAAAAGAGAAAGGAGCAATAGAATAAGAGCTTTGTTTTTCATGATCTATTCCCTTCTGTGAATAAGGTAAAATGACAAATTCCGAGTATATCCATACCTACTCTTTTTGCTTGGTGTGGCATTTCTCTACATGTTGCATATATTCTGTACAGGCCATACCTGTTTCTTTTTCTAGTTTATCGTCGCATTCCGTTATTCCTGTATTACGGATATATTCTGTACATGCGATGCCGGCATCGATTTCTTCTTGGGTGGCGATTCTAAACCCGCCATAGTCACAAACATATTTGTTATTATTCTTTCCAGAAATGAGAACCCCCTTGCTATTCCTCCAAGTATCACATAGTTTGGGTGCTAATTCGATGTCAATATCCGAGGCGATATACCAACGTGGGGGGAACGAATATTCACTAGAATAGGGATTAGAATAGTGGGTTCTGCAGATGTAAGTTGTTTTTTTAGCGCTGTCTATTGATGTTGCGGATAAATAGGCTTCGTCATTTACGTCACCCGCATATTCGTAGTCATTTTTTAACTTTATCAAGGGTCCTTCGTTTATTGTGCCTAAACGGGACTCTGTGCATCCGCCGAAGCCCAATGCGCATTCCGTTACATTTCCTATGCGCCATCCATTGCTTGTTTTATCCGTACTTGAATAAAAAGGACTTTCTCCATCAAGTACATAGCAGCGTTTTTTGCACAGGTTTTCCAAAAAATCGAAATCCTCTTGTTTGCAGTTAATACAATTTTTCTTTATTGATTCTATACTACCCCAATGGGCATCGCCTGCTTTATTGCTAGTGTAATAGCTGGAATCATTACATATGTATTTGTTTAAGGAACCATCGTCGATAAGATTCCAATAAAAATTGTTGCTTCCGTCATTTTGGCAAATACCATAGTTGCCAAACTCTGGACCATGGTAAGCTCCATGAACACCGTAAGCGTAGCTAAGGGGAGAACTTTGACAATTATTACGATCTTCTACGTAACCAAAGGCTCCTACATTTTTTTTGCTGCATTTTCCAAGTGAAGCTTCGATGAGTGTTGCTACTCGCCATTTTTTGTTGTCGAAAATATAGATGACATCTGATTTATTGCCTTTACGGATGGCTCCATCGGTAGTATCTTTCCAATCTAGAGTGTCTTTTTCGAATAGAAGTCCTTTTTCCCATAATTCAGTCGAGTCTAAAAAACAGTTGTCCATATCAAGCCACTCTTTGCCATCGCAGATATTCCAGAGTTTGCTGTTATTCTGTTCTGCTTCATTTTTACGAAGTTTCGTACAGCCACTCAATCCTGTTTTACAAATGGTTTTATTGATCTTGTGCCATACACTGTCTTCATAGACATAGCAGACGGAATATTTCTTGTCCCAGTAGATATCTCCGTCGCTTGCGGTGGTGTCGGTGTATAATGTATCCGTATAGTAATATTTATTTACTTCAACTGTTCTTGCGGTTGCCCAATCTGTAGATTTGCAAATGAAGAACGTATTTGCTTCGTTGCTTGCAGGATTGTTGTTCTTTTTGACTACATTATTTTGTTTGTTTGTGCAATTTCCAAGACCGTAATTTTGTTGCCAAAATTTATTCATGTGTTTTTTGATTGCGGATGTATCGATTGAAATTTTATATTCAAGGTCGCTCCAGGATTTTTTGCTCCTTTCGTATGCCCAGTCGGCAATCTTTGTGATTGTTTTCTTGTCGTCCCAAGTGCCGTCTTTTTCGATATCCGAGACGTAGTCTGCCAAGAAGTCTTTAACGCCCCTATTTAGAAGATCGCTTTGCATTAGTGCAGATATGGAGAGTATAGGCCAATTTTGTTTGGTATCCGTAAAAATGTCTATATCTTCTGCGGCCCCCAAATCATCATTAATGCTGAATGATTTCAAGACTTCAGTTTCTGCTTGCTTTTGGGCTTTGGTTACGGTCATGTTCTTTTTTGTGACCAAATATAGCGCCCGTTTATGTGCCAAGTGGGTGAGAATGTTTATGTTTGTTTTTTTAGTGTTGCCTAAATCGGCGAGTGCGTACAGGGTTGTTTTGCCTGAGGTTTTCTCTGATGTGAAAATATCATGTAATTTGCCGTCTGCTTTAAGCAATACGTATTGGGATTTGAAGTTCTTTACATTTATCGAATATTCGCCATGTTCATTTGTGATTTCCGTTTCTATGTTGTATCCTGTTTTCTGAAAATTTGAGTCAAGCTCGTAAACAGAAACCGTAGCCCCCTCTTCAAAGGGACCTTGCGCCATTCCTGAAATGGTCGTGTTGATGGCTTTTTCGGCTTCTTCGTTGGAATCGCCTGCAGAACTGCCGGAATCATCCCCGCAGGAAACGAGCAAAAACGAAAGGATAAAAACAAGAAGGGCTGTGTTTTTCATGGGTTCTTCCTATTGATTATTGTCCTGCACTATACCGCATTTTTCGACCTCGCGCATGCATCCTGTACAGGCGTTACCCGCTTCTATTTCCTCTGGGGTGGCCTCTCTAAACCCGTAATCATCGCATACATATTTATTGTTGTTCTTTCCTGAAATGAATTCTCCTCCCTTGCAACTCCATGCATAGTTACAAAATACGGGATATAATTCGATGTCAATATCCGAGGCTACATCCCAGCCTCGGGGGGGATATTCTGGACCAAGAATCCAATTAGATTTCTTGCAGATATACTTTCTTTTTTGCGTGCTATCAATAGATGTCACGGATGTATAGGAAATTGTTCTTTCATAAGGTAAATAATCGTGATGGATTTCTGTTTTAATGGCGGGACCCTCGATCATTGTACCGATACGGGATTCTGTGCATCCGCCTCCACCTAATGCGCATTCAGTTGCGAATCCTAAACGCCATCCACCATCGAGCACGTAGCAGCGTTTTTTGCAGGTGCTCTCCAAAAAATCAATATTCTCTTGTTTGCAATTTATACATTTTTTCTTTATGGGTTCTATGCTACCCCAATGGGCGTCGCCTTCTTTGCTGTTTGCGTAATAGCTGGAATCATTGCATAGATGGTTGTGGTCGCTGATGTCTAATCCACTCCAATAAAATTTTTTATCGTATTTTTTTTGGCAAATGTAATAGCCCGGACTGTAAGTAGCATTAGGACATTCATCGGAGTTTTTCTTACATTCGAACCATGTGGGGGGAATAAAATTTTGCCATATGCGCATTTCCACATATCCAAAACCGTTTTCAGTTTTTTCGTTACACCCTCCAAGAGAAGCTTCTGGGAGCGTTGCTACACGCCATTGTTTATTGTCGAAAATGTAGATGACGTCCGTTATGTTGCCTTTGCGAATAGCGCCTTCTGTCGTATCTTTCCAACCTAAAGTATCTGATTCGTTCTCGATATTCATCTCCGGGTTGATGGAATCTATTGGAACGCTAACCCACATCCAGGCCTTGTTTTGGCAAATATAATACCCATCCGAATGGTATATTTTTTTTGTTTCACGTTTTTTTGTACAGCCTCCAAAATCAGATCCGCATTCGTTTGATTCTCCATCACGCCAAGTCGTGCCATCGTAAACTTCGCAGTATCTTCCACTTCCATAACCATTGGGATTTTGCCATGTTACCCAACGGATATCGCCATCTTTTGCTGAATCATTGTCTAATTCCATCTCGTTGGAGCTACTGCTAGAAACGCTTGAAAGTTCCGAATTTTCGCTGGAGCTGCTAGACGATTTGGAATTATTGTTGTTTTTTTCGCTGGAACTGCTAGAGAGTTCGTAATCCTCATTGAAATCACCAGCGGAACTGCCGGAATCATCCCCGCAGGAAACGAGCAAAAACGAAAGGATAAAAACAAGAAGGGCTGTGTTTTTCATGGTTTATTCCTTTCCCAAATTCCACCTTCTTTTAAATTTACTAAAATATTTATGATGAAGAAAGAAAATTTTCCATTTTCAGCATTTGCTGTTGCGATTACCGCGCTTTCTGCGATGGCTTTCGCTTACCTGCCGGGTGAATCGCGTTTTGTTTCGCTTGAAGGGGCGCACGGTGTTTTCGGGAATCCGGCTGGGCTCTCGGCTTTGGATTCCAAGGGGGCTCTAGCTTCGTACCAGTTTGACGATGGCATTACGGAATTTCGCGTGGGCGGTAACTTGGACCGCGTTGGAGCGGGTTTCGAGTATCGCTTTAACGATAAGGGAATGGATGAATCCCGTTGGAACTTGACGCATAGCTTTCCGCTTTTTGACCGCAGCGCGTTTTTGGGTGGACGCGTTACGGCGTTTCGCAGTGCTGATTTTAAGGGAACGGAATGGACGTATTCTCCGGGCATTTTGATTCGCCCGTTCAGCATGCTTTCGTTAGGCTATTCTTGCGATAACTTGCTATATCTGGGCCCCACATCAATGGAGCGTGTGCACAACGCTGGTGCAACACTTCGTCTGGGCGATTTCTTTAATGCAAGTTACGATGTCGAAGACTGGAAGGAACATCGTCTGCTTCTGGAACTTTCGCTATACGGGTATCGCTTTGGATTCAAGATGCCGATTTATGGCGATGATAATGAATACGCGTTTACGCTTTCGGTATCGCTTGGCGGGCATGCTGATGCTTCATTGGAAATTTTTGATGACTTTTTGCCTAAAGGCGGTAGCATCGGTTTCCATACATCACGTAATCCTCGTGCATCGCGTTCGGCGCAGATTGTGCGTGTGCCGCTAAATATGGAAGTTTCCGAAGTCGAAAAGAAATTCTTGTTCTTTGCTCCATCTTCTATCGGCCTCATGAAGGTTCGCAATTTATTCGAACATCTGTTGCGCGATCCGGCGGCAGGGCTTGTGGTGCTTGATTTTTCTGGCTATAGTGGCAACTTGGCTATATCCGAAGAAATCAACCGTTACGTGAAAAAGCTCAAGGCTCGTGGCGGTCTCGTGATCGCTTACATGGATGACGTGCGCCCGGCAGTGCTTATGGCTGCTGCGAATGTGGACCGCATTGTGGTGGAGCCTTCGGCGTATTTTACTTGGCTTGGTCTTGGTGGCGGAATTACGTTTTACAAGGGGCTTTTGGATAAATTAGGCATCAAGGTGGAATTCCTGCGCCATGGTGCGTACAAGTCGGCAGTGGAACCTTACACCGCGGACTCCATGTCGGTGAATGCCCGCGAAAATATCGAAACGCTTTACAAGGATATTTGGGAACTTGTCCGTATGCGTGTTGCTGGTCGCATGAAATTTGGAACTGCGTCGGTAAATACAGAAAAATTGGACGAGCTCGCGCAAAAGCCTGTAATTACTGCCCTTGGCGCCAAGAAAGTGGGGCTTGCTGATACACTGCTTTATATTGATCAGGTGCCTGCGTATGCGCTAAAGACGTTCTTCGATATCGATGCTCCGTATGCGGGCTTTAGGACTTGGGCTCCGTCGAATACCAAGATCTTTGACGAACGTTGGAATCACCGCACAAAAGTGGCTTTGTTGAACATCAATGGTACGATTGATTCCCGCATGGAAGAATCTGTGCTTGATAACTTGCATCGACTCCCTGGCATGGGCGTGAAGGCTTTGCTGGTACGGATTAGTTCTCCGGGCGGAAGCGCCATTGCGTCTGATAAAATCTGGGGTGCGCTTAAGAACTTGAAGCGTTTTGACATCCCGATTGTGGCAAGTATCGGAAGTTCTGGAACGTCGGGCGCCTATTACATTGCTTGTGGTGCAGATAAGATAATTGCAGAACCCTTCGCCATTGTGGGAAGCATTGGGATTTATGGCGGTAAAATTGACGCTTCGGGCTTGATGCAAAAAGTCGGACTGCGCAATGAACCGGTCAAGACGAATGATTATTCAGATGCACGCTCTTTTGCACGCCCGTGGACGGATACCGAAAAGGCGGCTCTCCAGGAATACATGGATGACTTCTACAATCGTTTTACGGGTGTAGTTTCGCAGGCAACTGGAATTGACCAAGCTGTGGTCGATTCCGTGTATGGCGGCGGTCGTGTGATGGTCGGCTGGAAGGCGAAAGAGGCTGGGCTTGTGCATGGCTTGGGTGGGTTTGACGACGCTCTTGACGAAGTTCGCAAGCTTGCCGATATCCCGAAATCTACGGAAATTGAACTGATGCAATTGAATACCGAGGATTCTTTTGTGGTGCCGTTTATGAACACGAAATCGTTTGGAAACTTTATTCGTGACATGGAGCGCACCCAGTTCTGGGCGATAGAGCCGGGGTTGATGGAATAAATTATGTTAGAAATTGCATTAACTGTTTTTTGTTGTCTTGCTGCTTCGGCGTTCTGCTCTGTGACCGAAGCTTCGTTCTACAGTGTCCCGCCTTCGACGGTGGAAGTCTTGGAGCGCCAAAAGAAATTTACTGCACGTTACCTGAAGCACGTGAAGGATAATATCGACCGTTACATAGCCTCGGTGCTTGTGGTGAATACGGTTGCAAATACGGTGGGCGCGTCACTAGCGACAGCCTTGGCGGTAAAGCGCTTGTCGCCTTCGGCGGCGATGCTCTTGCCGGTGATACTCACGATTCTCATTTTGCTTTTTGGCGAAATCACTCCCAAGACGCTCGGCGTCAAACAGGCGAAAGTCTGCGCACCGCTCGTGGCTGTACCGTTTTACTACATCACGAAAATCCTCAGCTGGACGGGAATCATCTGGCTTTGCCTCACGCTTACCAAGCACTGGACGCACGAAGACAAAGAAAAGAAGGACGTGAGCATCGAGGACATCAACAGCCTTGTGAGTCTCGGGTTGCGTGAAGATGTGATTGACCGCCAGCAGGCACTTGTCATCAAGAACATCCTTTCGCTCAAGTCGCTCCCGGTGCGCCGTGTGATGACGCCGCGACAGGTCGTATTTACGCTCCCCGCCGACAGTACGATAGGCGAGACTCTTGACGAGCGCGGAAACTGGCCGTTTTCGCGTGTGCCGCTTTACGACAAGAAAAAAGACAATTGGATAGGCATTGTGCTCCGCCGCGATGCGTACAATCTTTTAGCCGAAGGCAAACGCGATGTGAAACTGCGCCAGCTCATGCGCCCGATGCAGCTCGTGCCCGACAGCCTCATGACGGACAAACTTTTACTCCGATTCCTCAAACAGCGCGGCCACATGGTGGGTGTTGTGGATGAATTCGGTGCCATTGCCGGCATCGCGAGCCTCGAAGACGTTCTCGAAGAAATCCTCGGTCGCGAAATCGTTGATGAGTTTGATGTGGCTGTGAACCTCCAGGAAACTGCCCGCCGCAAGTCCAAGGCACTCGCCTCCATGCGCAAGGAGAAAAGTAGACAGTAGGATGAGGCTTTGTGATGCCCAATTGTCACCCCGGATTTAATCCGGGGTCGCCATTAATACATTCGTTCTAAGGTAGGATTGTGTCATCCTGAGCGGAGTCGAAGACAACCTCAAAAGGCGAGTGTCGCAACCATACTCGTATGGGTATGACCGAGCCGAAGAGGTTGGGGCTACTAGCCCCATCTAGTGACGTATTTCTAATGACTATTGACCAAAGACCATTGTCTAACAAAAACGCTATACTAATTAATATAATTCCATCAATTGATAGAACGTTTAACCCGCAAAAATACTACTTTTTTCAAAAATTACACCTTTTTACCCTTGAACCCTTGCAGAAAATCATCTAAATTTACTTTGCTTTTCTCGGGGCGCCTTTGCCCCGGAATTTCACTCACTAGAGGATTTACATGAAGACCATTACGGTAAACCCGAAGACTGTCTCCCGCAAGTGGAAGCTTGTGGATGCAGCTGACAAGCCGATGGGACGCGTTGCAAGCGAAGTTGCTCGTCTCCTCATGGGCAAACACAAGGCCATCTATTCCCCGAACGTCGACACTGGCGACTTCGTGGTTGTTATCAACGCTGAAAAGGTTGCCGTTTCTGGCAACAAGGCTCTCCAGAAGCAGTATTTCCACCACACTGGCCACATCGCCGGTGAACGTTGGATCAACTTTGCTGACCTCTTGGCAAAGAACCCGACTGCTCCGCTCGAAGCTGCCATTTGGGGCATGCTCCCGCACAGCGCTCTTGGCCACAAGATGATCAAGAAGCTCAAGATTTTTGCAGGTGCCGAACATCCGTTCGCTGCCCAGAAACCCGAAGTCGTAGAACTTTAATTTAGAACGGAGAAAACTATGGCTACAGCAAAGAATAAGAAGATCTACCGCGGCACTGGCCGTCGCAAGAACGCCATCGCCGCTGTGATTCTGAAGCCGGGTTCCGGCAAGCGCACAATCAATGGTCGTGATTTCAAGGAATACTTCCATTCTGAAGTGCAGGACATGATTGCAAATCTTCCGTTCGCCATCCTTGGCAACGCTGAAGAATGGGACGTCGAAGTTACCGCTCGTGGCGGTGGCATCGCTGGCCAGATGGGCGCTGTCCGTCTCGGCATTTCCCGCGCACTCGTTGCTAACGACGCAGAAGTGAAGCCGGCTCTCAAGAAGGAAGGCCTCATGACTCGTGACGCACGTGCCGTTGAACGTAAGAAGTTCGGCCGCAAGAAGGCTCGTAAGCACTTCCAGTTCAGCAAGCGCTAATCTGCGATTTTGCTTTTACGGAAAACCCTGGCATCTGCCAGGGTTTTTCTGTATTTGCTCCCAATACGTCATCCTGAGCGTAGCGAAGACAACTCAGAAGGCGAACGTTGCAAAAATGAGTTTGCTCATTTTTATAACCGAGCCAAAGAGTTGGGGCTTCAGCCCAATCCAGTTATTTTTGTGCTTGAAAAAAGAAGATGCCCCGTTGGAGCGGGGCATGACACATGCGGCAAAGCCGCGACTTTTAACAAATTTCTAGTAACTAATAACTATTAACTAGTAACTCGCCGAAGGCGCTAGAAATTATCGTCTCTATCGAACATATGCGTCACGAATTCAGTCACGAGCGTCACGTAAGCGTCTTCGCTGAAAATCGGCTTCTGCATCAAGTCAATCGCTTCTTGAGAGAGCTTTCCTGTCGTAGCTAGTTCGGCACCGCCCTTGCGGTACTTTTTTCGGAGCATATTCAAACGACGCGGACCGCCACGGTGGTCGAGCGCGCGCATCTGCGGGCAGGCAATAAGCGTGTAACCCTCGTGCCCGAGGATGATGTCGAACTGCTTGCGGATAGGTTCATAAACTACGTCGATGTCCATCCAGGCGCAACTCGAAAGCAGGATAATCTTCTGACCTTCCTTCTGGAATTGCAATCCGTGCAAGTGCGAATTCATCGCATTGGCGCCTTCCTTGAGCTTCTGGCCCATGTACGGGTGGACCATGCCCACGATGCGGTCCATCAGGACCTTCATCTGCCCAGGAATGCTGAACAGGAACAGCGGAAAACTCCAGATGACAATATCCGAATTGATGAGCTTTTCGCGGATCATCGGCACGTCGTCGTCCTTCATAAAGCACGAACCGTCCTCGCGCCCCCAGCAACTGAGGCAACCGCGACACGGCTTGATGTTCATTCTGTCAATGAAAATGTACTCGGTCTCGTAGTCGCCGTTCTGCTCCAGCCCTTCGACAAAAGCCTTCGTCGGGATGAGAGTGCCACTGCGTTCATTCTTCGGGCTTGCGACCATTACGAGGATTTTCTTTTTTTCTGCCATGCGCGCAAATTTAGAAAAAAGTTCAAAATTCGTTATCTTGAAGTCTTTGAAACGAGCTTAAAAAAAACGGCGTAGTAAAATGACCATCATCAATGAAATTCAAAAAGCTCTTTTCGCAAAACAGGACTTGAAATTCAAGGCTTTCCATAGCATGATAATCCCGACTACGGATGCATAGTCGATTATCTGCGTACGCACTCCCGAATTGCGCACCATTGCGAAGAACTTTGCAAGCCATCTGCAAAAACCGCGAACCGCAAGCGCCTTTTGAAATATGTTCAACATTGGATAAATACTCCCGTGACGATAGTTTATACGGCACGCTTTGGTATTGAAACGCTGATGTCGTTTTTCTTGGAAGATGACTTTGACACGAAATTCTTGAATTGGGTTGCGAATGATGGTCGCGAGGTTCTTTGCGACAGCACTTGCCAAGCAGTACAACGCTACGCTCCCGTTCATTGAAAAATGCAAACTCGATGCGTGGACGCACAACAAGACCATCCAAAAGGCAATCGAAAGCAATCGCACCACAGACTGGCAAAAAACTTATTTGAAAACCTTGAAATTATAGTATCTTGTCGTATGACAGAAACGTTAGTACAGACCGTTAAGACGAATAATTTTTAAATGGATTATGCCAAGTTCGGCACGTGTGCCCGCCCGCTTGTATTGCTCCCTGGCATGAGCTTGAAAAGTACGATGAGCGTTGCCTAGATGGTAGCGGATTCGTATAAAATATTCAAAGACGGTTTTACAGTTTATCTGTTCGACCGCAAAAAGAATTTTGGTGATTCGTACTTGATGGAAAAAATGGCGACGGATACCGCTGAGGCAATGGACGCTCTAGGCATTGAACTCGCCCGCGCGTGCCTTGATTTCGAAGCCTATGCAAATTTTGAAAACGTCACGTGCCCGACACTCGTCTTGGGTGCGAAACTTGACCAAACCTTGGGCGTAATCGCTTCTAGGGAAATTGCCGAAGCACTAAAGCAAAATGGAACTCCGGTGGAACTTTATGTTTACGAGAACTACGGCCATGCCGTGAACGACGAAGCCCCGGACTATTGCAAAAGAATATTGAAATTCTTGAATAGATGATAAAACCCTCTGAAAAAAGTTTCTGAACGTAATTGTATAGCCTTTTTGTAGGAAATGGCGTGCTTTTGAAATACCCATGGTGTAAATAATGCTATCTTTGGGTATCTTGGAGTAAGAAACATGATTCGAGCTGGTTGGAAATCGCATGCCGCATATATGTTTTTTTTGTGCATTGCTCTAGCGACGGCAGTTCTGAGTGCGTGTGACGACAGCTCCTCAGCGGATGCGGATGAACCAACGGCAAGTTTGCAAAGTTCAAGTTCTTCGAAAGCAAAAAGTTCTTCTTCAAAAGAACTTTATCCCGATACGTTTAAACCGAATGACAAGGAATATCCTTACGCAAATATTCCCCGCATTGTAATTTATACGGAAAATCAGCAAAAGATTAAAGACCGCGAAACAGAAATTCCCGCTAAACTCCAAATATGGGGCAAGAAAAAAGCCGAAAGCGAAATTCTTGATTTGACCATAAGAGGGAGAGGAAATTCATCGTGGGGAATGCCTAAAAAAAGTTATAAGATTGAGTTTGCTAAGAAACAATCGATGCTAGGCATGCCAAAGGATAAGGATTGGGCGCTAATTGCGAATTATGCTGACAAAACGTTGATGCGGAATTTTATTGCGTATCGGTTGTCTGCTGCTCTTGGGGCTTATTATGCGCCACGATGTGAATTTGCAGAGTTGTATTTGAATGGGGAATATTTGGGAGTGTATTTGCTAACGGAGACGATAAAAATATCGGAAAATAGAGTGAATATTCCGAAGAATGATTATTCCTATATAGTTGAAGTTGATGGAAGGTATAATAAAAATGAACAAGTTGTTTTTTCTGATGTAATAACAGAAAATGGAACAGGAATAGCGTTTAGAGTTCATGATCCTAAAAATGCTACAGATAATGTGCTAGATACTGTTCAGGATCATATTCAAAATTTTGAAAATTTTTTTAAAACGATTCAGGTAGGAAAAGATAATTCTGTAGATGAATGGATTGATGTTGATGAAAGTATAAAACATTATTGGGTTCAAGAGTTATCAAAAAATACAGATGCTAGATTTTATACAAGTGTTTATTTTTCATGGGTCAAAGGTGAAATAATAAAAATGGGTCCTGTATGGGATTTTGATTTAGCTTTTGGAAATCATGGCACTGAAAAAAACAATGCTATTGAAGATTGGTTTCTTCGTGTCCTTTGGTATGAATATCTTTTTCAAGATAGCGTGTATAGGGAATACGCCAAAAAGATGTGGAATGAAAAATCTCATTTGTTTGCGTCTGTACTTGATACGATAGATTATGTGTCCGTAAAGTTAAAAAAATCTACACAAAATAATTTTAAGCGTTGGAATGTTTTAGGTATTTCTGAAGGATGTTTGCATCAGTCTTTTGACAGTTATGAAGATGCTGTTGATGATTTAAAAATTTGGATTTCGAAAAGAATACAATGGATAGATAGCCAGTATTAGAAATCTTAATTGGGTTGGCTATAGCTATAGCCAACCCATTGTATTGAATATATCTTTTTTAGATTTCCTTTAGGTTTAGCACTTGCTCGATGATGGGAGCCATGTCGTAATACTTGTACTGAGCCAAGCGTCCGCCGAAGATGACGTTTGATTCTTGCGCGGCGAGCTTGCGGTATTCTTCGGCAAGTTTGTTGTTGCGTTCATCATTGACGGGGTAGTATGGCTCCATATCTTCCTTGTACTCGGTGGAGTATTCTTCCGAAACGACGGTTTTCGGAACGTTATAGACATCGCCGCCGAACATTTCGAAATGCTTGTGCTCGATGATTCGCGTGTACGGCTGGTCATGCGATGTGTAGTTGACAACGGCGTTTCCTTGAAAATTCGGAGTGTTTTCGATACGTGTCTTGAAACTGACGGTGCGCCAGTCGAGTTTGCCGAGCTTATATCCGAAAAATTCATCGATAGCACCCGTATAGACAAGCTTGTCTGCTATTTCACGCCAGTTGTCTTTATATTCAGCAAAGAAATCGACGCCGGTGCGTGTCTTGATTCCTGCTAGTAAACCGTCAATGAGCTTATTGTAACCGCCGATGGGAATGCCCTGGTACTTGTCGTTAAAGTAGTTGTTGTCGAATACGAGTCGAACTGGGAGGCGCTTGATGATGAACGCCGGCAAGTCCTTGCAATTGCGACCCCACTGCTTTTCGGTGTATTCCTTGATAAGCTTTTCAAAGATATCCTTGCCGACGAGCGTGAGCGCCTGTTCTTCGAGATTGGCTGGTTCACGTCCATTCAATACGGCGATAGCTTCGGCTTTCTGTTCTTCGATTTTTGCCTTTGCCTCTGCCGGCGTTGTGACGCACCACATCTGGTAGAACGTGTTCATGTTGAATGGCAGGTTGTAAAGCTTGCCTTTGTAATTAGCGACTGGGCTGTTTGTGTAGCGGTTGAATTCCACGATGGAATTGACGAAGTCCCATACTTGCTTGTTGCTAGTATGGAATATGTGGGCCCCATATTTGTGGACGTTGATTCCTTCGACATTCTCGCAATAAACATTTCCACCTAGTTGTTCACGTTTGTCTATGACGAGGCATTTTTTCCCGGCACGTGTGGCGCGGTATGCAAATGTGGAGCCGAAAAGACCTGAACCGACAATGAGATAATCGAAATGGTGCATTACTATTCACTTATTGATGTTTTGATAAAATTAAGGGATTCTTCTCGTCTTTTTTCTAAGATGAGATCTGCTTCTGTAAAATCGATTGAGTTGTCTGAAATTGTTCCGTTTATAGTCAATAAACGGTCTTGAAGCTTTAGGGTGTTTAAAAGGTCGTTAGCTCTTGTATTCCAGGAATCCTTAAGGACGAGGCTGTAAAAGCGCTTGTGGTTTAGGATTGGAAATACGCAACCATGAAATGATGGAGTGAATATGCATTCGGCTGCTTTGATTGCACCTAAGAATGTCTCAACGCCTGCGTTGGGCATGTATATAACGTTTGTGTGCGCCTTGGCGTATTTTACAATGTCTTTTTCGAACCATGAGGATAAAATGAGTAGCTTTGCCCCAGTTTTTTTTGCATATTCATAGATTTTGTCTGTGAAATACATGCAGTCGCGAATTTTATAAAATAGAACAAATTTTTCACCTGGAAGTGGATTTTTTTGCTCTATTTCACTGTAAATTGCTGGGTCCGCAATTAGAGTTGGATCCAAGACTGTGGTAATATTTTTTATGCCAGTATATTTTGTCAAATCATCATTTAATTTTTGTTCTCTTACGCCGATTGCGTAGAAGTTTTTTAAATAATGCTTGAAAAATTCAATTGTATTAGGATTATACTGAATTGATTCTGCACTGGCTGCGTATGCAATCTTTTTGGCATTCTTTTTTACAGGAAATTCACCAAAGTAAATTTTGTCATAGCCGCCAGTAACTATGGGATTCCAAATTTGATCGCTGCCGAAAAAGTAATAATCCTTATTTTGGGGGATTTGCTTGCAAAAACCAGGCTCTGGATTCAGGTGCTGTAGTAGATATTTTTGGAAAACTTGATTCTTTTTAAGCTTTGAAGGAAGTCCTTCTAAATGTTCTAAAATTGCAAAAACGTTTTTTCTGATAAATTTACGATAATGAAGAGGATTGTACACGTTATAGACGTGTGGCTGCTTATAACGGATTATTTCGACATCTAATCCTAACTGCTCTAGAGTCCGCTTCATTGCAAATGGCTGTAACATAGCCCCGAAATTTGTTGCAAAGTAAGTCGTTATGATTCCGGCTGTCTTCATTATTGAAAATCCTTTAACATTTTTAACGTTTCATGAGCTTTGCGAGCTTGTTCTTTCTTTTGCTTCTTTTTGAGCGGATAAGTAAATAAGGACTGTAGAATAAAAAATATCTTGTTTATGTATTTATTTTCAAATCCGTTCTGAAAGATTACTTTGCATAGCCAATCTGGGTAATTCATTATTTTTGATATTTTAAAGCAGCCTTTAAAAAGCTGCCGGTTTGTTGGCATATAAAGATTTTGATTTTGTGGAATGGATTCTTCCCAAGAAACCTGTTCTTTGTATATGTGAGGATTGTCTACGAATAGAGTTCGGCCTCTTGCTGAATTGACGAGGACGAGAGAAATTCCATCTCGATGATTAAATTTTTTTTGATTGACTTCCCAAAAATCGCACAGTGTTAAATCGCTTACTCGGTCTATTCTTGCGTATTTACAAGTATAACAGTTTTCTCTTATGTTGGACATCGTCAAGTATGAACGGAATAAGAAATCCTTACGGCGCTTAGTGCATTCTAGAATGGAACCGTCTGGCATTTCGTATGTAATTCTGTTGCCTTCCAACCATCCTTTAGATTTTGTCCTGTATTTTAATATTTTCTTTGCTCCAGTGAATTTCAGGGCTAACTTGCTTAGATGATTTGTTGGCACTCCGTGGCATACAATTTCTAATACGAATAAATTTTTTAATAAAGCTTCATTATAATGTAAAAACGTATAAAGAGCTCCTGCTTGGCAGGGTACTCCTGAAAATAGTACTTTATACCCCTCGGTAAGGCGTTTTTTTACTTGGGTGTATATACCTGAAGCGTTACTTTGCTGATATTTGGAATTTTGAAGTTTGCGAAGTTCTTCGACTGATGATATTTCGATGTGCTTTACTGTCGAATCGTCTTGCAGGGCGGCTCCGTACACAAAACCTCCGTTTTGCAGGAAATCCTTTGCTATTTGGGCAAAAATACCGCCAGATGCACTATGCTTTATTAGTTCATCATCTAAGGTCCATGCGGCGTAGGGCTTTTCGTATGCAAGGTCATTGCGCTTAAGCTCATCTTGGTGCAGTATATGGCAGTTCTTTTCGCACAACTTACAATTGATGCATAGGTCTTCATTTACAAAAGGGAAAAAATAACCGTTCTTACTTTCTTTTAAAGAAATTGCTTTTTTGGGGCAAGAGTCAACGCATGCTGCACATCCACAACAATCTTTTTCTTTAGGTAGGTTTGGCATGATAAAATCTTGATTTGAGTTTTATTAGTAGTTGCTTGAGAAATAATTTTTCGCTTTTGTCGATTCCTATAAGATAAATAATAAGAAAATTAAAGAACCATGTCGCAATGCAAAGCGTGAAAAAGCGGATTATACCGTCGTGCATGGTTGTGTAGATAATTGTTGGTACGATTAGGCATGGAATTGCTACAACAAAGGATCTTAATAGAACTGAAAAGAAGTATTCAGATGGGGATATGTTAAGCAAATGCTTGATGAAATAAAGTCTCATTAGTACAGTGATGGTACTGATGGCGATAGATGCGGTAAGTGCTGTATATGGGGGTAAACCAAATTTAAACAGGATGAATGAAATTGGAAAATTTAACATGTTTATTCCGCTTATTACAAGCTGATAGTTCCTGATATTTCCTGTTGCTTGAATCGCGCATCCAATGGTAAATGTGAATACTTCTACTAAAGAAAGAATTAAAACAAGGCGGGTAAAGAGATTTGTATATTCAGGAACATTTCCCATCCAGATTTTTAAAATGAAGTCGATTTCGTATATAATTGGAATGCATAGGAACATTAAAAGGTAGAATGAGAGTTTTCCACCCCTAAAAATAAGTTGCTTTGTTTTCTCATATTCTTTGGCTGCATAACTTTTGATAATTTGGGGGTTCATTGCCATGGTAAAATTATTTGAAAAATTTGTCACAGCATGGCATACTTGGTAGGCAATTGCGTTTGCCGCATTTATAACGGAACCGAAAAAAACGTTTAGTATGATGTTTACGCCCTGGTTCTTTAGCATGTTTGCCGTAGAACCGATAAGGCTCCATGTAGAGTAGCTTAGCATTGATTTAATCTGATTCTGCTCGAAGCACAGTCTTAAAGAAAAGACAGATTTGAAATTACTTTTGCAGTATGTAATGTAAAATAGGGTTAATAGTACTGATAAGACAAATTGAAGAAGGCCTAGGAGAATGAGTTTGTCGTATCCTGTTGACCAAATCATATAAGCTATGGCGCATCTGGCAAAGGCGTCAAAAATGCCTATGTATGCATAAATATTCATGCGCTCATAGGAAATGATGAGTGCGTTGAATGGAACTTGGAGTATTGTAGCGATGGAAGACAGTACTACAAATTGGTACGTCCAATTACATGCGTATAATCTATCCGGAGGTATTGAAAGAACTTTGTTCACTAAATAGATGCCGATCGGTTCTCCAATGATTACGACTATTAATGCGAAAAGAAAGTGAATAGTTAACGATGTCTTGAATACATGCTTTAAGCGTTCTAAATTATTTTGACCGAGCTCAAAGGTGATAAAACGAGATGTTGCTGCAGCGAGGGAGTTGTTTAAATAGGAGAATACAATGATAACGCCTGCGATAACATTGTTCAAGCCAAAATCTTGTTCTCCTAAAGAACGAAAAAGAACCCTTGTGGTAAACAAGGATACTGCCATAATTAGTATCATTCTTATATAGAGGAAAACTGTATTTTTTGCAATGTGCTGCGCTGAACTTGTACTGCTCATTTGAGTTAAATACTGATGGTTCTCTTTTTAAAGTTATAGCCAAAAAACAGCCAAACAATGATAATCCTATAAATTAAATCATATGACGTGTTGAATCCCCATATACCTTGGATTAAGAGCATGTAGCAATAGTAATATATAATCATTTTGTTGAACGGTATAGTCGTGCTTCTTATGTGAATGAAATAACTGTAGAATTTATTCCATATAACAGCAAATACTATTGCTCCCCAGTATCCAAATTCCATTACCAAGGACCCTACGATTGTTCTGAACCATGCTATTGATGTTCCTGTAATTCGCGAAAAATAATAAAAACGACTTATTTTGTCCGATGGTGCGTTTACTTCTGTAAATAGAGATATTACGGGACCAAAATAATATTCCCCCATAGAAAAACCTTTGTAATTACCCCAAAAAAGTAATGGAAAATTTAAAAACGGCTCGCCAAAATATGTGGCGATACTCATGAAACCGGAAGCGCCATCGCTAAAACGGGCGAATGTGATGATTAGTGCGGGAATGGTTAATAGGCTTAAAGTGATGGTTGCTGTCAAAATTATGAATCGTTTGACTTTTTTTGGCATGAAATTATAAAATAGAATGTATCCAACAAATATGTCTAACAATAAATAAAGCATTGCTCCGCGAGATATATTTACAATGGATTCTAGTAGCGTTGGAAGAAAGCAACTTATGCCAAGAAGAACAATCATTTTTATTTTATGTGTTCTGTACGATAGATAGAAAAAGAATAGAGGGATTCCTGCGGTACGAAAAACTTTGACAAAGTTTAAGAATTTTTGTTGAATGGGGGAAAATCGTGAATATCCCATGCATCGATCCATAAAATCGTCAGCAACGGTACTTTGATCGTATACTGAAGATATTGATGTCATGTTGGGTAAAAGTAAAATTATTGCTATGAAAGATACTGTAAAAAAGATTATAGTGAAAATTTTTTCATTTATACGATGCGGTGGTAATATGGAAGATACTTTTTCTATAGGATTTTTGTAAATCGGATAAAAGAATATACCTATGAACATTAGCATGTACAAATAGGGCCATATGGAAACTTCATTGATTTTTTCTTCTGTTGCATGTCTTATTAATTCATAATAGCCCGAATAATATAGAAATACGGCTGTTATTGCAAAAAATGCGTAAAATAGGGGGGCAAATGATGTTGGACCAAATTTTGAAAATTTGCTTTTTGTGTATTTGAATACGAATAGGTATATAAGTACATTTATGATTAAAATAAAAGTTCCCATATTAATATTCTCTTTTTATGGTCTCGTAAAATAAAATATATTTTTGGGCTATTTCTGGGCTGCTGAAATTTTCAAAACGAAAATTATTTTCAAATTGAATTTTTTTGTTGACGAAATTCTGAATGCATGTTGTTAGTTCTTCCTCGATGTCGGGATTGAAACACATGCCGGATTTTCTATCCGCCAAAATTTCTGGTATGCCACCTTTGTTGGAGGCGATGACTGGAATTCCTGCGGATTGCGCTTCGACAACGGTTCTTCCGAAAGGTTCGTTCCATAAAGAAGGTACAACTAATAAATCGATTCTGGTGTAAAATTCAGAAGCGACTTGCCTTCCCAGGAATGTGACTTTTGAATTCCCTGCAAGTTGCTTTAGGTATTCTATATAAGTACTGTCTCCAGAACCTGCAACTAGCAATTGGTAGTTGTTCAAATTGCATTTGGCAAATGCTTTTATTAGAACTTCAATGCCCTTGCTTGGATGTATTGTTCCTATAAAGCCTATTGCGTGATTGACTTTATGTTCAGTATTTGTAGATGTTTTTTTTACAGGATTGAAGATGACTGCTTTGTTTTTTGCTTTGGAAAAAACGTTGAATGATGTATGACAATCTAGAATGAACTGGCTTATGCCAACAACACCATTTACGTATTTTGAAAAGTAGCGCTTGGAAAAAGAAGTCGCTTTGCATGAAGGACATCTTTTAATGCAGTTGCACCCGTTTTTGAACATGGTACATTTATGGCATAACAAATAATAGTCTCGAATTGTGTGGCATACCGGTATTTTCTTTAAGCTTGACAAGAACCAAATAAGAGTTGAAAAATGGCTTAAATTATTGGTATGCAGGATATCAGGTTTTTCTTCTTCAAGTATTTTTAGGAATGGCTTGACTATGAATGGGTTGCACAAGTCTATAATGTGCCATAGAGCTTTTTTTAAACCGCTCGGAGATGTGCTATTCCCACCCCAATATAAGGGGTTGACTTTCATGTAATGAATTTTTACGCCGTTATGTGTCTCGATTTTATTTTTGGAAAAAGAGCAACAGACTGTAACTTGATGACCCAAATTCACAAGCTCTTCTGCAAGTAGCTGCGTAGAGACCTCTGCGCCTCCTCGTTGGTACGGATAATAAAACTCATTTACAATTAAAATTTTCATTTGCTATTTTCAATTGGGAATTGAACTTTGGGTCGGAAGGTAATAGTAGAAAGAATGCTTTTTACTATGATAAATGCATGTCGTAGTTTAAAATGGCTAAGTAGTTTTATTAGGAGAATGATATCCTTTAAAAAAGTAATTAAGAACATGTGCCAATCTTTAAACTTTCTTTCGTTATTCAGTTCGTTCCTGAATTTATAAAAGTTCATTGCTATTCGTCGTGGATTGGTTTCTTGAATTAGCTGTAATGACTTTTGAATGGCTCTTTTATGGGTTACAATGCTTCTGCATGCAACAAAACAGGGGTACTTGGAAGATATTCGGCGTGTGTATTCAACGTCATCCCCCCAAATAAAGTACTCTTTTAGCGGTAAACCTACTTCAAAAATTGTTTTTGTCGATAAGAACACTGAAACAAATGTGGCATGTATAACTTTTACCAAGGCGTAGTTTGCCACATAGTCAATCACATCGTTGTAGCCGTCTGCTTTTAGTGAATTGATATTGGGAGTGTTCATCGGCTGACCGTTAATGCCAATGACTCGGCTGCAAACAAATCCTATGTTTGGGAGCGCTTTGTATGCTGAGACTAATTCATCTAAGGCTGTAGGTTGGCAAATGACGTCATCGTCCATAACCCAACAGTATTTGTAGCCGTTTTCAGCGGCATACTTCATACCTGTAAAAAAACCGCCTGCTCCACCTAGATTTTCTTGTGTTATAGTTATGATATCCTGCTGCTGTTGTAGCCATGAAAGAGTGTCATCCGTGGATCCGTTATTGACTACAATGATTTGTGCATCTTTGTATGTTTGTTCTCTTAGGGAATTAATTTCTTCTTTCAGCAAATCTAATCTATTGTAAGTGACCGCTATTATTGCAACTGCCTTATCTGCCATGTTAGATCCTTTGCAAAAAGTGAATTTTTACATTACTTTTCTTGCTTCGTTTAATATGGTATTTCCGCTTTTTTCCCATGAAAAACGTTCCAGATTCTGGAAACCTTTGTCTATCAGTTGATTTTTGTATTCACAATGGGTTACTATCTTGCTGATGGCGCGGGTTAAGTCTGCTGGGTCTTGCGGATTGACAAATTCTGCTGAATCTTGTAACACTTCTGGCAATGAGGCGGTGTTTGATGCTATGACTGGACACCCGCAAGCCTGTGCTTCTAAAACAGGAATGCCAAAGCCCTCATATAAAGAAGGAAAAAGAAATGCGTTTGCGTTGGAATACAGTTTTATTAGTTGGTTGTCGTCAACTCTTCCCAAAAACTTGATTCTTGGATGATTGACAAATTTATTCAAGTCGATATTGGAAAAATTTCCTTGTTTTAAATCGCCAACAATGAATAATTTTAAGTCGTCTCTTTGCTTTGACAAGGCTTCAAAAGCATTGAGGATTAATGCGAAGTTTTTGCTTTCCTTTACGGAGGATACCGCCAAAAGGTAGTTTTCTTTTTTTAGTGCGTTGTCGGGCTGTGGGCGGAATTTTTTATCGACTGCGTTATAAACGACTGTAATCTTATTTTGCGGGATGTGGTAGTGACTGGTGATTTCTTTTTTTGAAAACTCGCTGACTGTAAAAATATGCTTGCTTGTTTTTAAAACAAGAGGCATGGTAATTCGGTAAAACCAGCGAAATGCTTTTGAATAGGTGTGGGGATAACGGATGTATATAATATCGTGCAGCGTAGATAATTTATTGCTATAAAAAATCGGGGCTATATTGCACAAATTTATAAGTAGTGGATTGCCGTTCTTTTTTAAGTGACGGGGAAGGTCTATCTGTTCCCAAAGATGCCCTGTATGCTTGCCGATGATTTCAACATTAAGTTCTTTTGCTTCTGATTGTAATAGAATGTTGCTCGGTGAAAAAAAAAGAATATTATTCTTTCCACAAAGAGATTGTAACGCTCTCGATATTTCGAGTGCAAACCGCTGAACTCCAGTAAGGGGTTGGGTTAAAAAGCGTGCGTTGACCGCAATCATTCATTACTCCGCTATCAAGTCAATAAAGCTCTTTTTGAATTGGTTGAAAAGAAATTTTTCTATCACGCGGTTAAATGCTTTTTCCCCAAACTGTTTTCTTTTGTCCTTGTCCGCAGAAAGTTCCTTGATTGCGTTTGCATAAGCTTCGACATCCCTATTAGGAACTTCCAAGCCCGTTTCGCCATTCAGGGACACGTAGTTTACGCCACTTCCTGGAATGGTGTATGTAATGGAGGGCAGACCGAAGTACATGGCTTCGGCAAGGGCGATTCCAAACGCTTCGTTTTTGGTAATTGATGGGAAGCAGAAAATGTCTGCTGCCAAATAGTAGGCTTTAAGTTCGTCGTCCGCTAGTTTCCCAAGGAACTTGACTGTAGGGCAGTTTTTGCTCTGACTTACTAGCGACTTTCTCTTTTCTCCATCGCCAATGATATAGAAAACAAAATTTTCGTTTAGCTTTTGAGCTGACTTGATGAGATAGCTGTAGCCTTTATATGGTACAAGGCGTCCGACAGACAAACAGATGGTCTTGCCTTTGTTTTCTTGCTTGATCTTTTCTGCCAGCTCGACTGCTTTGGGAGTCTTTGCAAGACGGTTTTCGTCAATGCAGTTCGGGATGACTTTGCATTTGGATCTGAATCTTGACAAATACTTACTGCCCTCAATGTAATTGGGGCTTGTCGCGATAATCCTGTCTGCTCTTTTCAGTAGGGCCAAGTTTTGCGGATGGAATATCTTGCCTAAGATCTTCTGGCGGGTAATGTCCAGATGCCAGTAGAGAATGAGCTTGGTTTCCTTGGGAATGTTCCTTAAAAGAATGCTTGCGACGAATGGATTCGGATAGTGAAATACGATATAATCCGGTTTAAACGTCTTAAGCAGTTCCTTGAACTTACAAGCCAATTCTAGCGAAATGGACTGCGAAAAAATTTTGCACTGGCATTTACAGCGAATGACTTCGATATCGTCAACGACGTTCTGGTTCTCGCTGTTGTCGTGTTCAAAACAAAGAACTTTTTGCTCGAATTTTCCCTGTAGAGCTCGAACGGCGTCTCTGGCGACCTGTTCTATGCCTCCGGTAAAGGGATAGTAGTACTTCGATATATGCAATACTTTTTTCACGTGCAAAATTCCAATAGGTCAATTCTCAATTGAGATCGTAAAAGTAGAAAATTTCACTGTTTACGTTTTACATTTTTTTTATTTCCTTATAATATACTCTCGCTTTGTCTTATGATTTCTTTGATAAATCTTTTTTTTTTGAGGTTTTTCTAATGTTTAATAGAAAAAAGCCGCCAATTTCAGATTGAAAGTGACGGCTTGATTGTTCTGTAAAAAGAACTTTAATTATTATTCTACTTTTCCGTAATACCCTGCGTACCATTCTGCAAACTTTCTTAAACCTTCGCGGAGGGGGGTGGCGGGTTTGAAACCGAAATCATTCTCCAGGGCGGTCGTGTCAGCGTAGGTCACGGGCACGTCACCGGGCTGCATTGGCACGAGTTCCTTGTGCGCTTCGAAGTCGTAATCGGCGGGGAGCACCTTCGCACGGACGAGTTCCTCTTGGAGGATTGTCACGAAGTCCAGCAGGTTTTCGGGGTGGTTGTTGCCGATGTTGTAGACCTTGTACGGCGGGAGGGGGAGGCCGTCTTCGCCGTTTTGCTTTTCGGGAGCGTGCTGCATCACGCGCACAACGCCTTCGACAATGTCATCGACAAAAGTGAAGTCGCGCTTGCACTTGCCGTAGTTGAAAATCTGGATGGTCTTGCCCGCCTTGAGCTTGTTGGTGAAGCCGAAGTATGCCATGTCCGGGCGGCCAGCGGGGCCGTAGACCGTAAAGAAGCGCAGCCCCGTGCTCGGGATGTTGTAGAGCTTGCTGTAGGCGTGTGCCATGAGCTCGTTGCTCTTCTTGGTGGCGGCGTACAGCGAGACCGGGTTATCGACCTTGTCGTCGGTGGAATACGGAATCTTCTTGTTGCTGCCGTACACGCTGGAGGAGCTCGCGTACACGAGGTGCTCGACCTCATTGTGGCGGCATGCTTCCAGGATGTTGTAGAAACCGATGAGGTTGCTCTGGATGTAGGCATCCGGGTTCGTGATGGAATAGCGGACACCGGCCTGGGCGGCGAGGTTCACGACGACGGCAAAGTGGTATTTCTCGAACAGGCTGTCGATTGCAGCCTTGTCGGCGAGGTTCGCTTTTACGAATGTCCACTTCTTGCCGGTTGATGTCGCGAGAGCCTCGATTTCCTTGAGGCGCTCGTGCTTGATGTTTACGTCATAGTAGTCGGTGATGGAATCGAGTCCGACGAGTTCGGAACAGTTGTAGTCGTTAAGCAACTTCTTGCAGAGGTTGCAGCCGATAAATCCTGCCGCACCCGTAACAAGGACGGCCTTTCCATTGAGGATAACGTTTTTATCAAGCATGGCTATTCCTTAGCAACCGATGGCGCTGTATTCGAATCCGGCGTCGGCAAGTTCCTTCGCGTCGTAGATGTTGCGGCCGTCGATGATGAGGGCGTTCTTCATAGACTTCTTCATCACGCCGAAACTCGGCATGCGGAACTGCTTCCATTCGGTCACGAGGAGGAGTGCGTCGGCATCGAGCAATGCTTCGTACATGTCGTTGCAGTAAGTGACGATGTCACCCACGCGGCGCTTGCATTCGTTCATGGCAACCGGGTCATAGACTCGAACTATAGCGCCAGCCTTGGTGAGCTTGTCGATAAGCACGAGTGCGGTCGCTTCGCGCATGTCGTCCGTTTCCGGCTTGAAGGCGAGACCCCACATGGCAATCGTCTTGCCCTTGAGGTTGGCTTCGCCGCCGAAACGCTTTGCGAGTTTGTTGAAAAGGACTGTCTTCTGGTATTCATTGACTTCTTCGACAGCCTTGAGAACGCCCATCTTGTAGCCGTTCTTTTCGGCGGTCTTGATGAGTGCCTTCACGTCCTTCGGGAAGCAGCTTCCACCGTAGCCGCAGCCCGGGTAGAGGAATTTGCTGCCGATGCGGGTGTCACTGCCGATGCCCTTGCGGACCATGTTCACGTCGGCGCCTACGAGTTCGCAGAGGTTTGCGATGTCGTTCATGAAGCTGATGCGGGTTGCGAGCATGGAATTCGCGGCGTACTTGATCATTTCGGCGCTCGGAATGTCCGTGAAGATCACGCGGAAGTTGTTGAGCATCATCGGGCGGTAGAGGCGGGTCATGAGTTCCTTGGCCTGTTCGCTTTCGACACCCACGACAACGCGGTCGGGCTTCATGAAGTCCGTGATGGCGGAGCCTTCCTTCAAGAATTCCGGGTTGCTGGCCACGTCGAACGGGACGTTCACGCCACGCTTGTCGAGCTCTTCCTGGATGGCGGCCTTGACCTTCTTGGCGGTGCCGACCGGGACGGTTGACTTGGTCACGAGAACGGTGTACTTCTTGATGTTCTGGCCGAATGTGCGTGCCACAGCGAGCACATACTGCAAGTCGGCGGAACCGTCTTCATCCGGAGGCGTACCCACGGCGCTGAATACCATTTCGACATTGTCGAGAACGCTAGCGAGGTCGGTTGTGAAGTTGAGGCGGCCTTCGCGCTGGTTCCTGAGCACCATTTCATCGAGACCCGGTTCGTATATAGGGATTTCTCCCTTTTGGAGAGATTCAATCTTGGCCTGGTTCACATCGACGCAAGTCACGTTGACGCCCATTTCGGCAAAACATGTACCGCTAACAAGTCCAACGTAACCGGTACCGACGATAGCAATATTCATAAGAATTCCTTGATGAAATATCTGTGTTTGTTTAATCGACGGAAAATGTAATAAAATTATAAAGAATTGTTAACTGTTTTGACTTTGTACAAGGCTATGAAAGGGCTATAAAAAAAACGCTGCCCCGCAGGGCAGCGCTGATGCGTGAGCTCAGTTCTCTCCATTTCGTATTTCTGTTTGCTCACGATCCATAGTGTATGTCAGGTATTCTTTGAAATCGCGGTCAATCTGTGCGATGTCAAAATCTTCAATGTCGTCGATCAAAATACCGGTAACCATTGGATTGTCGTGCCAATCTAATAACGGGATTTCGTCAAAAATAATGACTTTGTCCTGCGCCTTGGCGACATATTCAACTTTTGATTTATCGACCCAGCCCATTCCGCATCGCCCTTTGACGAGGACTTTAGTTTCGGCTTCTTTGACAATTGTCAGTTCGTCATTGAATTCTGCTGTGCAGAAAACTTTCCCACCGTCCTTTGCGTTGGTGACTTCGATATCGCCCAGTTTCGATTTGACTATTCGTGCTGCGAACGATGTTGTGACCATAAACGCAAGCATTACAGCTGTTATGAATTTTAAGGTTTTCATGATTTCCTCCTAGTTTATTCTGAGACGTTTGTCTGCCTCAATTGTAAACTACAAAGTAACGTATATGAGGAGTAGTTGTGGGGTAGTCTAAATTGGAATATGAAAAAAATCCCCGCTAGTAGCGGGGATCGTTGGCGCAAAACTTTGTTAAAGTTAGTGTTTGTTCTTGCGCGGAGAAATTGCAATGAATATAAGTACGCTGACAAGTAACAGGAATGGATAGAACATGTAGGGAATGAGGTCAAACGCGCTGATGTTTGCATTTGGGATAGCTGTTGAAATGGCGGCGAGCGCTACGAGCATTTGTGCGCCATAAGGCAGAATGCCTTGCACGACGCAGCTGAATATGTCCAGAAGCGAAGCTGTCTTTTTCGGCGAGATTCTGTATTCGTCGCCCATCTGCTTTGCAATCGGACCTGCCATCACGATGGCGACTGTGTTGTTTGCCGTTGCGATGTCGAGTGCGCTCACCAAGAGGCCAACGCCCACTTGACCGCTGCGGTGTCCCTTGAACACTTTATGGATAAAGTCTAACAGAGCTGCGAAACCGCCGTGAATGCGAATGAGCCCGCACAAGGCGCTCACCAGAACTGCGACGAGAATTGTCTCGTACATTCCCGAAATGCCGTTCCCGATGTTCTGCAAAAGACCAATCATGTCGAGTGTGCCGGAACCCACCATAATGATGGATGCCGCAACAATGCCGATGAGCAACACTGCAAAAACGTTGATGCCCGTAAGCGCAAGTACCAATACGAGAACGTATGGAATAAGTTGTACGAGATTGTAGGAGTTTTCGGCAACCGTATTTGCTTTGGTCACAAACGAAATTGCCGTGATGATGATAATCGCGAGAAGTGCCGCCGGAGCTGCCACCAGAAAGTTCACACGGAACTTATCCTTCATCTTGCAACCCTGCGTAGATGTAGCCGCAATCGTCGTATCCGAAATAAAGCTCAAGTTGTCGCCGAACATTGCGCCGCCAATCACCGTCGCTACGCAGAATGGAACGCCAAAGCCCGCCATCTGTGCGACTTCGACCGCAATCGGGGAGACCACTGCAATCGTGCCAACAGACGTACCCATCGCCGTAGAGACAAACGCCGCGACAACGAACAGCACTACCACCGCGAACTGCGCCGGAATGAAATCCAAGAGCAAGTATGCCGCCGCTGAGGCGCTTGAACGCCCGAGAATCCCTGCGAAAATGCCCGCGCAAAGGAAAATCAGGATCATCAAGAAAATATTGCGGTCGCCAAGTGCGCCTGCCATCACATTCATCTTGTGGTCAAAATTCAGCTTGCGGTTCTGTACGCAAGCCACGAAAATCGCCACCAAGAATGCCGCGACAATCGGTATGTTGTAAAATCCCATCGGGATCTTGAGGACATATTCAAACGTGATGCCGAGACCCAGATAAAGTACCAGGAATACGGCGATAGGCAAAAGGGCAATCGGGTTGCCTTTGATCTTTTCTTGAGAGTTTTCGTTTTGCATGACGTGAAAGATAGAAAAGTTACTTTCCGCACACCTCCCAATAACCACCACGATCTCCACCGATGCGGGCGATGCGTCCGGTTTTTGTGAGATTTCTCAATTGCCATTTTACACCATCAACAGTTATTCCGCAAATTTCCGACAATTCGGATATAGTCACATTGGGGTTATCCTCCATCGCAGCAAGAATTTTCTGTGTAGTCTTCTGTGTAGTTTTCTGTGTAGTTTTCTGTGTAGTCTTCTGACCACCTATTCCGTTTGCAATCTTTGCATCGAATGAATAGTTTTCGTTCAGGGGCTGGATAATGCGGAATACATCATCTTCGATAAACTCGGGATCAACACCGGAATAAAGACGCCCGTACTTGAACATCTATTTTACAAGATCCATTACGTGACCTCCTTATCTGCAGACTCATCATCATCTTCGGCGATTCTGAGCTCTTCTTCGTACATTTCCTTATGCGGAGCGTATTCGTCCGGAATAACATACGACAGGTATTGCAAAAAATTCCTGTAATCCTCTTTCGCGAACTCGCTACCCATGCCAGAAACGCCTTCAAGTACGATATCTGAATAGCGGTCTAGTAGATGGAGATTCCGTTCATGGCGGAACATCAATCTGTACATCATTGCTGCTGCTTGATCCTGTTGCTGGCTCATAAGTTCATTAAGCCCCGCTATTGATTCCAAGAGTTCCTTTGGCAACTCAAATTCTTCTTTGTTTTCTGCCATAATAGCCTCCATGTGGTCACAATTTGCGACCGGTTGATGTTAGAGGCGTCCCCTTATTCCAAAATCACGGAATAAAAAAACGCGATTCTCCATTTGGCGCTTGCGCCATGGGAGTAAGAAAATTTTACAAGTCCTTCGGTGTGGTTATTGAGAGAAAATTTAAGGAATAACGACCTGGTCCTACTCCTTCTATTTTCTTCAAAAGATTCAGCGAACGCATTCGTTTAATCATCTCTGTTGCGGCTGTTGGCTTACACGCTAAAATTTTCATAATATCCTTTGCTGCAATTACTTGATTTTCGTCTATTTCATCAATGATTTTTTTCATTTTTTCTTTTATTGTCTTCCCAAAACCTGAATTTAATACAATAGATGCGATTTCCATTTTTTGGAGAGCAAATCCCGTTTTTTCAGATTCAATTCCCGTTTTTTGAAGGGTGAATCCCGTTTTTTCGGACTCAAATCCCGTTTTCTGAAGGGCAAAACCTGAATTTTTGACAATGACCTTCAAAATGAATGAATCTTGACGGTATTCAGGCACAGGTAAACCTGACGCCTCCATTTCTCGATAAATTCGGTCAACGCCTTCTCCAAAATCTTTAACATACTTGTAATCTTTCAGGTACTCCGCTATGTGTGAATTTCGTGCAAAATGTGCATTCCTAATCTTGTCAATTTTTACTTGACTCGGCAAATTGCCTGGTGACTCGACAACCAAGTGATCATCGAACATCTTGATTTGAATTTCTGTTCCGCGAATAGAGTAATCCCTATGTGTTACCGCATTGACAACTAGTTCTGTACGTACAAATTCAGGATACTCAAGTTCTGTGGTAAAAATTCCGCCCTTGGTCAAATACGTACGTTCCTTGATTTGCGTCTGAATATAGGCAACAGCCTGCCGAATCTGTTCAAGAATTCGCCCCTCAAAGATTACGTCCTTGATGACATTCATCTCAGTTCCAAATTTTTCCTCGGTACCCTCATAGCGGATAAAGCGTACACGAGCGCGAGGAAAGAACTGCTGCGGATTCTTTCCGAATAGTAATATAGCTGCAACGCTTAGCCGTATTTCGCCGGCCTTCTCCTTGGCAAAGTTCTTGTTTTGCAATAGATACTCCCGAGGGCTTCTTGAGTATCCTACCATTTGCAGATACTCCTTGAGGTAAACTTCATCAATATCGTCGTAACTTGAATCTGGAACCAAAATATCTTCAAACGAGCGCAATCCTTTGTCTAGGCTAAGCGTCATGCGGTCCTCGTAAGAAAGAATTTTTGATTTGTCTCCAATCCGTATATAGGCGTCATGCGCCTGGTTCTCGTGGACAAGCGGACTCGCTTCTATATGGAAAACAAGAACATGGTTTGCCTTGCCGTTTGAATCTACACAATCCACAAATTCATGAACGAATGGAACCGTTGGCGTGCAGAAGTCCATTGGTACTCGCAACAGCTCATTTACTTGGCGTTCCCGAGAATCAACGCCTTCTATGCGTTTGGTCTTGTCCGAAATGCCGACTACGATAATGCCGCCATCGGCATTGGCGAATGCGCAGACATGGTTGGAAAAATCACGCGGAGCAATATTAATGCTTTTGCGGTCAAAAGTCTGCGATTCTTCCATTGAAAGAATTGTAGCGATGTCGATATTAGATAGAGCCGTTGCGCCTCCTTTGATTAGTTGAAGGCGTCCCCTTATTCCAAAATCACGGAATAAAAAAAAACGCGATTCTCCATTTGACAGAAAATCACGTGCTGCATTAATGTACCTAATATCGAAAATGTTGGCTAGGGGAGTAAGAAAATTTTACAGTCAGAACTTGAAATATGTTTCGGGTGGAACGTCGAAAATTAGAGACAGCTTTGCGGCCATTTTCTTGGATATCGGACGACGGTCATGTTCCATCGCAGAAAGGTTCTGTATAGAGATGCCGAGTTTTTGCGCGAGAACATTCTGCGTCCATCCGCGAAGCCCACGGTCGGCACGGATGGCCTTGCCTGGTGTCATTTCCGCGGACATTCTCTTGTTCCAATCGGTACTTTCGAGCACAACCGATTCCTCATCCATATCATGACGTTTTTTGAGCGGCGTTTCATAAATCTTGACACATTTCGGAAACATGTACTTGAGCATCCCCAAAACGAAGTCGGGAATCTGTTCTCCTTCGATCTTGAAGGATACCGGCTTCTTAGTGCCGTGCGTAGGGGGCGCTTTCACGACTGCCAACATAGTAGACCTCTATAGTTAAAGTTCCCGATTCATTTTTCCAACATGCAACCCATTTTCTTGACAAATGGCAATGATACATGTTCATACCGAGTTTAGAATAATTCATAAACGAGGGCTGTTCAGGACCTCTTGTTTCCAAAGCCGTTTTCAAACGGAAGAACTTTTCCTGTTCTGGCTTGGGCATTTTATCAAGGTTCTTTAAAGCCTTATGTGTTATTCTGACCGTGTATCTTTTTATAATGTAATCAAATTTTGACAAGTTGTCAATATTTTCATTCATGATAGGTGCTTTTTGCCTCCGAGTGGTCACCATTTGTGACCGTTTGATGTTAGAGGCGTCCCCTTATTCAGAATTTTCGGAATAAAAAAAGACGCGATTCTCCATTTGACAGAGAATCACGTGCTGCATTAATGTACCTAATATCGAAAAGTCTGGCTAGGGGAGTAAGAAAATTTTACATAACGGAATTAGTGTATTAAATTCTGCCTTCAATTCTTGCGGCGAGTTCGGCTATGTCTTTGTCGGAATGATTCGGGTGACGATGCATGATGGATCGGACATCTAGCAATATTCCATAGATTTTATGGTATGTTTTTGCTTCTGTATTTTTCCAATTGCAATCTGCATATCCGAAATTTTCCATTGGATATTTTGATTCGCTAAATGTTGTTGCGTAAGGTAGGATGAATGCGTTGTAGATATCGCCTTGGGCAATCTTCGGTTTCTGTTGGCGCATTGCTTCTATAAATTCTGCGTAAGCGATTTGCTTAATGATTGAACCTGTTCCGGGTAATCTCTTGGACTCGCGATTTTCCCCATATTGATAGTATTTCGCGTCGAGAACAAAAATTTTTGCATCATTGTTTGCGGATAACATTATTGTGTCGGGGCGTAATGCCGTTCTTTTTGTTTCGTTCCATTCTGCATCGCTATCTTTATCACTGATATGCCAAGCACAATGCGGATAATATTTTTCTTTTTCACTTTTTTTGACACCAAAAACATCATCAATCAGGCCTTCCCAAACATATTCAAAATCATTAGTGCCGAAACTTGCTTTTCGATTGTCATTCCGTTTGCCCATGTAACAAACGATGTCAAGCATATTTCTAAAAAGTAGGATGTGCTTTTCGTTGAATGTTCTTGAAATCTTATTTTTCAAAATGGCGGCGAACATCTTTGCATTAAAGGGAATGGTTGGCTTTTTTGGTCGGAAATACCCGAACAAGCATCCGACTTTCTCGTAGCTCTCATAAACACAATATTGATGAATTTGCGTTATGATTTCATTTTCGTTGTTGCTCGACCTTTTTGTTATGAAATCGAGATAAACAACCGATTCGTTTGGACGCTCGCCCGCAATTTTGGGGCGAATCTGTTTGATCGTTCTTGGCCAATTAATTTTCCCACTCGAAGCCCTTTTGTATGTCATCTCGTTTTCAATGTAGTAACCAAAGTTTAGGAAATAATTGAAAACATGAAGGTAAGCATGAATCGGAAATTGAACTTCGTCTTCGTTTAATTGACGATTCTGGTCAACACTTTTACTTTCTTTGGAATAGGCTGCAAGAACTGAAATAAGATTCAATATATCCTTGCGATATTCTTTTTCGTCATCTATTGGCTTAGAATAACCAAAAGGAAAATACACCTTTAACGATCCGTTTTCATAACGGATCCCAGCGAACTCATCGCTTTGTTTGCCTCCATAGACGCAAACTTCGCTAAGTTTCGGGCGTTCCTGTTGAGGAATGTATTTATCCGTTGTTGTCATTCTGTGTGGGGGTACTTGTCGAATTATTTATAGAACCATCATTGTTGGTCTTAGTCGAAGCTATCTCCTGCAGTTTTTTTATATCTGTATCAGCGAAAATATTGAAGCCTTTTGTATCAAAGTTTTCAATAAGTTTTTCAAGTGTTTTCACATTGCCAAAATGCGCTTTTCGGTCAAACTTAAATGCGTCATCCCAGAGGTATTTGAGAACCTTTTCTGCAAAAGCATTTTTTGTGATAACAGCCTTTGAATTTTCATTATCATCGAGTTTCTTGGGTGTGATAAACCACCCGCCAAGGCGTTTGTCCTCCATACTGGATAAACCATTTTCTTCGGCAGACTGCATGATTATTTCATTTATTACTTCGCGGAATTCTCCCCATTTGACATTTGTATCGCCGATGATTTGATCATACTGTTTTGTTGTGTCTGCGGTGGAATCATCATGGGCCAAATCGTTAGATATTTGTTTCATTTCCCAACGACGCTGGAACGCATTATCAAGCGTAAACACATTCTGGTCGCTAGTGTTCATTGTTGCGTAGATAGAGAGGTTAGGCGGGAGGCGAATTGCTGTAGATTCCCGGAATGTTTGCTTATAATCAAATCCCTGGAGAATTAATTCTAGTGAACTGTAAGAAGTCGCTGAAGAAAAATCGATTTCTTTTTTGCCGTTCTCATCAGGAGAGTCAGCTGGATTTCCGTTGCCATCTAGCATATCTTTAGGATGGTTGACTTTTACACAACCGCTATGCTCAAATTTGTTATAAGCATTGATATCTCGGATATAGTCATTAACATCATCATTCCATATAGAGTAGGAACTCCAACCTGTACTATATCCACTTTTATCTTTGTTCTCTTTAATTCGATCCAACAGCTGGATCATTTCGCCAAAAATAGCGGCCGCGTTTCCTCGGTTGATTTCTTCTATAATAAGGAAATAGGGTTTGTCTGAATTAAGATATGCTTTTCGCAAAATCTGCGAGAATGGACCTGGCTTGAACACATAATCTACTCCATGACCTTCTCGGATTTTCGGCATTATTTGCCCAATAAAATCCGCATTTCCGTAATCAGGATGGAAGACTACACGGGTTACCTGATTGTCATACGTAATCTTGTTGTCCTCTGTTTTTCTTTCGTTATATTTACTTAGTTTCTTGTTGATTTCGTCATCGACTGTATGGCTTTTTCCGCTGCCGGGAACACCATAGTAGATGATTTGGGTTGGTGAGAAGGACAACAAGTCTTTTCTTTCTGATATGTTTTTTTTTGTAGGAATGTTTGTTTGGTTTGGCATGTTTAAATGGCCAACGGTGATGTCTAGAGGCATGTTATTACACTCCTATGATATTAAGATTTGCCGGAAGTCGAATTGTGTTTGGGCTTAAGATTTCTTTGATGTTGTGCCCGTTATAGGATTTCTTTGCTAATGCAACGATTTCACTATATAAAGAAATACTATGAACTCCAACACTAGACCAGCCATTAAAATCATCCATTACATCATCTATGCGATCTAGTAACGTCGCATTGTCTGCAAAACAATCGATGATTTCATTGTAATCAGCAGTGTCAAATTCTAAATAAAAAGATTCTTTGGGATTGATGTAGGCAGCCTTTAGTGCTTGAACAAAGTTTTTGTCGTTCAAAATTGATTTGATAATATTTTTTGTATGAATATGGAATATGTTTCTATTTGAACAAAACTTACCGTAAACAGAATACTTTAGCCATTCCTGAACGTAATCTTTTGAATTGTCCGAATCCTGAATAAAGAATAAAGGTTTATAATATGGATTTAGTTTATGGATGAATTCTAAATGTTCTTGTTTTAAATTACTAGATAGAGAATATTCTATATCTCCGTTTTTATTTTCATTAGAAGATAAAAGACCGAATCCTTTTTCGGTAAAGATGTTTATGATTTTGCAATCGCTAACAAGATTCTTTAGATTCCATGACCGAATCCAATTTTTATAATCATAGCGGTTGTTCCTTTTTTCTTTAACCTTTTCAATAGCGTCTTCAAAAGAAGAATGAATTGGTTGTTTTTTCTGCTTGGGAAAACCATTTAATCCATATATAACATAATATATTTCTTCTGCAGACGCTTTTCCTAGTTCTTGTAACGCTCTAAACACTATTTTGGGTGGCTCAATATCTGTGCATGATTGCTCCGCTCCGCAATTGTTTTTTCCAAAGGTGTCAAACCAAAGACTATAAAATATTAATGTTATAAAATAATTTCTATTAGTAATATAATACTCTGTAGATCCATCCGAAAGAGCTCTTTCCCCAATAATCGAACTCAGTTCTATTCCTCGTCCCGTCAAATATAAGAATTCCTGACCGCCCACATCTACACTTTCAACAAAACCAAAGTAACGAGGAAATTTAGATTTGTTGTACGGAGTCCTATTTGTTGTTCCATCATCATTGTAAACAGATACTCCCACAAAATGAGCCATTTCTCGTTCAAATCTGGTTCGTTCTAGTTTTCCTCCATTTTTCTTTATTAGATGGATGGTGTGCAAGAAATAATTAAGCACCATGCTTGATTTGTCAATGGTTATATTTCCTAACATGACTGGTACTCCTTTATTAATGATTCGATTGCCTTTTTTATCAGCAAGGGTGGAATTCCTTCACCGATAACCTGGCGGATTAATTTTTCATCAGCCCATTCAGGAATGTTCCAATTCGTTGGTAAAGACGAAAGAATTATCAACTCATAAATACTTAATGTTCTCGCATCGGAATAAATCCTTTCTCGATCATCATCACTATCAACAACAACTCTTCCTGGATGAACATTTATAAAAGCTGAAATGACATCGCTATTTTGCATAATCGTTGTTGCTGGTTTATCCCAAAACATTCGCATATAGGTTCTTGGAGCTCCCTTTACTCGGCGACCATTTTTTTTGGGGAAAAAATGGTCATTAAGAAAAGCTGACTTGCCCGAAGGTGTATGCATCATGAGCTCAACAAGTTTCCAACTTTGTTTTGTTGCATAATGCCATTTTGAAATTTTCAATCCTGCTTTTTTCTTTTTTTCATAGTCTGGGAATCTCCAACGTTCCGACTCTTCTCTAAGTAGAGGATCTAATGATGGCAAGTGACCTATAGCCTCCTGTGCTGTTATTTGGTGCTTTTCCTTTTTCGGAAAGTTCCATATTAGATTCTGATCTTTTCTAGCCATAAGATAAATGTATCTTTTCCGGGATTGCGGAACTCCAAAATCAGCCGCGTTTACAACACGTTCTGTATTAAAAGTATAGGAATCTCCTAATTCTGCTTCAACATATTCTGGTATGAAAACATCCTTCCCCTTATAGTTTATTTTCGTATGCTGTTGCATTGGTACATTTTCGATTAGTGCAAACTTAGGCTTAATTATTTTTATAGCCTCAATGGCATAATAGACCAAGATATTTCTCGGGTCTTTAGGGTCTTTTCGGCCAGCGCAAGACATTCCCTGACAAGGAGGTGTTGCCATAACAAAATCTACTTTGGATCTTTTGGCTGCCGATATCACTTTTTGGAATATATTATGATCTGTAATGTCCCCATTAATCATGTTGACGTCTGGATACAAATGACTATAAAATTTTGCTCTTTCAGGAAGTAATTCATTCGCTACTTTTACGTCTACGCCTATCTCCTTAAAATAGCTTTCTGCTATTCCGACATTACAAAAAAGCGACAATGCTTTAAGGGGTTCCTTAAATTTAAGCATCTCTTTCACCAATCAAATTCTCCAATGAGATAAGTGCTGCCTCCAATAATCTTGGAGGAACTCCTTCTCCGATAATTTCCCTAATCACATTACTACTGGCCCACTCTGGGATATTCCAATTATCTGGCAGCGAAGACAATCGCATTAACTCGAGAATGGACATTGTTCTAGCATCCGACCAAATTCTTTCATTTTCATCATCTGATTCTGTTATAGGATGTCCTGGATGACCATTTTCTTGGGAGCCTAATCGACTTGTGAACATTGTTATTGTATAAGCTGGTTTATCCCACCATTGCCGTTTATATGTATTTTTGTATCCTTTTGATTTTCGGCCGTCTTTCAAAGTTGGATAAAATTTTTTGTTTTCCCAAGCAGAGTGCCCTTCTGGTGTATGCATCATTGCTATGACATGGCGGAGTTTATGCTTGGGTGGATAATGCCATTTTGACACTTTAAGTCCAGCAGCCTCTTTTTCATAATAGTGGGGAAAAAGCTTTTTTCGTTCTTCCTCAGATATGTCAGTCACATTCGGATCCAGTGAAGGAAGGTTTCCAATTGCATCTCTCATTGTGCATACTTGAGTTGCCGGTTTAGGAAATTCCCAATGGATTCTTGTAGATTTTCTTGACAATAGATAAACGCAACGTTCTCTTGATTGGGGTACTCCATAGTACATCGCGTTAACAACTTTTTTTTCATTAAAAAAATAATTAGCATCTAGTTGTTCATGGATATAGTTGTTTATGGATTTCCATTCGCCATCTATATAAATAGATGTTTGTAAAAGTTCAGGCACGTTTTCTATCATAACATATTTGGGCTTAAGGTCATTTATTGCCCGCAGAACACTCAATATAAGGCGGTTACGAGGATCATCTTTTTTTTGCAGTCCTGCAGTACTCATTCCTTGACATGGGGGAGTCGCAAGAATAAAATCGCATTTTGCTTTCTTGGCTGCATTTATTACTTCAGAATAAACTGTTTCATCCGTAATATCGCCTTGAAACATTTTTGCGTCTGGATATAAATGTTCATGAAAACGAGCTCTTTGTGGAAGCAACTCTGAAGCGACCTTTATATGAACCCCATGATCTTCGAAATATGTCTCAGCTACACCAGCACTAGCAAAAAGAGAAAGCGCAGAAAAATTCATTAAATTTAGTCCTTTATATATTTTTTTATGCATGAGAAAATTCGCTTGGCGTCTTTGTCTTTTCCTCACACATTCACGTACGCAAAAGATTGTGGTGCAGTATGAATGTTAAAATCCGCTAGGGATTTGTGCTTGGAGTATCTTTTGGTCGAGGCCACTTTGATCGCATAGGCCTTGTCCCGTCCTTCAAAATAACTCTTGAAGATCTCCTGCGAAATCCCTGAATACAGTCTTGTTTGAATCCAAATTTTATCAGGCGAGTCACCTAGGATGGTCTCGATTTCAAATTCTCCGATAACCTTTTGTTCCGGTGACGAGGAATACACGATGACCTTCTTTACGGACTTATCCTTGAAGACCTGCTTGCGGAACTCATATTTTTTTGAGCCCTCAAAAATCTTATGAGCGAATTCCGGTTTAATCGACAATAAAACAGCCTTCACTGTCGGTCTCCTTTAAAATGCATTCAAACTGGTTTTTAGAGATTAATCTAAAACCGCGGGGTGCGTCATTGACTCCGTTAAAGATGCCCATGTCAATCAACTTGCTCATGTTTATTCTATTTGGGAAAGAATATACATAAAGAAAACTCACCACAAAAGGTCTTTGAGGTCGATAATCCCACATTTTCTCGAGTTCTTTCTCGGGGAACACGCTTCCCTTGCGACAGTAAACAACAAATTCTTCTTTATTGCTGAAATTTTCCTTAATTTCAGTTACAATACCGATTGTGGTAATGACGCTTTTGTATAATCCTCCCGTTCGATAGAACACAAGAAGGTCCCCCATCTTGGGGTGCGGTTCATAGGCTCGCGAAACATACACTTTCGAAATGCTGTTCCGATGAGGTGAATCCTCCACAAAGTCGCTCGGCGATTCCGTGTTTAAAATGGAGTCTGGCAACAGTTCCGTATGGTAATCGGGATAAATGGGAACTATAAATGTATCGCGATTTTTTGAAATATAGGGATAAGTTTTGCAAACATCGTCTATAGCGAAATTCGGATTAAAATCGCGAACATATACGCTCTCGTCACCTTTCTTACCCCAATAGACAAAGCCCCACTTTTCCATAAGGGCGATCAACCGCTTCTGCTCGTCGGTCCTGTCGAAAATCGTTACGTAGATTTCTTCGACCTTGTTTTTCAAGGCGTTGTCGAAAATGATCTTTAAGAATCTTTCACCAAGTCTAAAGCCGTTGCTGATAACTTTGAATGTACCGACCTTTAAACGCTTCTTTGGTGGCAATGGTGGAGTGATGTCGGCGTAGCTTTCTGATACATCTTCTTTCTTAACGTAAAGGAACGAGAGCAACTTGCCGTTGTTTGAATTGATGGTGATATAAGCGGACTCGTCATATTTTCGCAGGAACCATTTATCAAATCCCGCATAGTCATTTTTTAAGGACTGAAAGAATGGATCGTTCAAATCAATCTTTCCAAAAGGAACCTTTTGAACATTCAAGACTTTGTAATTGACCAATTCCGGATTTTCGGAGAAAATCTTTTCTAGAAATCGATCAATATTGAAGACCTTGTCTGAAATAATTAGAGCGGCTGCTTTTGTATGAATCTTTTTGTCTTCGGTGATCAGCAAGTCTACACGATTGCAAAATACTTCGTTAAGCAAAATGGTGTCTACGGAGTCATTTTCGGTTGTGTCCATCATTTTTGATACGACGAGGACTTTTTCTGCCATAGGTGAAGGATTTTGCAGAATTTCGTAGTTCTGAATTTTTGCCTTGAAAGACTCAACGATTGTAGTGTTTTTGTTCTTGAGAATTTCTTCAATTGATTTAGAATGGACGATTTTTTCGCAGTGGGTGCGATCTAGCCATTTGAAGAGAATGCCGATATCCTGGTTAACCACATGACTAGCTTCTCTGTGAATGATGATGTTTGTATCTAGCAAGACCTTCATACTTCCTCCTGGTCCAATTTTTTTTACGCATTACATTCTTTTTTTGTTCTTCTCTAAAATATCCTATTCCTATATAATGCGCAATAGGGTAGATTTTTCTGTAATATCAAATATATATATTAAAAATGACGTATTTTGACATTTTTGAAATAAACTCTATTTCTTAGGATCAAATTGACATACTCAAGGCTAATTATGGCGAATTTGCCATAATTAAAAATTCAATATTTTATCTGTTGTTTTTTTTGTTTGTATTTTTTGTAGTTTATCCCTACCAATTATTTTAAGGAGTACACATTATGAGAAAATTGATTCTTCCTATTGCTGCCATTGCTATGGCTTCTTTTGTAGCCTGTAGTGACGATAGTTCGCCAAACGCTCCGGCTGCAGGTCCGAAACAGGATACGCTCCCGGCGAGTGTTGATAAGTTCTTTGATCTGGATAACAACTACACTTGTTCCCAGACTGTGAACAAGTGCGCAACTGTCGCTGTCACGGGTTATTCTGAATTGGCTCAATGCAATGGCGCTCAGTGGGATATGCAGACTTTGGGCAATCCTGTGGCGGGTTGCGAAAATGCAGCTCCGGCCACGAATCCTCCTGCAACTGATACGCCTGCTACAGGCACGCCCACTACTGATACTCCGGCAACGGGCGCGATGGTTTCTTGCGATGTCCCGGGTGTCTTTGGCGAATGCCTTGAATATCCGGCAGGCAGTGCAGAAGCGGCGGCGATAGAAGCCCAGTGTGTGAGTGTGATGATGGGGACTCTCGGCACGGGTTGCGCAAAGTAATCTAAATCCTTAGAATGGATGGAAAAGTCGGCCGCAGGGTCGGCTTTTTTGTATCTTGTCGATAAAAAATTAAGGAAACGAAAATGATCGGCTTAAGAAAAAATTTGGCGATGAAGGTTGCTATCTTTGTTGTGTCTGCGGTTCTTGCGGCGGGGGCGTCCGAAGATATTAAAATCGTTAAAATCAACGATGACAATTTCGAAAAGGAAATTCTGCAATCCAAGAAGCCTGTGATTCTGGAAGTTTCGTCGACGAGCTGCCCGCCGTGCCTTGTCATGATTCCGACGCTTATCGGTATTGCGAAAAATTACAGCGATATCAAGATTGCGTCTATCGGGATTGACGAACCGAATATCGAGAAAATCAAGAATACGCTCCCGATTCGGGCGTTTCCGACGTTCTTTTTCATCAAGGATGGTCGCATTATAAACCAGCGCGTGGGCGTTGTCAAGGAACCGGAGCTTCTGAGCGCGTTGGATTACACCCCAAAGCCAAGTGCTGCGCAAAAGACGAAGAACAAATCGAAAAAGAAGAATGCGCACAAGAATCTTGTCTGCAAGGTGGATGGCCAGTTCAATGGACTCAAGAATCTTGTGACGATTTCGTTTGTGTTCGGCGATTCAGAAATTGAAAATGTCGATATCGTGACGGATGTGTTTGTGCCACCGGAACAGTTCGACAGGCGCGACCAGATGATGGAACATATCCGTGCAAGTGGCAAGGGCGAGGTGGTCCCGACGATGACGGGGTTCCAGATGCATATCGATAATGATTGCCGATTCATGAAGGCGATGGACATGAAGCGCACTTCGACTTATGGCGAGATGCGGGCCGGGCTTGAATTGCAAGGTTTTGCTTGCAAGTAGTTTTGTCAATCCGACAATAAAAAACGCTCAAATTGCTGTGAAATACCCCCTTTATGGGGGTATTTTTTATTGTGGTAAAAAGGATGTGGTATGAAAAACAAATTTCTCTTTTTATTTTTGGCGGTTTCTGCTTCTCAGGCCGCGGTGAATCTGGGTGTAAGTCTTGGCGATAGCATCAAGCCGGTGACGCATGTGGCGACGGGCTCGCTTTATGGCCTTACTGAGAGTCTTCCGAGCAATATCGAGCGTGATGTCGCCCCGCTCAAGCCGAACGTGTTCCTTTCTCCGGCGCGCAGCGGTAACGGTCGCCAACAGCCGATTGGTGGGGCTTTCCTTGTGGCACCCCGTGTCGAAAGCATCGGTGCGAAAATTCAGATTCGCCTTGCTGACGTTTTGCCGGGATGGCCGTACAAGTTCCAGAATATGGACCACTGGAAAAATGAAGTAAAATCGGTCATCAACGACAAGCTTAAATCAAACAACAAGAATTTTGACGGTTACGAAATCTGGAACGAGCCGAATGACACTTGGAAATCGAATATCGACTTCAATTCCGGTCTCTGGAAACAGACTTACGATTTGATTCGGCAGATGGACCCTGGTGCAAAGATTATCGGCCCTTCGTACTCTTTCTACCACGCTTCGCAAATGGAAGCGTTTATCAAGTATTGTGCACAGAATAACTGCTTGCCCGATGTCGTGAGCTGGCACCAGTGGGGGAGTGGTGGCTTTGTTGGAGCTGTCGAAACCTACCGCGCGCTTGAAAAAAAGTATAACGTGACTCCGCGTCCGCTGAGCATCAACGAATATTCTTCGACGGAGCATTCCGAAGAAGGTTGTCCGGGTTTGTCGGTGCCGTTTATTGCAAAGTTTGAACGTCACGGCGTCGAAAGCGCAATGATTTCCTGGTGGTTTGTACCGCTTCCAGGTCGTTTGGGGAGCCTTCTCACCAAGGACAATGAACGTGGCGGTGGCTGGTGGCTTTATAAGTGGTATGGCGACATGAGCGGTTACATGGCTAAAGTGACCCCGCCGAACGACAAGAGCGATGGCGTGGACGGTTTTGCCGCTCTCGACAAGAAGAAGGGCTTTGCAAGTATCGTGCTTGGCGGCAACACCAAGGGCGATGTGAATGTGAATATTTCGGGCATCCCTGCAGAATTTGGCAGTCAGGTAAATGTCTCTGTAGAATATGTTGTATGGGAAAATAAGGACAAGGCAGTGCCTTCGACCACGACTGTATCAAATAAGGATTACGATGTAAGTGGCGGAAAGATTACGGTGCCTGTAAATATCACGAATACAAAGTATGGCTATCGTGTGTATATCACGCCGATTATTCCGCAAGCCCCTTACAAGGATACGGCTATGGAGATTCCTGGTAAAGTCGAAGTCGAAAATTACGATGTAGGCGGTTCGGGCAAGGCTTATCTTGATTTGGATGATGACAACAAGGGTGGTGAATATCGCGAAGACGCTGTTGATATCGTGAAGGCCGGCAATGGCTATGCCGTTGGTTACACGCAAGAGGGCGAATGGCTTGAGTACACTGTGAAGGTTGCTGAAAAAGAAGATTACGCGGTTTCAGTCTGCTATGCGACTTCTTCGGAAAATACGGGTATGAAGCTGTATGTCGATGGCAAGGTCGCCTTGGACAATGTCGCGTTCCCGCAAGGCGCGGGCTGGGAAACTTATTCGACGGTCGATGCCGGGAAGGTGAGCCTTTCGGCGGGCGAGCATGTGCTCAAGCTTGAAATTGTCGGAAACTACGTCAATATCGACTGGCTGAACTTTGAAAGCGAAAAGACGATTGCGATTGGAAAGCCTGCGATGCACGCTGTTCTGCATGAGGCTAGTTATGATGTGTTCGATATGCAAGGTCGCCTTGTTGCAAAATTGAAGGCGTTCGGCTCCGAAAGTTTGCGCTCAAAAATTTCAGCTACGGTGAAGCGCCCTGGAACCTACATTGCAAAGCCTCAAACGGACGGAAAAATGTTGCGAATTTCGGTGAAATAGGTTGAAAACTTTATTCGCTAAAGTTTGTTTAAAACTTGCGCCAAAAAGCCGGTTCCTTATGGAGTCGGCTTCTTTGTAGGAGTCTATGAGGAGTCTATGAATTTTTCAAAATGTGCTGTAGCAAGGCGGTACAGCCTTCGTTGACGTCTTGCCAAGTGGCGTTGAAATCGCCTGTGTACCAAGGATCTGCAACGTCGCGGTTTTTGCCCGCCCAATCCATAAGGAGTGAAACTTTGTGAGCTTGGGAATCACGCGCATCTTGTTTCTGTGCAGGTTCTCGGGCTTCTTGATACTGTGCGAGTTCTCGTTCGTAAATGTCGCGGGGCAAAATCCAATGGAGATTCCGCAGGTTGTTTTGATCCATGAGCACGATGTAGTCGTAATGGTTGTAGTCAGCGACGGTCATTTGTCGGGCCGTTTTCCCGCTGCAGTCGATGCCGTGACTGGCGAGCATGCGCCTTGCAGGCGGGTACACCGGATTTCCGATTTCTTCGGTGCTTGTCGCTGCAGATGCAATCTCAAAGTCTGTGGCGGTTAACGCTGTGTTCGTCGTGACTTGTTTTGCGGACGAACTAATGTCGCGTACCAACTTTTTCATTACAAATTCTGCCATCGGGCTTCTGCAGATGTTCCCGTGACATACGAACAAGATTTTTATCATGCGTTTTTCCTAAAGCTTTCCAAGATTTTGTAAAGCGTGTGGTAAAGCGCCTTGGCCTCGTCTTCGGGCAAATTTACGCAACTTGCCATGGACTTAGGAACGCTCGCTGCTTTGTGCTGCAACTTTTCACCTTCATCGGTCAGGCTTACCGAAAGGCAACGCTCGTCGCTTGCTTCGCGGGTTCGTGTGATGTAGCCTTTGCTCTCGAGCTTTTTCAGGAGCGGTGTGAGCGTTCCTGAATCAAGGTAGAGCTTTTGTCCGAGTTCAGTGACGTTACATTTTTTCTCTTCCCACAACACGAGCATCACGATGTACTGCGTGTAGGTGAGGTCTAGCGGCTCCAGGAATGGCGAGTAACGGCGCGTGATTTCCTTGGATACTGCATACAACGGAAAGCATAGTTGATTTTCAAGTTTTAGTTGAGGACAAATCATTGCACCTCCTAAAGTAGCTTTTCAACGCAAGAACGTACGTCCTCCATTTTGGCAGTGGGTTCAAAACGGGCGACAACGTTGCCTGCGCGGTCGATGACGAACTTTGTGAAGTTCCACTTGATATCAGGATTGTTCTTGTAATCCTTGTCGATCTTCTTCAGAAGCATGGCCATTGCTGCCGCCTTGACGCCGAATCCGAAACCTTCAAAGCCTATTTTGGATTTCAGGTAGGTGTAAAGCGGGAGCTCGTTGGGGCCGTTCACGTCAGACTTTTTCATCTGCGGGAAGGTTGTGCCGTACTTGAGCGTGCAGAATTCATGGATTTCTTCGTCAGAACCTGGGGTCTGGTTCATGAACTGGTTGCACGGAATGTCGATGACTTCGAAGCCCTTGTCGTGGAAGTCTGTGTACATCTTTTCGATCGGCTTGTAATGCGGGGTGAATCCGCAGCCGGTCGCCGTGTTCACGATGAGCATGACTTGGCCCTTGAATTTAGAGAGTGGAACTTCGTTGCCTTTACCATCGGTAAGTGTGAAGTCGTAGATTGTCATATTTTTTCTCCATATACACTATTTTGTTTTACACAATTAAATTTTATAAAATTTAATTTGAAAAGTCAAGAGGTTTGGCTATATAAAATTCTTATAAGCGTAATTTTTTTGATTTTAGGCAAATTTTGACGTTAAATCTTGTTATTTCTACATTTTACACCATGAAATCTATAGAAGTTGTCGCAGGTGTTATCGTAGATGGCGGGCGCATTTTTGCCACGCAGCGCGGGTATGGCGACCAAAAAGATGGCTGGGAGTTCCCGGGCGGTAAGATGGAACCGGGTGAAACTCCGGAACAGGCGCTCGTTCGCGAACTTCAGGAAGAGCTCGCCATTGAAGTAAATGTTGGCGAAAAAATTTGCACGGTGGAATACGATTACCCGAAATTTCACCTGACGATGCATTGCTTTTATTGCACGCTCGCTGCAGGCTGCAAGCCGAAACTTTTGGAACACGAAGACGCCAAATGGCTTGACCACACAAACTTAAACACTGTCAGCTGGCTCCCCGCTGACGTGGAAGTCGTAAAACACCTTATTTGATAAGATCTCGCGCGAGCTCAGTCCCTTCGAGGAGTTCGCCTAAGAATTCGCAGTAGGGCGTCGGAATCCCGTGAGCCTTCCCGAGCTTAGTGATGGTTCCGCAGAAATACGCGTTCTCCGTTTTGCGTCCGGCCTCGATATCCTGCAGCATGGAACACTTGCCGAGCGGCGTGTAGTTGCATGTGAGTCGCAGGTTTTCTTCAAGATCTTCGTTTGTAAGCGCAAAGCCTTCGGCGTTCGCCACCTGAATGACTTCGTTCCCGATTTTACGCACAAGCGATTGCATCACTGGGAAATTGAAACCCGCAAATGTCGAACGGCAAATGGCTCCGATCGAGTTGAATACCGTGTTCATTAAGAGTTTTTTCCACATTTCCAAGCGGATGTTTTCTGGAATCTTGTGGACGATGTGCGCTGTTTCAAAAAGCTGGTGGATGGCTTCGATACGTTCGGAACGGTGGTTGTCTTTTTCGCCAAAGAGGATGATGCCTCGGCCAGCGCAGTCAATGTTCCCGTGCTTGTTGATGGACTGCAAATTGACGATGAATCCGTACAACGTCTTTTCAGTACCGTAAACGCGCTCGATTTCTGTTTCGGAATGCACTCCGTTCAAAAGCGAAAGTAACGCTGTGTTCGGTCCGACTGCATTTTTCGCTTCTGCAAGCGCTTCGTTGAATTGCAAATTCTTGGTCGCAAAAATCACAAGGTCAACGACCGGGACTTCGTCCGGCGTGACAAAGTTGAAGTCCGCCTTTTTCCCGTTGATGACGATTCCGCTAGCTTGGTATCGCGTCTTGCGTTCGGCGTCCATCACGCAATAAAGCTTGTTCCCGAGAACGCTCAAGAGCTGTTCTGCTACAACGGCACCGACAGCCCCGAGACCCACAACTGCAACTGTTTCAATCTGTTTCATGCTGTGAAATATATCAAATTCTAGAGCGTTTGACGGTGAGGGTGATGCCCGCGCGGTGGCGGGCATGACAGACTTGAATGTGGGCGGCAACTGAAAAACGGGTTTGATTTTATTCGGCTACAGTGGTAAACAGGGGGTGCAAAATTTTTTTTGAAGTTTCGGGCGCGATCGATTTATATTTATGGTATGAAAAATTTGAAGTTTGCGATTCTTGGGTGCGGTCATATTGCGACAAAGATGGCCGCTGCTGTTAAAACTTTGGAAAATCAGGGAATGGGCGTGGAATGCTACGCTGTGGCATCCCGCGATTTGGAAAAGGCGACTGCTTTTGCCAAGGAATATGGCTTTGAAAAAGCGTATGGCAGTTACGAGGAACTTGTTGCGGATTCTGCAATCGATTTGATTTATATTGCGACGCCGCATTCGCATCATCATGTATTTACAAAACTTTGTATTGAACATGGCCGAAATATTCTTGTCGAAAAGGCTTTTACGGCGAATGCAAAACTTGCGGCAGAAGTGATTTCGCTCGCGCATGATAAGGGCGTTTTCTTGTGCGAAGCGATGTGGACGCGATTCTTGCCTGCGCTAGAGACGATTCGTAGCTGGATTCGCGACGGTCGCATTGGAAATGTTGAATCGGTTGAAGCTGATTTCTCGATGAAACTTAGCAATCGTGACCGTATGCATGACCCTGCGCTTGCGGGCGGTGCGCTTTTGGATATCGGTATTTACAGCCTTACGTTTGCGGACTTGTTCCTTGGCACACGCGAAACTTCTGATGGCAATTTCGTCCGTAACGAAATCACGTCGATGGATTGCAAATGCGTCAAGTTCAAGACGGGCGTGGATGCGAGCGACTGGATAAATCTCACGTACGAAAACGGCCAAAAAGCATATCTTAAGACTTCAATGGTTTCGCCGACGCATAACGAGGGCGTGATTTACGGAACGGCTGGGCAAATCCGCGTGCAGAACTTGAATGATATGGTGAAACTGGAATTGCTTGACGATGCCGGAAATGTCGTTGAAACCGTTGAGCCTTCGCGTCTTTGCAACTGCTACGAATACGAAGTTCTCGCTTGCAAGGAAGCGATTGAAAATCCCGCGCAATTCCGGCACGAAATTTGCGATGGCCCGGCGTACTCCGTCGTTTGGGAACGCCCGGAAATGACTCATGCCAAAACGATGGAATTCATGACGCTCATGGACAAGATTCGCGAGCAGTTTGGCGTGAGTTACACGTTTGAAATTTCTCCGGGTGAAACGTGGAATCGTAACGGCGACAAGTCTATTTTGCAAGTGTTCGATATCGAAACTGGCGAAGCGAAGGTTCTCAAGGAATTCGACTGCGTGATTGAAGCCCCAAACTGGAGCGCTGACGGAGCGTTCCTCACGTACAATAGCAATGGTCGCATTTTCAAGTACACGCTTGCAACAGGTGAGGTGACAGAAATCGAAAGTCATTATGTGGATAACTGCAATAATGACCACGTTCTTGATCCGGATGGCAGCGGCATTTACGTGAGCCACCACTCCAAAGAAGACGGACTTTCACGCATTTACAAGATTTATTTTGATGGCCGCGAACCGCGATTGGTGACGCCCCTTGCGCCAAGCTATTTGCATGGAATCACGCCTGACGGGAAAACGCTTGCGTACTGTGCCGAACGCAACGGCTCGTATGACATTTACACAATTCCGGCGGCGGGCGGTAACGAAACTCGCCTCACAACTGCATTTGGACTGAATGACGGTCCTGAATATGATTGCAATGGCGAATATATCTGGTTTAATTCCGAACGCTCTGGGCGTATGCAGGCATTCTGCATGAAGGCGGATGGCTCCGAACAAACGCAGATGACGCATGACTTGCATTGGAATACCTGGTTCCCGCATATTTCGCCGGACCATCAAAAGGTCGTGATGGTGGCATACACGGAAACGGATGTGCGACCGGGCGAGCATGTGCCTAACAAAAATGTGGAACTCCGCTTGATGCGCCGCGCACTCCCTGCAGATTCTTGGTCTGCACCGCAAACGATTCTTAAACTCTTCGGCGGTCAAGGAACTATCAATGTCAATTCCTGGGCTCCCGACAGCAAACGCTTTGCTTTTGTAAGTTACGTTCACGGCAACGATTCATCCAACTAACACCCCTCCTCGGAACGGAAACGCACTTACAAGAACACAAAAAGCCCTCGCGAATACTCGCGAGGGACTTTTGTATAGGCTTCGCCGTCAATTACACGTTCTTCACACAGCGGATTGAAAGTGCGTCGGATCTGTACACGCCTTCGATATCAACGGAATTGTTGGTAATGCTCAGGCGGAATGCATTAGCCTTGCCGTATTCATCCTTGCTCCAGAAACGGGCGCGTCTGCTGAAATGGCAGAAGTTGCCGTTGTCAAAGCGGTAACCCGCCGGGAGCGCGAAGAATCCGAACGTATCCTTGCCCTTGTTCTTCCACATGAATTTGCCGCGCAACTCACCACCATCGGACTTTGCGTCAAGATTGCTGAGGAGCTGTTCCCATTCCTTGTTGCTCGGAATATGCCAACCTTCTGGGGCAATGCCTTTGTAGTTCTTGTCCTTGATTTTGTTGTGCATCTCGATGTCTTTTGCCGTAGACTGTTCAGCGTATTCATCAGGAATGTCCAAAGCCTTTGTCCATGTGTACAAACGACCAAACTTTGCGACGTTCGATTCATCGTTGTTCGGAGCGTAGCTACCTTCGGTCTTGAAGCGCAGGTTTTCTGCCATCCAGACCTGGTTTCCGATTTGAATGGTGCGGTACGTTTCTCCATCGCGGGCGTCCGTGAATGTCCCGTATTTGAACTTGGCTTCGTTTTCCTTGACGCAGTCTTCGTAAGGCGTGTTGTTCAAAGCTTCGGGCGCATTCTGCTTGGTTTCCTTGCTGATTCTACGCCCTAGTGCGTATGCAGCAACGACGATGACAATGAGAACAAAGATATTGAATATGATGAATGAAATATGCATAGTAACCTCCGTATGTTTAATGTATAATCTTTTTTGATGAAACTGATAACTTTAACTTATATTATTAAAAGGGAAAAATCAAAGTTGTTATAAATATATTTGCGGCTAGGATGATAAAATTCATTGGAAGGCCGATTTTAACAAAATCTGTAAAATGGTAACCGCCCGGGCCGTAAACGAGCATGTGGGTGGGGGAGCCAATCGGGGTAGCAAAGCTACTGCTTGCGGCAATCATGAGTGCGATACAGAATGTGAGCTGGTTTACGCCAAGGGCGCTCGCGGCGCTCAATGCAATGGGGCAGAACAGTGCTGCTGCTGCTGTATTGCTGATGAATTCGGTGATGAAGGTTGCGACAACGCACATGATGGCAAGTGTAATGTAGGGGTTACTCCCGCTCACGCTCAGAATGCTGTTTGCGATTTTTGAGGCGACACCGGTGATTTCAAGCGCTTTGCCAAGGCAAATGCTTCCTGCAAAAACGATGATGATTTCCCAGTTGATGGCGTTCATTGCTTGCGTGCTTGAACAGCAACGGAAAAGGATCATGGCTGCGGCAGCGAGTATGCAAGACGAAAGTAACGGCATTATATTAAATGCCGAAAGGAGCACCATGGCAATCATGATTGCTGCGGAAATAACGGTTTTCTTTCCAAATTTTTTTCCGACGGCTGCGTTTTCAATGACGCCTTCCAGATGCTCGTTTTTCAAGTTGAGGTTGTTGCAAATCCACTGGAGTTGCTCCGCCTTGCCCGATACGATGATGTGGTCTGCGCCCATGATGATGGAATCGGGGGTAGCAACTTCGACTTCGTTATCGAAACGGCGGATGGCGAGAATGCCGTTCTTGTCTTTCTCGAAACCGCGCGGATTGCTGTCGTAGATTTCTCGCAAAGTCATGCCGATAAAGTTATGCTTTGAGGGCACGCAGAGTTCGAGTGTCATTTCGTCATCGCTGAGCCCGCTTAACGGGGACTTGCGTTCGGGGAGGAGCTTCTGCAGTGCGATGACAGACAAAATGCCAACAGCAAGGCAGAATAGCCCGCAAATCGTTGTCGTGAAAATCCCGAGATGGATGCCGGTCGCGTCGGTGTAGAGCCCTGAAATAATGAGGTTTGGTGGAGTTCCGATCAAGGTGCAGATGCCGCCCATTCCAGAAGCGTAACTGAGTGGGATCAAAAGCTTGGACGGCGAAATGCCGAGCTTTTTGGACCAAATCTTCACGATGTTGATGAACAAGGCGACGATGGTCGTGTTGGTGAGGAGAGAACTTAAAAGGGCGACGGGGAGCATGAGGCGCGTGATGGCTCCCGTGAGAGTTTTTGGGGTGCCCATCAGGTGCTTGACAATCCAGTTCAAAACGCCTGTCTGATTGAGACCTGCAATGACTGCGAAAAGGACGCCAATGACGAGGACGGACGGTGCGCAGAAACCGCCAAATGCGCTCTTGACATCAAGGACTCCGCTTATGAATAAAGCGGACATGGCGGCGACAAAGATGAGGTCGGTGCGCAATTTTGAAAACATCATGGACGCAAAAAGTGCGAGGATTACAGCTATTGTAAACCACGCATTTCCCGAGAGTCCCAATAGTTCAAAAGAAAGTAAACCTTGTAACATTCTTCCCTCCACTGGGGAAATCTATAATAATATTACAAGGATTTCAAACGGCTAATTATTTCAAATTGGAATGATTTCGGGGCTTTTAACCCCTGCTGGTGGCGATTCTCTTGATGATGCGGACGACTGTTTCCATGCCTTCGACGGTCACGTGTTCGAAGGGACCGTGGTAGCCGTAGCCGCCCGTGCCGAGATTTGGGCAGGGGAGTCCCATAAAGCTGAGTTTGGCGCCGTCGGTGCCGCCGCGCACAGGGTCGCTTACCGGCGTGATGTTTTCGGCAGCAATGGCGGTGCGTGCGCGTTCAAGGACTTCAGGCGTTTTTTCGATGATCTGCAGCATGTTGCTGTAGGAATGCTTGAGCTCGAGCTCGATAGAGCCTTCGCCGAATTTTTCGTTAAACTTTTTGGCGATTTCGCGTAGGAATTCTTGGCGTTCTTCAAATCGCGTCTGGTCGTGGTCGCGGACGATGTAGCTGAGTGTCGCTTCGGTCACGTCGCCTTGCATGTCGGTCAGGTGGTAGAATCCTTCGCGGCCTTCGGTGGTGGCGGGTGTTTCGTTTTCGGGGAGCGCCATCGCAATTTCGGCGGCCATGAGGCTTGCGTTTTTCATGATGCCCTTGGCTTCGCCGGGATGCACGCCCTTGCCGTGAATCTTGAAGGTGGCGCTTGCGGCGTTGAAGTTCTCGTAAGCGATGTCGCCTTCGTATCCGCCGTCGACGGTGTAGGCGTATTTAGCCGTGAAATAGCTCAAGTCCAGACGGTCGGCGCCGCGTCCGATTTCTTCGTCTGGTGTGAAGCAGACCCAAATGTCTCCGTGGCCGGAGAGGTTCTCGTAACCGCGGCTTTCGGCGTGGCGGTCGATTTCGATGAGCTCTTCCATGGCGGTCACGATTTCGGCAATGCCTGCCTTGTCGTCGGCGCCGAGGAGCGTTGTGCCGTCAGTCGTGATGAGTGTGCGGCCCTTGAGCCATTTGAGCGTGGGGAAGTCTTCGACCTTGAGCACAGCTCCCGAGCCCTTGAGGGGTACATCTTCGCCATCGTAATCTTCGATGATTTGCGGTTTCGGGTTTACGCCCGAAAAATCCGGTGACGTGTCCATGTGACTGATGAATCCGATGGGCGTGTCGCTTTCGCGGCCTTCGGTGGCGGGCAGAAGTCCGTAGACGTAGCCGTTCTCATCCATCTTCACTTGTGAAAGTCCAATCTGTTCAAGTTCCTCGGTCAAAAACTTGGCGAGTTCGAGTTGCTGCTTGGTACTCGGGCAACTTTCGCTATTCTCGTCGGAGGTGGTGGTGAAGCTCACGTATTTTAAAAAGCGGTCTTGAACTTTCATTTTGTGCCTGCTATTAAAAAATCAAAATAAATTACACTGTTGTTACGCAATTAAATTTATCTTTTTTAATGTAATTGGGATCACGATAGTGGATAAAGTTTCAAAAAAATCGAGTGCCAAGAAAAAGGCGGCAAAAAGGCGCAGGTCTCGCAAGCCGATGACCCGCTCGCAGATGATGCAGGCGGTCCATTCGGAGGATACAAAGCCCGAGATGATTGTGCGCAAGGCGCTTTTTGAGGCTGGGTTCCGCTATCGGCTTCACCGTCGGGATTTGCCGGGGACGCCGGATATTTTCGTACAAAGGTATGGGGTTGCGATTTTTGTGAACGGGTGTTTTTGGCACCAGCACGGTTGCAAGCTCACGAGCCGTCCGAAGTCGAATTCTGCATTTTGGAACGACAAGTTCGACCGCAACATTGTGCGCGATATTAAAACGCAACACGAACTTTCGCTCTTGGGGTATCGCGTGGCGATTGTCTGGGAGTGTTCCTTGCGTGTAGAAGGTGTTGCCGATGCGGGGAATATGGGGGCAGCCCTCACGTTGGAGCGCTTAATTGATTTTATCAAGAGTGATGACGAGACAATTGAGCTGTAAAATTGTAGTTTAGAACAGAAAAGATTGGGGAGCTTTAGAGAAGGAGGCTTTATGACTATTGAAGAGGCTGTTTTAGCACGACATTCTGTGCGTAGGTATGCTTCGACGCCTTTGACCAAAGAGCAGGTCGAAGAATTGCAGTCGCGGATTCGTTGGTTGAATGAAAATTTTGCACTCCACATGCAGCTTGTTTTAAATGACGATGTGGCATTTAGCGGTCGCTTGGCGCATTACGGCTCGTTTCGAAATGTGAAAAATTACATTGCGATTGCGGGTCAAAAGTCTGTGGCGGGGTGCGAAGCTTCGCTCGATGAACGCGTGGGGTATGCGACGGCGGATATCGTGCTTTTGGCGCAGATGATTGGGCTCAATACTTGCGTGGTCGGTCTTACGTTCAAGAAGACTCCGACGATTGAAATTGACGATGGCGAAAAGCTGGAACTCGTGATTGCGATTGGCAATGGGGAGACGCAGGGTGTGCAGCACCCGATGAAGCCTGTGACGCGAATTGCGCCGGATTACGATCAATCTCCGGATTGGTTTAAGAAGGGGATTGATTGTGTGATGCTTGCGCCTTCGGCTTTGAACCAGTTCAAGGCTAAATTTAGCGTTGATGAGAGCGGTCGTGTTTTTGCGGAGAAGCGTTTGGGCTTTTTTAGCAAGGTCGATCTTGGAATTTTCAAGTATTTCTTTGAAATTGGCTCTGGCAAGGAAATTTTCCGCCGTTCCATGCAAACTTTGCGCAGTTCAGACACGATTTAGCGCTGTCATCCCGGCCGCATTGCTTTGTCATCCCGGCCTTGTGCCGGGATCGACTTCTTATTTATAGAGAATAATTCAAAATTTTTATTTTTTAGGTAACACTTTTGAATACCTCCGGTGTTACATAAACGTGAAAAGCCTAGAAACCTTAAAAAAAGCAGGATTTGCAAAGATTTACGAGAAGTATGCGCCTATGGTCTATAGGCGCTGCCTGCAACTCCTTCGCGATGACGCTGATGCTAGCGACCTCATGCAAGACGTTTTTTTGCGGATTTACTCTGCATCGGAACGCCTGGATATGGAATCGCCGAGCAGCCTTTTGTGGAATACGGCAACGAGACTTTGCCTCAACCGCATTCGTGACAAGCGCCGTCGTGGACTTGACGTAGATTCTTCTAGCCTGCTTTTGAGCATCGCCTGTGCCGAAGACGAGCATGACGATTACGAAACGAAAAATGTGCTGGCAAAGCTCTTTTCGAAGGAACCCGAATCTAGCCGCACAATGGCAGTCCTCCATTTTGTCGATGGAATGACGCTCGAAGAGACTGCCCGTGAAGTCGGACTCTCGGTAAGCGGTGTGCGCAAGCGTTTGCGCGGGTTGCAGGCCAAAGTTAAAACTCTGGAGGTTCAGTGATGATTCCCGATTGGAAATTAGAACGATTCCTGACTGGCGATTTGCCGGAAGAAGAAATGAATAAGCTTCGCGAGCTTGAAGCGAATGATGCGGTATTTGCAAATCGCGTAAAAATGCTCCGTGAAGACAATAAGGCGATTTTGAGCAAGTTGCCGTTTGAAACGCTTGCCGCGAATCTTGGAACGGTAACGAAAACTGCTGGGACTGCTGCGAAAAATGCGCCGCGCTTTACGTTCGTGAAATTTGCGGCTGCGGCGATGTTCGTTTTTGCGGTTGCATTGGTGGCGTTCTTTGCCCAAAGCGAAACTTCCGTGATGAACGAACGCGTGGGTAGCGATGTCGCTAATGTCAATGGCTCGCAAAATACGCAGGTTGCGCTTGCCGAAAATGAATCCGATACGCGAATCAAGGGACTTGACGCCCGCATGGAAGTCTGGAAAAAGACTTCGGTCGGAATTGTCCAGCTGAACGATCTTGATTCTGTCGGCGAAGGTGATGAAATCCAGTTGCGCTATGCCGTCCCCGAGAAATGCTTTGGACTCCTTTTTAGCATGGACGGCAATGGCGCTCTGACTCTCCACATGGGCGACGGCGTGAAGGCAATTGAACTTGCACCGGGTAAGATGAATTCACTCCCGTTTGCGTACAAGCTTGATGATGCTCCGTACTTTGAAAAGTTCTTCTTCGTGACTTCTCCCAAGGAATTTGCGGTTGAAGAAAATGATGTCGATAAGTTGCTCAAGAGAAGCGACGTGAAGGTGATTGGTTTTACTCTCAAGAAGGTGGGTAAATAATGTTTATGATTTCGAATAAGGCTTTTGGGGTGTTGTCTGGTTTGTCTTTTGCATTTCTTTTTGTTTTGCTCTTTTTGGCTTCTAATGCCGATGCTGCAACAGAATCGGGCCGTATCAATCGCTACGTAGTGGCCGTGAGTGCCAATAACGGCGGGGCTGGCCGTCCGATGCTTCGCTATGCGGAAAGTGATGCCCGATCGTTTGCCAAGGTGCTCAAGGAAATGGGTGGCGTGCTTCCGCAGAACGTGATTCTTGTGAAGGAACCTTCTGTTGTTGCTTTGCAAAAGGAATTTGCGAATCTCGATGCAAAAATTTTGCAGGACAAGGCCTCTAATGGTCGCGACGAAGTGCTCGTCTATTACAGCGGTCACGCCGACGAAAAGGGTCTCCGTTTGGGCGAAGAAACTTACGCCTGGAAGGACTTGCGCAATCGCATTGACGCCCTCAGTGCCGATGTGAAAATTGCTGTGATTGATGCTTGCGGTTCTGGTGCAATTACCCGCGTGAAAGGTGGTAAGGCGGTGCCTGCTTTTATGGTCGATCAGAGCAGTGACATGAAGGGCTATGCGTTTATCACGAGCAGCACGCAAGATGAATCTAGCCAGGAAAGCGATAAGCTCAAGGGCTCGTTCTTTACGCATTCGCTTGTGAGCGGTCTCCGTGGCGCAGGCGACTTGAGCAGCGATGGCCGCGTGACGCTCTCGGAAGCGTACCAGTTTGCATTTAACGAAACGCTCCAGAAAACGGAAACAACGCTGGGTGGCGCTCAGCATCCGAGCCGCGACATGAATCTTGCGGGTACGGGTGACGTGGTGATGACCGATTTGCGTGCGACTGGCGCTGGACTTGATGTCGATGAAAATGTTTCTGGTCGCTTGTACATCCGCGATGCCGATGGTGAACTCGTTGCAGAACTCAACAAGAAGCGCGGACGCGCCATGAGTCTGGGGCTTCCGCCGGGCAATTACACGGTGAATCTCCAGCACGATCTTGATTACATGGGCGCTTCTGTGAAGCTTGTGAACGGCAAGCGTGAAAAGATTACGGCTGAAAATTTCAAGAGCGTCATGGCCGAACAGACTGTGTTGCGCGGTGAAATCGGTGGCAATAGAATGTGCTCCAGCGGAGATACAATTGCATGCTCGCTTGATTCCTTGGATCATCATGGTCGCTTCCGTACCACTTTTAAATTCGTGGATCGCGATAAGGAACCTCGTAAGGGATTGCAGTTGGGTTTGCTCACAACTCATGCTAACGATTATATGCTCGGTACGCAGGTAAGCTTGATCGCAAATATCGCGAAAAAGGAAATGCATGGATTGCAAGCGACGACGGTTATCAACGTGGCGAGAAAGCATTTTGAAGGTGTGCAGATTTCTAGTGCAGTAAACTATGCTGGCTCATTTTCGGGTTCGCAGATTGGTACAGCAGTGAACTTTACTAAAGACAAGTCTTCTGGCGCTCAGATCGGTGTTGTGAACTTGGCGATTGACACGCTTAAAGGATTCCAGGTTTCCGCGGGCGTGAACTATGCAAAGGCGACCAAGATGCAGATCACTGCTGGTGTGAATGCTGCGGAATCTTCGAATTTGCAAGTCGTTGCAGGTGTTAACGTTGCCAAAGAAACGGATGTCCAAGTTTCTGCAGGTGTCAATGCAGCTAAGAAGAGCGATATTCAGGTGGTTGCCGGTGTGAATGCCGCTCACGAGAACAACAAGCTCCAAGTCGGTGTTGTCAACTATGCGACAAAGGAATCTGGCCGTCAGTGGGGTATTGTTAACGTCTGTGCCCATTGCGAAAAGACTCCGGTCGGTATCATCAACATCGTCGGAAACGGCGTGTGGAGCGTGACCCCTTACATCAACGAAATGGGAGCGCTCGGCGGATCAGTCCATTTGGGTACAGCGTACTTCTATAGCGCTTTGGAATGGGCTTGGTTCTTCAAGAAGGGCTCTGGCTTTAGCGAATTCGAGAAGAAGTACGAAAATGGCTTTGGTATTGGTACGCAATTCGGGCAGTACGGAAGCCACTGGGAACTGGAATACATGTTCTTGACGGTCTACGACAAATTCCGCCTTAAAGATGAAGGCAAGTTTGGGTATCACCATCGTGGACGTGTGGGCTATGTGTACCAAGTGTTCCCGGGCTTTGGCCTCTCGGTGGGTGGCACGCTGAACTTGACGAGCGAAGGCTATTTGAATAAGCTGTTGCTCAAACCGCTTGGCGATTATCACGATGACGTGAGCTACAAAGATCATAAAGGTCGCTGGTGGCCGGGATTCTACGCTGGCTTTACCATCGGACGATTCTAAAAACGTTGTACTATTAACCTGTCATGCCCGCCATTGAGCGGGCATTTCCTGTTTAACAAACGAAAAAAATTATTTTTTGAATTATGTGGTAACACTTTTTGTACCTTGAGGTGTTCCATTGGGGAAAGGAACCGAAATTGTAATGAATTTTATGCTGCGAATTGTTGTTTTTTTGTCGATGATGGTTGCGTTTGCCGCAGCCCACGAAAGTATTATCTTCAATGGAATTGTTCAGGATGACTCGTTTGAAGCTCACGAAAAGCTGAATGTTGAAATTCTTGAAACGGGCGAGGCTCTGCAGACGACCGTGGGGACGCCTTTTAGCGTTGTTCTCCCTGCCGATACGCTTTGGAACATTTGCGTGACGAACTCGGATACTTCTGGTGCCGAGAAGGAAAAATGTTATGAACTCCTGTATTTCGGTAACGATAGCACATTCAGCAAAACGCTTGGCCCCAACGAAGTCACTGTTGACGAAACGATTTCGAACGGAGGTGCGGGTGCCATTGTGAGTGACGCGCAAGCGGAGTCGAAGGATCCGGCGGCAATCTCCGATAGCACTTCCGATGTTGATGTAGAAAAGCTTCTCGCTTCGGGTGGTGCAAATTCCAAAGTGACCGAGCTCAAAAAAGTTGTGGTGCAATTGCGCCGCCGCCCCAAACGCAAGCCGGGTGAATCTGTTGTTTCTGCAAAGTCCATCAAACGCATGCCGGGACTTGCTGAAGCCGATGTCATCAAGAGCATTCAGGCGCTCCCGGGCGTTGTCGCAAGTTCCGATTTCAGTTCCAAGATTTATGTGCGCGGCGGCGCTGCCGACCAGAATCTCTTCCTGTTCGATAACGCTGTCGTCTATTCTCCGGTGCATTTCTTTGGACTTTTCAGCACGTTTCTCGTTGAAGGCATTGACGATGTGCAATTCTACAAGAGCGGATTCCCGGCGCAGTACGGCAATCGTTTGAGTTCTGTGCTCAAGATGGATGGTCGTGCGGGCGGTCAGGATTCTGTAGATGAATGGTTTAGCAAAACGAGCGTCAAGATAAGCACTTTTGCAGCCCAGCTCCATACAGAAGGCCATCAAGGTCCAGCGCGTTGGGTGCTTGCAGGCCGTACAACTTACATTGGCTACATTCTCGATTTGTGCAATGCGATTGGTCTTTTAGATTTGGATTTGGACTATGAATTTACGGACTTGCAGGGAACGTTTATGTACAACTTCTCTGAAGATACTCGCCTGAAACTCAGCTTCTATATGGGTAAGGACCGCTTGGAATTTGACCCGCTTTATATGGACTGGGGTAACATCGCTATTCCGCTTGGTATTTACCACCGCATCAATGGCAACTGGGATTACAATGCAACGCTTGCCTATAGCAAATTCTACCAGACGATGAAAGTGAGCGATCTCATGTCGATTGAAATGCTGCTTTATACCTTTGCGGGTAAACAGTGGCTGAACTATCGCGGTATCGACAATCATACGTTTACTTTGGGTTATGAACTTGAATACGATTACGAACGCTATCAAGAAAAAATGGCTTCAATTAGCGTTGCTGATATTGAAAATGCGTTCCATCACGTCGCTTATGTGCAGGATGCCTGGAAAATTTCGCCAGATTTGCTGTTGCAATATGGATTGCGTTTCAATTACCAGACTGCTTCAAAACATTTTGGTGTTGAACCGCGTGCCTCGTTGTCCATCAATCTTGATGAATCGAAATCGCTGGAACTTTACGGCGGTTACTACTTGCAGTACATGAATTCAATTGTCTATACCGATCAGGAAACACTCAACGAATTCTATTACCCGGCGACGACAACGACGGATGGAAAACACATCAAACCCGCTTCCTCTTGGCTAATGGCGGCGGAGTACAGCCATCGCGACCTCTTTGAAGGTTATGATTTTACCGCAGGCGTTTATTATAAAACGCAAAATAACTTGAATACGTTTGCGATGAAACAGGACACTAGCGATAATTCGTCGTCTTCTGAGGAGCTTGTACTTGCGGATAATTTTGGCACGGCAGATGGTTATTCATTCGGTTATGAGCTTTCGTTGCGTAAAAATAATGGTTGGTGGTTTGGTGGAATCAACTGGAGCCAAAGTGTTAGCGTAGCTCGCGCGAATGATGGTTCTAAGCCGTATTTCCCGAGTTGGCATCAGCCGTATGCTTTAAAGTTGGATTTGGGCATTAACTGGAAAGGTGGTGACGATGCCTTGTGGCGTCACAAGAAAAAAGGCCGCTATTTCCGTTCGTCACTTGCGCTCAAGTATTCATCGGGAATGCCGATTAGTGAGTACAAAGGATATTACCTGCAACAGGAAATCGGAACGCAAAAGTATTCTGACGATATCGTAGTACTCCCGGGAAGCCGCAATGCGGGCCGCCAGACAGACTACTTTAGAATTGACTTGAAGGCTGTTGATATGGGTCGCGAAGGCAAATGGAACTTTAGCTGGACGATTATCAACTTGACGAATCACGACAACATGTTCTACACCTTCTACGATACGCGTAAGAATCCTCCGAAGAAAACAGAAATTACTCAGTTCCCCTTTTTACCGATTATGCTGAATTATGAATACTATTTCTAGACAAAAGAAAAATTGTGTCATCCTGAGCGAAGTCCGTAAGGACGTAGTCGATGGATCTTGTAGGCGATTCCTTTCGTCTCTCGTCTGGATTCTCTCGTCTGTTTATTTTGTGGCTTGCGATTTTCATGGCCCATGGGAATACTATCCCGAAGAGCGTGAAGTCTATACGGGCATTTATACGTACGGATACATTCTTGAAAGTGGAGAAACCAAAATTTGTTTCTCGAAAGTCTATGAACTTGATGAAGCTTCATCTCAGGACTTCAGTTTCTATGATAGCGCCTATGTTACGGTTAGTGGCTTGTTTAATTACAACCGCAAGGAAAATAGAGACGCCACGATAGAACTTTATCATCATGGACCGAATTGTTTCTCGCAAAGCAGTTATGAAGGAATTGCTGGCGAATCCTATACGATGAACGCTTATTTTGTGTGGGATAGCGCTGGACAAACGGTGGCTTCAACCTATAAGGCTGTGGCTACTGTTCCGAATAGAATTAAAGTAAATGGCATGAGTGCTCCCCAACAGGATGGAAGCTACAAGTGGATTGAAAATCCATGGAACGATGCGTCAAGGCGTCTTTATCCCATTGATGATTTTACGATTGATTTTTTGGAATATCCAATGGATATGCAATTTGTAAAGGTTTCTATGGAATATGATAATTCAGTACGTGGAGTACTCTCCATTATGAATTATGATATCAATAATGGGGAATCGCAAAACACGACGATGAACCAGATGTTTAAGGGTATGACTGATGCCGATGAAACAGGTTATCGCGGAATTTCTATGCATGACCCGTTGGAAAAACAGCAAAACCTCGGTTTTTCGTCAAATCGCACTATTGCTGGAGTTAAGAATCTTGACACTCTTTACCTGATGAATATGATGCTTCCGTTGGGAAAAATTACGGTAGATTTTTATTCGACGGATGATGCGTATGTTGATTATGTGGATAAGGTAAAACAGTCTGTGGAGGATTCGCGCGTTATCCCGGAATCGAATATTGAAAATGGAATGGGCGTGTTTAGCGGAATGGCAAAAACACAGATAAGTATTATGGTCAATGGTGATGGTGTTGGTTTTTATCATATCGCAAATCGCAACTGTGCCAATGAAAAAGGGGACAATGCAGAAAGTTGGGACTCTCGCGGGTGTAGACTTTATCAGGACGTAATCTGTTCTGGTGGAATAAGCGAATTGATGCTTGATGGTTGGCTTGAAACGGATTTGATTGATGCCAATGAACGTGCTGCCGAAATTTATAGAGATTCGGTCTACAATAGAGGTGAAAAAGGTTGCTATGCGTCTAATGTCAAAGCGGCGATGACGCTGGATACTACAAAATGGTCTCTCTTCTTGCCCGATACGATTAATGCCGAAGATAAGGCTAATGCGTATGCCGATGGCTTAAAACGTTATTGTGTCGCAAGTAATTTCGAAAGCAATCACATTGCAGACTGTTCTAGCTTGGAAAAAGAATGCATGGAAGACCCTGAAAGAAATAATTGCAAGGAATATCTATGGCTCTGGTGTGCGGATCGTGGCTGGGATTTCTATAGATACGATCAATGCCGTTCCGCTTTTGTGAGCCGCTATTACCTTCAAAATCTTAAATCTAGTGTTCTTCATCGTGAAGTGGAATACGAATGTCGTTATTGGTTGAACTATGGAGAAGACGTTGTTTTCCGTAATCGTATGTGCGGGAATTGGTGCAAAGTCGAGGACAATCAAGTGAAATGTCAATAATTTTTTGAATAAATCATCAAACACGGTGACACTTTTGATGGGGTCAGGTGTTTAAATAATGTAATTTAGAGACAACCTATTTGGAATAGTTATGAAACGATTGAATATATTGCCTTTTGCGGTCCTTGTTTTCTCGCTTTCGGGCCTAGCTTTTGCAGACTACGAGTCCGAAATTCGCGATTTGAAACTGCAAAAGGAAAAGCTGAATTCTGAAATTCAAAATTTGAATACTCGAATCGCGTCGACGGATTCGATGCTACGTGCAGATGCATCACACCGCCAGTTGCTTGAACAGCGCTACAAGGCGGATGTTGAACGCCGTAATCTGGAAATCGATAGCTTGAATGCTAAGATTCGCAAGGTGGCCGCTAGCCTCCAGCAGGAGCGCAACAAGCAGGCTCGCGCGAAGAACAAGAGCGATAACGTGGCCGCAAAACGCCGTGCATTGCGCGGTGAACTTGCCAAAATCTGTAAACAGCTCGAAGTCCAAATTGCGCAGACGCTCCCGTGGGAACGCGACAAGCGCCTTGATCGTGCAAAATCTTTGACGCGTGAAATCGAAAGCGGAAACGTGACCGAAGAAGAAGCATTTTCTCGCATGAAGTCGCTCGTGAATGAAGAAATCAAGTTTGGCGATGAAGTTTCTGTGGTCAACAGCCCGCTCACTCGCAAAAACGGCGAAATTGTGAATGCGACAATTCTCCGCATAGGGAACCAGTGGATGGTCTATGTCGATGAAAACGGAGCCTCTTATGGTCGCCTGGAACGTAAGCTGGAAAACGATAAGATTGTTTATGAATGGAACGAAGAATTGAATCTTGAGGAACGCGCCGCTGTGAAACTTGCTATCGACGTGAAACAGGCGAAAAAGCCTCCTCAGATTGTGAAATTGCCTGTAAGTTTGTCTGTTGTGGGAGGCGTGAGATGATTTTAGACGAAAGAACGGGCATGGTCCTACAGACGAGAGACGAAAGAAATGGAGTCATCCTGAGCGGAGCACGTAGTGCGAAGTCGAAGGATCTAGTGAAGTTTTTTGCAATTGTCTTAATGCTCGCCTCTTCTGCTTTTGCATGGCCGTGGTCGAGCGACAAGAAAAGCGCCGAAGACGAAGCCCGCATCAAGGATTCCTTGTTGCAAGTCGAAGTGCGCAATTTGCAGCGCGAAGTCGAAACGCTTACCCGAATCCGCATGCAAAAAGCCGATTCCCTTGAAAAGCTCGATGCCAAGCATTGGAGCAATCGCTATGCCGAATCGCAGCTGACCGAAGAACACCAGAATAAAACGCGTGAACTGGACGGTCGTTATTCTAAGCTTTCGACAGATCTTGGCCGCGTCACCGAAGAAGTGATGGCAAACAAAAATGTCACCGAAGAAGCGGAAGAAAAGTCCAAGAGCGAAGAAATTGCATTCGACGCGCTCAACACGCAAGTGAAGCTTTCCATTGAAAAGACGCTTGGCGATGTCGCTGGCGATTATCCGGTCGGGATGAACAAGCGCCTTTTGAACTTGAAACGCGCCAGTGCTGAAGCCGAAAAAAATGTGCCGAATACGATTGCTGCGGTGCAGGGCTATATGGCTGATTTGCTTGCCCGTCACGAAGTCACTTACACGCAGTCTTACGGTGCTGAACTTTCGCAGGTTGGTACGCGTCCGGATGTGAACGTGAATCGTTTGCGCTTGGGAACGGTGTTCCTCGGCGAAGTTGCAAACGACAATGGCGATGTGCAGGCGCTATTGCGCTCTGGTGCTTTGCAGGGCAAGGTCTTTGAATGGAATGCAAATTTGCCCACGGAAATGGCGGCGAACATCAAGGCTGCCGTGAACCAGGCTGGGACGGTGTCTGGTAACGCAACGGACGCTCAGTCTGCAACTATCGCAATTCCGCTCGATGTGCTGCAGAACAAGGCCATCAAGAATTCCATCACCGATACGAAAGAACTCACTTGGACCGAAGAATTCAAGGTGTTCTTCAAGAAGGGCGGTATCGTTATGTATCCGCTGATGCTCGTGGCGATCATTGCGCTCCTCTTGTTCCTTGAACGTTTCGTGGTGCTTTCTTACCGTGGTCATCTCGGCCGTCGCTTCACCAAGAAGATGGATGCGCTTGTCGCTGAGAAAAAGTACGAAGAAGCCGCAAATCTTTGCCTTAAGAAAGAGACGAGTCTTGCAATGGTGCTTTTTGCCGTGCTGAACAAGGTAAACGACACGCGTGAAAATGCGGAACGCTCCTTGCAAGAAGCTTTGCTCCGTGAACAGCCGAAACTCGAACGCCGCATGGGCCTTCTGGCTGCGATGGGAACGATTGCTCCGCTCTTGGGCTTGCTCGGTACGGTGACCGGTATCATCACGCTCTTTACCGTGATTACCGAAGTTGGGACGAATGACGCTCGCGTACTTGCGGGCGGTATTTCCGAAGCTCTTGTGACGACGGAAATGGGCCTTGTCATTGCAATCCCTGTGATGATTTTGCATGGCCTCCTGAGCGAAAAGATTGAAAAAATCACCAGCGAACTCTACGTGCAAAGTACTTCTCTTATGAATAAAGTCTTTGGAAAGGAAAGTAAGTAAAATACGTCATTGCGAGCCGAAGGCGAAGCAATCTAATCATGAATTATGACTGATTTTCATTACATATTCATAGAATCTCTGCGGAATACGTACGAGGCGGGTGGCGTAGTAATGCTACCCATCCTCTTGTCGGGCGTTGTTGGATTCTATTTCCTTTTCTCGAGCTGGTTTCGCATCGGTAGCGATTTTTTCAGAAAGGATATCACTAAAGTCGTGAGGCGTATGCAGCGCGGCTTGACCGGCGAAAGAGCTGTTGTTGGAACCGAATCTTCCTCTGATGAACAGCGTGTGCAGACGACTTTGACAAACCTTCGCAAACGCGGTGGATTTCTTTCAAGAGAACTTTCTTACGCGATTGAAATTGCGCAAAAAAATTATGACGAATTTCGCGATTACATGCAAGTACGCATGATGAAAAGTGTGCGCTACATGGAACAAGGGAACCACATTGTTTCTGTGATGGCTGCAGCCGCTCCGCTCTTGGGCCTGCTTGGAACGGTCACGGGAATGGTCTCGACTTTTGAGGTGATCACGTTGTATGGAAACCAGAACCCGGTGCTGATGGCGGATGGAATTTCAGAAGCCTTGATTTCGACGCAGAGCGGGCTCTTGATTGCGTTCCCGCTGACTCTTATGAAACAGCGTTTGGACGAACGCATTGAAATCTTGAAGCAGGAAATGGAACTTGGCGCAACGGTAATCGACAACTATTTTGCAACCCGAGCTGGACAACGTCATTGCGAGCCGTAGGCGAAGCAATCTAAAGGATTTGTTATGGAATTTAATTTACCGAGAAGAAAACAGAAAGACGTGGGCATTGAAATGGGTCCGCTGATGGATATCGTGTTCATCTTGCTCATCTTTTTTGTGGTGACGTCGTCGTTCACTCGCGAAACGGGTGTGGATGTGACGAAACCGCAGGCGCAATCGGCGAGCCAACTTGAAAAAGAAAACTTGCTCATAGCCATCACGCGCGAAGGGACGATTCACATGAATGAACGCCAGGTGGATTTGGCGAGCCTGCAAGACATCTTGAAACAGTCTCTTGCGAAAGCGCCCGACCGCGAAGCCGTCGTGATTGCGGACAAGGAATCCGAAACCGGCGTGCTCGTTCAGGTCATCGATATGTGCAATTTGGCCGGCGTCAAAAAAGTCTCCATCGCCGCCCAAGCAGAGTAACTGAGTGAATAATGCGAAAGTTTGTAAAAAAGTTTTTAAAGCGTTTTACAATCCTTCTCGCGGCGATTCTCGCGAGCATGGTTCTCGTGTTCTCCGTGACGATGGCGAACTTGTTCTTGACGGGTAAAATTTTCCACGAAAAGAAATTCGTCAAGACCGAAGTCTCTGTGAAAAAAGTTGAAGAAGTCGACAAGAAGATTGAGAAAAAACGCACGGCACGCAAGCCGAACCGTCAAAAGTCCAATTCGCGCTCGCCCAAAGCGGGACCGCGTTTTGCCATGGCTCTTGGCGCCGTTTCAGGAACTGCGGGTGCTGCCATTAACAGCGAGCTCGTTGCCGATTTTCGAGGTGGTGCTCTGTCCGCTGAAAAAGGCGATGTCGATAAAAAGCCCGAAAGCCGCTCTGTCGCAAACTTTCAGGTGCCGCCGCAAATCCGTGACCGCGAAATAGATGCCATGCTCCGCCTCAGTTTCTGTGTGGATGTTGGCGGTCGTGCGTATGATATCAAAGTCATCGAAGAGTCTCCCGCAGGCTCTGGACTTGCGCAAGCGGGGAAGGATGCTATTGCTCGTATGACTTTTGCCCCTGCTGAAAAGGACGGCAAAGCCGTTGCTTTCTGTGGCATGGAACAACCCTTCGAAGTGAAGTTTAGAGACTAGTATGAAAGTGTTTATTCTTGTTTTGCTTTTTGTAATTTCGTCGTTTGCGGCGCAATCGTCTTTTGACTTGATGGAACGCGCAAACGCCCTTTATCGCAGTGGAAAATTCAAGCAAGCTATCCTCTTGTACCGCAAGGCCGAAGACCGCGGCGCCGATCCCGTTGCCGTGAGTTTCAACATCGCCAATAGCTATTACCAGATGGACAAATATCCCGAGGCGGCCGCCGCCTACCGCAAGGCTGTGGACTATTCCGAAGGCAATTTTGCACCCGCACTTTTCAATATGGCTAGCGTCTACTTCCGCTTAAAACAATTCCCGGAATGCATTGCCGTTTACCACCGTGCGCTCAAACTCGACCCCGATAACATTTCCGGCTGGCTTTACCTCGGTGAGGCTTACTCCAAAACCGGCGACAAAGTCGGAGCCCTCCGCGCCATCGAAAATGCTTACCGCCTCGACAAAAATGACATCAGCATCGTTTACCAGCTCTCCGAAGCGAACATTGCTCTGAATGACTTTGACCGAGCCGTTGCCGTAATTCGCGAAGGCTACACGCTCCATCCCGAAGAATCCGATTTCTTAGTTTATCTTGGTGATGTTTACCGCCTGAACAAGAATTTTGAAGAAAGCGCCAACGCCTACCGCGAAGCCCTCAGCGTGAAAATTGACGACACGCAAATTATGTACAAGCTTGCCGATGTCCTTGCCGAAGACAAAAAGCCCTACATCGCCATGGAAATCTTAAATAACATTTTGCAAATCAAGCCCGTTTTTTCCGATGCCGCCATCTTCATGGGAAACCTCGCATACGATGCCAAGTTCTATGATCGCGCCGAATATGCCTACGAGCTTGCTGCTAAAAACGGGAATGCCGAAGCCGTCTTTGGTTTCAAGAATATGGCCTACGATGTCCACGCGCAAAAACGCACAGAAGAATCCGTGCGCCTCTTGAATGTCGCTTTAAAATATTTCCCTGACGACGCCACTCTCACGGCGGACTTGCTCGAAATTCAGTCCGGAAAGTGAATGGCCGCAGTGGATTATTTTAGCAGTTTATTTTCTCCGATAGATTCTAGCACGGTCATCTGCGAAATCGCAATCTGATTCAGTTTTTGCAACCGCTCTGGTTGTGGCAAGCCTTCCTTGATCAGAACTGAATTTAACGACTCCATGTTCGAAAGGCAAATTAGCTGGTTTACTGTTGCATAATCGCGGACGTTGCCTTGCAAATCGTCATGCGCATTGCGCCATTCTTTAGCAGTAAATCCAAATAAAGCAACATTTAAAACATCTGCTTCATTAGCGTAAACCATATTCACTTGCTGTTTTGTGAGTGTTGCCGGGATCAAATTCTGTTTGATGGTGTCCGTATGAATGTGGTAGTTGATTTTAGAGAGCTCACGGCGTACAGACCAGCCGAACTTGGCTTGTTCAGCTTCTTTGAGGCGTTGGTATTCGCGAACCAATAATAGTTGAAATCTGGGGCTAATCCACATTCCGAAATGATACGCTATATCTCTATGTGCAAAAGTTCCGCCATATCGTCCTGTTTTGGCTACAATTCCTTGAGCATTTGTTGAGAGTATCCATTGCTTAGCCGAAAGAACAAAATTGTTGCTTCCTGCAGCATTTTTAATTGTACCGAATTCGGTATAATTAAAATTCGGGTTGTACAAAGACTCCCATTCTCCTAGATATTCAATGGTGTTTTTATTGCTCAGCCATTTGAATATGATGTGTTCTTGCATTTGACTATGGGCCATGTCGGTCAACGAAATGTAGTCGTCATTGCCGATTCTCTGTACGGAAATTTCTGCATCCATAACCTTTATTTTCATCGTCGCCTCCCTGCGGACAAACATAAAAACCACAGTGTTTGAAAAATTTGAGCACTAGAACATTTGTTCACTAATGAATGTAATCCTTTTAGAGATGGTTGTCAAGATTTTTCTGAAAATGTTCGCAAAAAAAAACGGCGGTTTTGCCGCCGTGAATGTTCGAAATTTTTAACTCTACTCTTTTATGTTCTCTTTGCAGAACGGGCGAGTTTTTTTGGGTGGCGACAAAGTAAAGGCGTAGAGTCCGTCTTCCTTTCTAAACCACTCGGATTCGAGTGGTTTAAAATTGGGATTATACAGCTTTTCCCAAAGCCATAGGAATTACTAAAGTTTTAACTTCGCTCAAAAAGAGCCACTATAAGACAGAAAGCTCTCGCCGAAGTGGAACGCCTCATCGACTGGGAAACGGAACTTGGCCGCGTGGACTCCATCAAGATATTCCTCAAGAACCACCCCAAGTCCGCAGTCCTCAAGAAGCTCACGACCGAAATGGACGCGCTTATCGCCAAGGGCGACAACGCCGCGAAAACGGAAATCAAGGAACTGCTCAAGAAAGCGGAAACGAGAAGGAAGGAAATCGAATACAAGGAAGGACTCGAACGCCTCAAGAAAATCAAGGCTGGCATCAAGTCCGGCTCAAGCGTCCCGTTCTCGACAAACATCAGCATCGACGACCTTCGCGCCCTCAAGGGCGACAAGTTGCCTCCCACGCTCGGACACCTTGATACAGCCATCGAGAAATATAAGAAGGGACATTACTACGGCTCGGCGACAAAGAAACACGACGCAGAAATCGAGGCGACGATGCGCGAGCTGTTCCAGAAGCACGACTTGGGGATGCACATAGAAGACGACCTGCTTGAAAAGGTTTTCAACAGCCATTTCAAAAACACCTTCGAGACAGGAAGCTCCGGCGGGTATAGCGGCCCGTCGCTAAACGCGGACGGTTCAATCAAGCAGAGCCATTTGAGACTATCCGCAGCACACAAGCTCTTTGACCTGGGTTCAACGGAAAAGGCGAACCAGCTCAATATCTCGCAGTACGAAAAGTACGGCAACCTTCTCGACCATGACAAGCTACGTGAGGCGACGACGCACAACCGCGCCACCCAATACGGAAATGTCGCGGTACGTTTCAAGAAGGACAAAGTGACCTGCACATGGACGGCTGGCGACAGCCTAAGCGAAAGATACCAGCCCAGTCTCGTCACCGACCCGAAAGCGGTTTCCTACGACGACATGTATGAAAGCAAGCTGCCAGTGAAGGGAACGCAGACGAACGACATGACGAAATTCCGCAGCGACAACATCAGCAGCTATCTTGAACTGCAATTTCACGGCGATGTGACGGTCGATTGCGTGGAGTCGCTGACGTTCCCTTACGACCTAACAGAAAAGGCGAAGTCCAAGTATCTAGGCTTCGCCCAAAAGTGGAAATCCATCGGAACAGAGGTTTTTTACATAAAAAACGGCAAGCTGGAGAAGCTCTAGTTGCAGATTATTGTCTTTGCTTAGACAAGTATTCATTCAAGGCTTTATTGCAAGACCCATAGCTGGTATAACGCAATGAGCTAACTTGATTTGCTGGATTTTTAGTTCCTTCGAGCACGACTCTGTAATCCCCATAAAGTTCTATGCACTCGTATGCAACAGGAGTCTTTTTGCCATTTAAGTAATTATCCAAATCGCGATTGCAGGATTTATAGTTTGAGTAGCGTTTCGAGCTAACTTGATTTGCCGGATTTTTAGTTCCCGCAAGCACGACTCTAAAATCTCCATAAAGTTCTATGCACTCGTATTCAACGGGAGTCTTTTTGCCATTTAAGTAATTATCCAAATCGCGATTGCAGGATTTATAGTTTGAATAACGTTTTGAACTAACTTGATTTGCCGGATTTTTAGTTCCCGCAAGCACAACTCTAAAATCCCCGTAAAGTTCTATGCACTCATATTCAACGGGAGTCTTTTTACCATTTAGGTAATTATCCAAATCGCGATTGCAGGATTTATAGCTTGAGTAGCGTTTTGAGCTAACTTGATTTGCTGGATTTTTAGTTCCTTCGAGCACGACTCTGTAATCCCCATAAAGTTCTATGCACTCGTATGCGATAGGAGTCTTTTTACCATTTAGGTAATTTTCCAAATCACGATTGCAGGATTTATAGCTTGAATAACGTTTTGTACTGACTTGATTCGCTGTATTTTTAGTCCCTTCAATTACAACTCTATAATCTCCATAAAGCTCTATGCACTCATAATCCGTTGCATAAAGACAAGCAGATAAAAGGAGATACACTGAAAGAAATTTCTTTAGCATAAAGGGCCTTTATGACATTCAAGATTTAATCTTTGTCCCAATGGGGAAAACCAGCCGGGTCAACATAATCGCAGTCAATGACTTTATCTTGAGGATTCAAGTCTAAAGTTTGCTTTTTGACTTTCTTGACTTTGCATGGAACGTTATATTTTTCCATGAGCTTTTCCAAGTCTTTATCCATATATACCTTGTATGGAACGATGATAATAAATCTGCTCTTTCGGTTGCCCTTCAATCGCTATATCATAGTAACTGTGCGGTGTCATATATTTTTCAGTCAACGTGACAAAACAAGGGTGTTGCGTTGCAAAGACAAAAATTCCGCTTTCCTGCAACAGTTCATAAACAGCCATAAGAAGTGGTTCAATATCCGTAATATCCATAATTGCCATATTAGAAACTGCTTTCGTAAAGGCTCGATTTCTTTTTAATTCTAATATACTTTTTCTATCGGTCGCATCCGCCACACAAAATTCAATTTGTTTTGCATATTGTGATTGCCGTCTTTTAGCCAATTCTATCATTTTTTTGCTGTAATCAAAAGCGACAACCGAAGGGCGTGTCCGCACAGGGACATCTTGAAATTGAAGGTACTACACCAGCCGATTGAGGGATGAAACGAAAAATCCGAGGCAGAGAGATATTCTCTTCCTCGGATTTTTTTATTTCAATAGACTCTCCGCCTCGAACTTGGTATATTGTGTTGCTGAGAAATGCGGTGCCATACACCACACATGGTTCGGAAAGTATGCTGTGAAAAAATTGCATCTTTTTTAATGCTGTCAGCGGTCTTTCCCTCTTTTCTCTTGTACGCATTGTATCGTCAGAGGCGTGGTTCAGAGCTTCCTTGTAACCCAGAGAGCAACGACCTGTATGTTTGGCTTCAGGAAGCCGCCCGCATCGACGAAGAAGAATATTCCTTCCATGGCATCCATACTGTCGATTTTCCAGTTCCCGGAGGGCCTGTAATTACAATAATTCTTCCTCGCTCCATTTTCGCCCTTCCTTCAACTTCGTGCTCTGTTCACCTTTTCACAACGATTCAATAGGCAAATTATGCTGCTTCAGAAAAGACAGCTTATCCCAATATCCTCTCTGAAACAGAATTTTACCATTCACAACATGGAAGAAGCCGCATCCCCGCAGTCCCAGAGGGTCCTTCCATTCTAAAATCGCCCACTGTCCATCTTCAAAGATATTCTCTACAATGGCAGTCATATCGGCAGTGGCAAATTCTGCTGTAAACATTTCACGGATTGCATCTATCCCAATCACGGGATCATTGGTCACCTGATGATTGGTTGCGTTATCATGGTACAAGCTCATAATTGCCTCTACATCATGGTTGTTAAAGGCATCTACCCATTTACATACTATTTCTTTTGGCCGTAACATAAATATTTCCTCCATATATCGTTAGCTGCTGTTTTCAAGATACACGATTCATGTAACATCACAATTCCCGCCGTTTCCACTGATCCAGGGCAGCTGCGACACAAATACCTGCCACAACGATCGTTAAGACGAGATAGGGAAGGTGGAAACCGTGCAGTGCTACCTCGTACACATCAAAATAACGCAATGGGGTCAGGTAGTCCAGGAAATGATTTCCTGTGTACTCGGCAGTAAAGGCCAACCCATAGGCAGCCAGCATGGAAATTGTTCCTGTCCGCACCGCAGCCTTATAGGATCGAAGCACACTGGAAAACAGCAGACCCAGGGCAAAAAAGAGAGTCTGGGTAAAGAACATTCCCATCGTTGTGGAAAGCACCGCTCCCGGCTGATCCAGACCGCCCAAAGGAAGAACGATCGTGAAATAATTACACACGCCGCTGAACAGGGCGAACACCAGCAGGTTCACTGCCGAAACGATCACCTTCGCCAGAACAATGGTTTTCCGCTTCACAGGCTTTGTGAACAGGTATTCCGATGTTCCGAATTTCTTTTCCCTTGCCACACAGGACAGTCCCAAAGACATGGCATAAGGAAACGCCAGCAGTCCCTCCCAGAAATAGATGCACACATACCAGCCGGTGGATGTCGTCAAGTCGCCTTTGACTCCGAACATGATCATGATCAGTCTCGGAAATTGGCTGACCATCGCTGCCATTTCATCCAGACTGTCCCGTAGGGACAGAAGCTCAAAATAGCAGAAACCGCACAGAAGCAGCATGATTCCCAGCCAGATCAGCAAAAGTCTTCTGGTTTGGCGGAATTCATTTTTAATCAATGTTTTCATGTTCACACCTCCTTAGCTGCGGAACTGAATGTCTTTTTTCAGAAAGACACCGTAAGAAAGCACCAAAAACAAGGCAAACAGCAGCACGCACCACCCAAGATACCGGAGGTCATAGAAGCCGGCTTTGGAGATCTCGGCGGCTCCGAAGAACGAGTAGGGAGACAGAAAACTGATAGCCCGGTTACTGACGATGTTGGAGAAGCTGGTAATGCAATACTCAACGAACACAACCAAACCGGCAGTCAGCAGCGGACTGCGGTTGCGGGAAAACAAAACTCCCACCATCAGCCCCATTGCAGCGAAGAACAGCGTCACAAGGGTCAGGGACAGGGCAATCAGGAAAAACTCTCCCCAAGGAGTTCCGGAACGGAATGTTGCCATGGCGAAAAGGGAAGCCAGCAGATACGCCGCACCCACGATCGCCACGCCGACAAACACCGTCCATGCCTTTGCCCAATAAATTGCTTTCCGGGGAAAGGGCTTTGTAAACAGGTATTCCGAGGTTCCTTCCGTACATTCTCTGGTGTGAATGGAAATGCCGAAGTGCATCCCGAAAACGCCGGAGGCAATCATGAAAAAGCTGGTCAGGAACCCGTAAATACCCAGCGGAGAGGTCAGGTATTCCATCGATACGCCGACGCTCCTGTAAAAGTCCGTGGTGCCCATGGTTTCAAAGAGTTCCACGGAGGCCGCATCCAGAAAGCTGTAATAAGTCGGTGTCATGAAAAAGATGCACGCAGCCAAGGCGATGGCCCAGCCCAGGATATAGGTTCGATGCCTTCTCAGTTCATATTTCAAAATGACCATGCCTGACACCTCCTTACGCATAGTAGTGCAGGAAGATCTCCTCCAAAGAGGGTTCTTCCAAAAGCACATCGTCCAAATGCAGCAGGTGAAGCTTGTCAATGATCGCCGTGATATTGCCGTTATACACAAAGGAAACAGAGGTCTTGTCAGGACTCTCGGTGTAGTTGGCAATGCCGGGCAGGCCCCAGAACTCACGGGGGATGGCCGTTTCAGCGGTAAGGCTGACCTTTTTATAGCCGCTTTCCCGCAGCTCTCGGATGGACTGAATGCCCACGAGCTTGCCCTCTTTTAAGATCGCCACCCGGTCACACAGCTTCTGCACCTCACTGAGGACATGGGAGGAGAAGAAAATGGTGGTTCCCCGGCTGTTCTCCTCCTTCAGAATATCGTAGAAAGCCTGCTGGATCAACGGGTCTAAGCCGCTGGTGGGTTCGTCCATGATCAGCAGCTTGGGCGAGGTCATGACGGCAGACACGATCCCCACCTTCTTCTTGTTGCCCAGAGACAGGTCTGCGATTTTCCGGGTCAGATCCAGATTGAGGCGCTCGGAGAGCTCATACATTTTCGTTTCGCAATTCATGCCGTACAGGTCTGCGCTGTATTGCAGCAGTTCCCGCACCTTCATGTTTTCATAATAGCTGTTTTCGCTGGGAAGATAGCCCACATCTCTGGCAATGACACTGGCCTTGGTCTGGCAGTCCAGGCCGAAAATAGATGCGCTGCCGCCGCTGGGATGGATCAGGCCCATCAGGGTGCGGATGGTGGTGGATTTTCCCGCACCGTTTGGGCCAATGAAGCCGAAAAACTCGCCCTGGTCAACAGAGAAGCTAAGTCCGTCAATTCCCCGATGTTTCCCATAGTGCTTGGTCAGCTTTTCCAAAACAATGATTGGCTCGCTCATTTCAGATACTCCTCCTTATAAAAATTTTTCCGCAGAATTGCGATGTTCTTCTCAAAATCATCCATGACGGTCTCAAAGTCAAAAGCATTTGCCCCACGGTACCGGGCCGCATATCCCTCGCCCATCAGAAGCAGCATCTGAAATACCGGCCGGGCATCCTCCGGGTTTTTGAATTTCAAAGCGTCCTCCTCCCGAAGAACCATATCGTTTCTGAAGCTGCAGGCTTCCTCTGTCAGAATCACCAGCGCATCGGCTACTTCGGGAGAAGTTTCTTCCCAGACGCTGGTAATAAACTGCAGGGTGAAGGGCTGATTTTGGAAGCTCTCCATTTCCATGCGGCTGGATGCCAGGATCCTGTCGAACAAATCCGTTTTGGAATCCAGATGTGCTTTTTCAAATATTTCTTCAATGACCTTTTTACAGTATTCCAGCAGATAAATATAGAGCTGTTTTTTGCTTCCGAAATACTGAAACATGGATGCCTTGGAGATATGAGCAGCCACTGCAATATCATTGACGGATGCTTTTTCATAACCAAATTTTCCGAAGCACTGAAGTGCTGCGTTCAGGATCGTCATTTTCTTTTCTTCCGTCAGCGCCAAAAATTTTTCCACTTTGATCCCTGCCTTTCAACGAAATAACCGAATCGGTTATTTATAATATAACACCAATAACCGATTCGGTCAACCCTAAAGATAAACAAAAAGAGGGTGAGTTTTCCAACTCATCCTCTTTCGTGGAGCCTCCCGGACTTGAACCGGGAACCAACGGGTTTACGTTTGTGATGCTTTCGCACCTCCGTGGACTATGTCTTCGCCATGCCCTTGCGGGTTTAGACGTGGGAGGCTTGTGCGGTCATTAAGCAGGCTCTACTGCTCCGCTAGTCTCTACACCTTCCAGGAGTGTACCCCTGGCTCGGCTCGGCGTTGCCGTGCAGCGTTTCCGCTGGTTAGGTTTCACCGATTTCTTCCCATTCGCATCCAGCTCTTTCAAGCTGGTGCCACAATTTTTATGAGTCCGACGCTCTAACCGATTGAGCTAAGGCTCCGAGCGCAAAGATAGGTTTTAACTCCGCTCAAAAAGAGCCCCTATAAGACCTGCTTCTGAATATACCTTATTTTATGCGGCTTCGCAAACGATTTTGCTTTGGAAAAATCAGAAAAATTGAATAGATTCTTGTATTTTGGGCCAATTTTGGGGAGGCTTTGTACTTTTTTGCTAGTGAAGTGTTGAAATCCATAGTTGACAAAATAAACGATTTTGCTAACGGTTGTTTGCAAAATTTGCAAAGTTTCGCTTTTTGAAAATTCTCTATTGTAGATTAGAACCTCCAAACTTAATGGAGGTGTAATTATGAATCAATCTATTCCTGAAAAGCTAAAAGGCAAAACCTACATCGACCCGAGAACCGATACCGGATTCAAGAGCCTGTTCGCTAGCAAGGATGCCATCAAGGACTTCGTTGATGGAATCTTGCACCTGAAAGGCGACGACCAAATCAAGAATCTGAATTACTCGTTTGAACATACGTTAAGATTTATGATTCCCGAAGAGCGGAAAGTCATTTTGGATGCTTTCGCGACTACGGGTTCTAAGCGTTTCCTTAATATTGAAATGCAGAAGGCAGACCACAGTTTCTTTATCGACCGAACCATATTGTACAAAGCGTTCTTGATTATAAAAGGCAAGCATGAAATGGATAAATCAGAAGAATTTAAAACGCTCACAAAAGAAGAAAAGGAATACCGGCGTTATGAAATTCCCGAAACAATATCCATTTGGATTTGTGATTTTGAATTGCCGTACTGCATGGAAAAATACATTGATGAATGGGCTATTTATAGCAAGGAAGTGTTGAATGGAGGAGTCGTCGAGACGTTATTCCCCAAAAATAAGTATATTATTGTAAGTCTGCCGAAGTTTAATAAAACCGCAGACGAGGTAAAAGATCCTGTTGACGCTTGGCTCTATGTGCTCAAACACGCGCATGAGGGCGAACCGCTTCCTGACTTTGGGAATGGAATCGTCAACGACGCCTTGAACCGCATCAAAATTGAAAACTTGGACAAAACCACTCTGAACGAACTGGAGCGAGAAATGATTGCAAAAGAAGAAATAGAATGTCGTTTGGCTGGTGCCAAGATTGAGACTCGATTTGAAATGGTCGATGCGATGCTTGCTAATGATATTCCTATTGAAAAAATCGCTATTATTTCCGGTATTTCTCTGGACGAAATTAAAAAGCGCAGAGCGCAGCGCTGATGTTCAGTCCGGAAAGTGACTAGATTTCACTTTTTTATTTTTCATTGCAGAGCGGGCGCGCAATTTTGGGGGCTTTGCGGGCCAATTGCTCGATCGTAATGCCCGTGAAGTAGTCCTTGATGATTTTGGCCAAGTCCTTCCACATTGGGAGTGTCGGGCAGACGTCTGCACGGTCGCAACCGTTTTTCCCGTCAGCAACGCATTCCACCGGGCTAATGGAAGTCTCAATGACACTCAGGATTTCCCAGACCGTGAGTTCAGCCGCTGGCTTTGCAAGCTTGTAGCCGCCGCCTTTGCCGCGTGCGCCTTCGAGCACGTTGTTCTTTACGAGGACTCCAAGAATCGCTTCGAGATATTTTTCGGAAAGTCCCTGACGTTCTGCCAGGTTGTGCAGTGGGTGGAATTCGGCTTCGCCGTTTTCTGCCATATCAATAATAACGCGAATGGCGTATCGACCTTTCGTAGATACTCTCATGATTCTTTGACTCCTTTGAACCATAATATACATATAATTACAATTATTGTAAATTTTTTCCTACAACTTTAGTTGGCTTTTTTCAGCTCTACAGCCTCCCTTTACATATTTTTTTACTATCAGTGGTCAAAAAAAATTTCTATATTGCCTCGCATTATGGCAAAAATTCTCTTTAAAAAGCAGTTATCTCCCGCGGTATTCCAATTCCGCGTCCACGCCCCGCTGATCGCGCAAGAACGTAAGGCAGGACAATTTATCATCCTCCAGACGAACAAGGACAATGGTGAACGCGTTCCGCTCACCATCGCCGATGCCGATACTGAAGAAGGTTCTATCACCCTCATTTTCCAGACGGTTGGCAAGACGACGACTGAACTCTCCAAGTTCGAAGTCGGTGACGATATCCCGGTCTTGGTTGGCCCGCTCGGTTCTCCGACCCATATCGACAACTTTGGTCACGTGGTCTGCGTTTGCGGTGGTGTCGGTATTGCCCCGATGCACCCGATTGTCCAGGCTCTCAAGGCTGCAGGTAACAAGGTCACCATCATCATGGGTGCCCGTAACGAAAGCCTCTTCCTCATGAAGGAAGAAATGACCGCTCTCGCTGACAACATCATTTTCATGACCGACGACGGTTCTTATGGCCGCAAGGGTCTCGTGACCGAACCGCTTAAGGAACTTTGCGAAGACACCAAGGGCAAGCCGGACATGGTCATCGCTATCGGTCCTCCGATCATGATGAAGTTCTGCGCTCTCACCACCAAGCCGTATGGTGTGAAGACTGTCGTTAGCCTCAACAGCATCATGGTCGATGGTACTGGCATGTGCGGTGGTTGCCGCGTCACTATCGGTGGCAAGACGAAGTTCGTCTGCGTCGATGGTCCGGAATTCGACGGCCACGAAGTCGACTGGAACAACATGCTCCAGCGTATGGGCGCTTTCAAGCCCCAGGAACAGGAAGCATTGCACCGCTTCGGTGCCAATGACGGTCACAAGTGCAACATCGACAAGATGGCTGATGCCAAGGCTAAGGAGAGCAAATAATGTCTGAACATATGACTCGCGAACAGTTGGACGCCGCCGCCAAGGTGGAACTTGAAAAGATTAAGGCTCTTCCGCAGCCGCTCAAGCCGAAGGACAAGACTGCTATCCCGGCTCAGCCGATGCCGCAGCTCGAACCGTCCTATCGCGCACGCGTGATGGAAGAAGTGGCTCAGGGTTATACCGAAGCTCAGGCTATCGTCGAAGCTAACCGCTGCCTCGCCTGTAAGAAGCCGTTCTGTGTCGAAAGCTGCCCGGTGCACATCGACATTCCGGCCTTCATCGCAAAGATTGCCGAAGGCGACTTCAAGGCTGCTATTGCAAAGATTAAGGAAACGAGCTTGCTCCCGGCTATCTGCGGTCGTGTTTGCCCGCAGGAACGTCAGTGCCAGATGAACTGCACCATGGGCAAGATGCACAAGGACGTGAACCAGGCTGTCGCAATCGGTCGCTTGGAACGCTTTGCTGCTGACTATGAACGCAACAACGGTGGTGCTACGGTTCCGGCTGTTAAGCCTGCAACGGGCAAGAAGGTGGCTGTGATCGGTTCCGGTCCTGCCGGCTTGGTCGTCGCTGCTGACGTCCGCCGCGAAGGCCACGACGTGACCATCTTCGAAGCTTTCCACAAGCTCGGTGGCGTGGTCCGCTATGGTATTCCTGAATTCCGTCTTCCGAAGAAGATTGTGGACAAGGAAATTGAATCTCTCGCCGCTATGGGCGTGAAGTTCGAAACGAACTTTGTGATTGGCCGTACCCGCAAGCTCAAGGACCTCATCGAAAAGGATGGCTTTGACGCTGTGTTCGTCGGTACCGGTGCCGGTCTTCCGTTGTTCATGAACATCGAAGGTGAAAACCTCGTCGGTGTGTTCGCTGCTAACGAATACCTCACCCGCGCAAACCTCATGCGCGCCTACGACAAGGAAAATGCCGATACGCCGATGTGGCCGGGCAAGAACGTTGTCGTCCTCGGTGGTGGTAACGTCGCTATGGACGCTGCCCGTATGGCTCTCCGCCTCGGTGCAGAAAAGGTCCGCATCATTTACCGTCGTAGCATGAACGAACTTCCGGCCCGTAAGGAAGAAGTTCTCCACGCTCAGGAAGAAGGTGTCGAATTCTGCGTCTTGCAGAACCCGGCCAAGATTCTTGGTGACGAAGCCGGTCACGTCCGTGGCATGCTCGTCGACAAGTACGAACTCGGCGAACCCGACGAAAAGGGCCGTCCGCGTCCGGTCAAGGTCGAAGGCGCAAGCTTCGAAATCGAATGCGACACCGTGCTCGTTGCTATCGGTAACGGTTCCAACCCGCTTATCAGCAACACCACTCCGGAACTCTCTGTGGACAAGAAGGGTCACATCCTTCTCGAAGATGCAACCGCCAACAAGACCTTTATGGAAAAGGTCTACGCCGGTGGTGACATCGTGCTCGGCGCTGCAACCGTGATCCTCGCCATGGGCGAAGGTCGTCGTGCTGCTGCAGGCATCAATGAGTTCTTGAAGAAGTAATTCTTGCTTGGACTGTCATTCCGGCCTCCGTGCCGGAATCGCCTTACGCATTTTAAAAGAGGATGGCTTCAGCCATCCTTTTTTGCTTTCGTTCCTTTTTGTCAATTCTTCCTTTTTTGTGACATCGCCTTTTTGCGAATCTTTTGATTATATTCATAGTGGGGGTATTTAAGGAGATGTTATGGTTCAATCAAAATTTTTTGGAATTGCCTGTGGCGTAGCGATGCTTGCAGGTGCAGTTTCTGCAGCGACTCTTCCGACCGCAAAGGATGTTCAGGCCAAGATGGGCATGGGCTTCAATATCGGCAACTCGATGGAAGTGCCGAACAACCCGACTTTGTGGGGCAACCCTTACCCGACTCAGGCTTTGCTTGATTCCGTGAAGGCGGCAGGTTTTAACACGGTGCGCATTCCCTGCGCTTGGGATAGCCACACGAGTGGCGGCAAGGTCACCGAAACTTGGCTCGATTCCGTGAAGACGGTCGTTGATTACGCCATGCGCGCAGGCCTCTACACGATTTTGAACATCCACCACGAAGGTGAAGGTGGCTGGTTCCAGAGCAACATCGGCACGAGCGTCAATAGCAACATCGATAACAAGATGAAGACTTACTGGACGCAGATTGCGAACAAGTTTAAGGATTACAACGAACGGTTGCTCTTTGCGGGTGCAAATGAACCCGGCCCGAATGTGAACACGTGGACATCGCAGCATGTGCAGACGCTCATGCACTACTACCAGACGTTTATTGATGCTGTCCGCGCTACGGGCGGCAACAACGAAACCCGTACCTTGATTATCCAGGGCCTCAACACTGATATCGACAAGTCCGTTGCAAACGCTCCAGTAAGCACCTTCCCGAAAGACAAGGTCGAAGGCCGCTTGATGTTCGAAGTGCACTACTACGATCCGTACCAGTACACGCTTATGACGAGCCAACAGGACTGGGGCGCTAGTGAACCGATTCAGCCGCAGTACTACTATGGCAATTACACCAAGGCTAGCGAACCCAAGCGCAATGCGGGTTATAACGCCTGGGCAGGCTCTGTCGATTCCAAACTTGGGAGCATCGTGCATCCGCAGGAACAGTTCGCCAAGATGAAGACGAATTACGTGGACAAAGGTTACCCGGTCATTGTCGGCGAATTCGGTGCAAACGTCCGCTCTCCGGAATTGAGCGGTTCCGACCTGAATCTCCACAAGCAGGGCCGCGTGCAGTGGCACAAGGATGTCGTCTCGGCGGCGAAGCAGTACGGGCTCACCCCGATTCTTTGGGATATGGGTAACGAAAGCAATACTGGTTATGACAATATGGCTTACATCCGCCGTCAATCTTCACCGGTGGGGAAGGTCCTCGAAACGGACGTTATCAACGCTATGCGTAGTGTATATAGCCTCGGCAATTACGTGAACAATGGTGTCACGCACGTTGAAGACTTTATCAATGGCGGTAACGACGCGCCCGCCTCCAGTTCTAGCGTAGCCGTTTCAAGTTCAAGTGAAATTACACAGTCCAGCAGCTCGGTGACCATCGCTTTGCCGACTGTTCTCGCGGGTGCCCAAGTGAATCTCCATCGTGCCGGCAATACGCTTTATGCATCCGGCGATATTATGTTGTTCGATATGAACGGAAATCTTGTCCGCTCCACGAATAACGTGTCCGCTGGGCAGGTCGAAATGCAACTGCATGGCCTCCGCCAAGGCAACTACATCGCCAAATGCAAGAATAGTGTTTTGCAAGTCAAGATTCGCTAACAAAACCACCCCGCGGATATTTCCTGACATCGTTTTGAATAAAAATCTCCGCCTCATCGGCGGGGATTTATTTATATTATTTTGTAGGATATTCAAATATAAAGAGGGAGCCCCCTATGAAAAACCTTTTTCCTGTTTTGACGGTTGTATTTGCGCTTCTCACTGGATGTGCTAAAACCATGCAATTGGATGATCCCAATCTCTATGACCAGTACCTCACTAAAAGCTATAACCAGCCTGTTGGAACTTGCTTCAATGCGGTGAAAGGAGCGTTTGCCGAGAAAAAGGTTGCGCTGACTAAAGAAGATGCCGAAAACGGGCGAATTGTGACAGAACGTCATGACGCTTTAGTTTATGCCACATATACAGGCTACCGTACAGGGAATGTGACTAACTATAGTGGAGGCATGGGCAAAATAACGCACCGCTATTATATTGATGTGAAGGGCGATGAAAAAACATGCACCATAAAAGTGACCAAGTACAAGGCATGGAATAACGAAAACGAAGCAACCTATGTGAAGGTTGATGATATTTATAATTATTACTGGGGTCCGCTTTTCAAAAGCTTCGAAAATCATTTCAATCCTGACGAAGAATAGGTGTTTAAATTTTGCTTCGGTATAATAAGGGACGGCATAAACCGCCCCTTTATTTTTTTTCCCGGGAACTCTTTACAGTCTTTTTTCGCCGGCAAGAGGCCCCCTTTACCACTTTTTTTGAATAGTGTATATTGATTCGTGTATTGTAAGCGAGGCTATGAAAATGAGCGATCACAATTATGAACTTTATGTCGAAAAGAAAAACGCTAGAGCCGAGGGCCTTGCCGAAGGTCGCGCAGAGGGCCTTGCCGAAGGTCGCGTTGAAGGTCGCGATGATGAACGAACGGCGGTTGCTCTTGATATGCTCGCCGACAATGAACCGATTGAAAAAATCGTCAAGTACTCGCACTTGCCCGAAAGCAAAATTCTTGAATTACGAGATTCTAGGGCGACTTACAGCAGTAAGTAGGATTGTTCTCGTCTTCTTTAAAAGGGATGGTGCTAAACCGTCCTTTTTCGCTATTATACGTTTTGTATAATATAGCCCTCGCAACTTATAAAAACTAAAAAATATTGCTTTAATGATCGCTAAATAACTTTTCCCGTATAATACGGATATTGACTTCTGTATTGTAAAAATTTATTTTATGTATTATGAAGTCGATTTTTGAGTACCGCGATTACCATCTCTATTTGCAGGATTATTACGACGAACGCAAACGTCTTGGAGCCTTCTCGTGGCGCGAATTTTGCCGCAAGGCAGGCTTTTCGTCCCCGAATTTTTTAAAACTCGTTTCCATGGGGCAGAGCAAGCTCAGCAAAATCAAGGCAAGTCAGGTGGCCAAATCGATGGGACTCGTCGATTACGAAGAAGAATACTTCTACCAGCTTGTCGCTTTTGGCAATGCCGAAAATAACGAAGCACAGCGGGCTGCGTATCTTGAAATGCAACGAATTTCCTTGGAACACCAGGTCCGCGTTGTCGATAAGGATGCGTTCCAGTATTATGAATCCTGGAAATACCCGGTCATTCGTGAGCTAGCTCCGATGATGCCTGGCGCAACGCCTCGTGACCTTGCCGAAGTGTGCAAGGAATATGTCTCTGCCGAAGAAATCCGTGACGTTCTGGAGTTTCTCGTCAAGGCGGGGTTCCTGAAAAAGGATGGCGAAAAAAGCTATGTGCAAACGGAACAGACCGTTATCGGTTCCAAGGAATCGCTCCCTATAGCCATCCGTGCCATGCACAAAGAAATGGCGATTATGGCGGCTCGTGCCGTAGACCGCTATTCCACAAGCGAACGCTTCTTTAACGGTGCCACTCTCAGCGTCAATCAGGATGCCTACAATAAAATCGTTGAAGAAATCAAGGCTTGCTGCAAAAAGGTCGTTGCCATCGCCAATGAAAGCAGTAATTTTGATCAAGTCTGCCGAGTCAACTTTCAATTTTTCCCACTCACCGATAAAATAACGGGGAAGAACCATGCTTAAGAATTTATACTTGATTACCCTTTCATTGCTCGCTTTTGTTGCTTGCTCTGGAGATAACTATGCTACCGGAACGGTGGACCCGAATGCAGGCCCGCAAATTGCAGAAAACGACAGATCTTCGAGCAGCTCCGCTGAGGGTGAGCCGGGCTCGGATGGCGACTCTGGTAGTAGTTCGTCTGCCCGTGAAATTTTCATTGTATATGAGGCTCAGAAAGCTGGGGCCGTTGAAAAAGAAGAAACTTACTGTGTGAGTTTTAAAAACAGTGCTTCGGCAACGTATACAATTGTCCAAGCGGATGGTGGTGCGGTTGTAATAAATAAAGGTCAAATAGATGTGTACACCGAAGAAAAAGGTGCCTCGGCTTCTTGTGAAAATGGTGCAAAAAAGTACTCGTCTCAGTTTAAGCTTGGTCGAAATAACCGCATGGAAAGAAGTGTAAAACTGGAAAATTTCGGTAGTGGTTGTGATGAAATTTTTGAGCAATTTAAGAGTCTTTGCTTGCTGCAAAACGCAAATGATGAACTCAGTGGCGCCTGCGATGACAATGGAACTCTCGAGGCTTATTGCGCTTACGTAGATGAGTCTGCCGTTTTCGACACTCTTTTGGAAGATTTTTCCGCCGAATCCACAACCAACTGCGGTGACAACAGCGTCCATATCGATTCTTTTGGAATTTAGCCCTTTGTCAAATCAGCAAAACTAATTGCCTAAGCCCCATTCCTAATGCCCGCTCGCCAATCTATTTTCTAGGGTAGGGAAGGAACCGCGCGTTCCCGTGACTCACTTTAGAAAAAGGTGGCTCTTATGAAGTTAGGATGGTTTGGTAAACAATTTCGCACGGCTCTCGCTTTGACGGGGCTTGCGTGCGGTCTCGGATTTTCACAGGATGTGCTTTACCCCGACATGTTTGCGTTGTCGGATGTACAGCTTTTGGACGGCGTGCTCAAAGAACGCCAGGACTTGAACGTCGAAACGCTCCTCAGTTACGATGTGGACCGCTTGCTCGCGCCTTTTTACGAAGAAGCGGGCATGAAGCCGAAGGCGAGCAAGTTTCCGAACTGGGCGGGGCTCGATGGCCACGTTTTGGGCCATTATCTGAGCGCCTTGGCAATGCATTATGCCGATAACGATGACGTCCAGGTCAAGAATCGCCTCGAATACATCTTGAAAGAACTTAAGACGATTCAGGACCAGAATTCCAAGGACAACAATTTCAAGGGCTATATCAGTGGCGTTCCCAACGGCAAAAAGATGTGGCTCAGCATGAAGAGCGGCAATGCGGGCGCCCAGAACGGCTATTGGGTGCCGTGGTACAATATCCACAAGCTCTATGCGGGCCTCCGTGATGCTTACGTTTATGCGGGCTACGAACAGGCAAAGACGATGTTCTTGGCGCTTTGCGACTGGGGCATTACGATTACGGACGGTCTCAACGATTCCAAGATGCAGCAGATGCTCGGTACGGAACACGGTGGCATGCCCGAAGTCTATGCGGACGCTTACTATCTCACGAAAAACGAGAAGTACCTGAATGCGGCGAAAAAGTGGTCGCACAAGTGGCTTTTGGACCCGATGTCGCAAGGCAACGATAACTTGACGAACGTGCATGCCAATACGCAGGTACCCAAAGTTGTGGGTTTTGCCCGCATTGCTGAACTTTCCGGCGATCAGAATTTCAAGAAGGGCTCCGATTTCTTCTGGCAGACTGTCGTGAACAAGCGCAGTATCGCGATTGGCGGTAACAGCATTTCGGAACATTTCCCGGCGCTCAACAATCACAAAAAATTCATCGAAGAACGTGAAGGACCAGAATCCTGTAATACGTACAACATGCTCAAGTTGACGGAACGATTGTTCAACATCAAGCACGATGCGCATTACACCGACTTCTATGAACGCGCCCTCTTCAATCACATCCTTTCGACCATTCACCCGACGCATGGCGGCTACGTTTACTTTACTCCGGCACGTCCGCGCCATTACCGCGTGTATTCCAAGGTCAATGCGGGCATGTGGTGCTGCGTGGGTTCGGGCATGGAAAACCCGGCAAAGTACAACCAGTTTATTTATACGAAAGACAAGGACGCTCTCTACGTGAACCTCTTTGCGGCTTCCGTCTTGAACTGGAAAGACAAGAGCGTAAAAATCAAGCAAGAGACAGCCTTCCCGAAGGGTGAATCTTCCAAGTTCACGATTACGGGCTCTGGCGAATTCGATATGCAAATCCGTCATCCGTACTGGGTCAAGGAAGATGCGTTTAAAGTCATTGTCAATGGCGATACAGTCGTGAAAAAGTCGACTCCGTCGAGCTATGTTTCTGCGGGTAAATCTTGGAAGTCGGGCGATGTCGTCGAAGTGCTTTACCCGATGTACACGCATGTCGAAGATTTGCCGGGCGTGACGGATTACGTGGCGCTTTTGCACGGTCCGATTGTGCTCTCTGCAAAGACGGGTACTGCGAACTTGAACGGTCTTGTTGCCGATGATGGCCGCTGGAGCCATATCGCGTCCGGAGCGCTCGAAGCGCTCGATCAGGCGCCGATGCTCGCGAGCAAAAAAGAGGATATCCCCTCGAAGGTGGAACCGGTGAAGGGCGAACCGCTGCACTTCAAGGCACCTTACCTCTTCGCAAAGCAAAAGGACGCGAGCCTGCTTTTGCAGCCGTTCTACGAAGTTCACGATGCGCGTTACATGATGTATTGGATGGTGCTCACGGACCCGAGCATTCTCGACCGCCTTGAAAAAGAGCAAAAAGAAGCCTTGGCGCTTGATGAAAAGACGGTTGATAAAGTCGCACCGGGTGAGCAACAGCCGGAAGTCGATCACAAGATGGAAGAGAAAAATTCCACCAAGGGCACGGCAAACGGAGAATTCTACCGCGACGCAGGCAAGTGCTCTGGCGGCGATGGCGGCCTCATCAGCTACGAATTCGAGACGAATAGCGAAGATTCCTTGAGCCTCATGGTGCGCTATTGGGGCAACGAAGGCTGCACCCGCACATTCGACATCACGATTGACGATGAAAAACTCACGACCGAGACGATTTCGAATCGCTGGAAAAAGGATGAATTCGTAAACGTCACGTACCCGATTCCAGACAAAATGGTAAAGGGCAAAAAGATTGTGCGCATCTCGTTCTCGGCAAGCTCTGGAATGGTGGGCGGCATCTATAGCGTGCGCCTGCTGCGCAACAAGCCAAAGCCGGAACCAGTCGCTATCAAGCCTGTGGCGGTTGCAAAACAAGGCCTTCGCGTGCGTGCAGACCGTCAGACGCTTCAAATCGCATCTCCGAGCGCTCTTGCCCGCACGATGAACGTAAAAATTTATTCAATGGATGGGCGCCTGAAACTCACGCAAATGCTCCCCGCAGGCGCAAGCGAGTTTAACGTCAACATTGCAGGCCTCAAGAACGGCAATTACATTGTTCGCCTTTTCCAAGATGGCCTCGTTCGCGGCTACACGCTATTCAACAAAAACGGCCTTTAAAGATTTCACTCCTTAACACCCCCAAAAGTCCTCGCTCCGCGAGGACTTTTATCATTCCGCTTCTGTGGAATCCTTCACGCAACGAACGGAAAAAGCAAAAAATTTTTCCATCTCTTCTGGGTATATGACATCGAATTCTTTACTTGAAAAACAGACAGCATAGTAACCTTGAAAATGATTGCAATAATGATGAGAACTCAATGATTGAGTCCATGGCATATGCGTTCCAAAACATGTGTATTTACCAGCGGATTCCGCAGGGTTCCATACCTCATCTTCGTTGAACCACCAGTTGTATTTTAAGTGTATTTCTTTAGAGTTGGTAATATCGTAAAGACCGGCTGGTAACACGCTAAATCCCCATGTATCGGATCCATTTACTTCGTGTTCCCAACCGCTTGTTGACTTTAAATCCATTGTCAAATTGTTCGTGTATTCGATTAAAATTTCCCATTCGTCAATTGATGGAATGTGCCAGTTGTCAGGGCAAATTCCGCGGGAATTGAATTTTGTATCGGTCATTCTGGATTTTATGTTTTCGTTTGTGCAACCTACTGCGGCCTCCCAAACATAAAGTCTTCCATATTTTGCGCAGCTATCGGGCTCATTGTTATTGCAAAAACTTGCAGAATCTATAGTCGTGTAGCCAACTTTAATGGGCTCTGTATATGCATAATTCAAATTCTCCGCCATCCACCATTGGTCCCCGATTTTCACGGTTTTGTACACTTGTCCATCACGCTCGTCGACAAGTTCTCCGTATGATATGCCGGAACTACTTGAAATTATGATTTCGGAACTACTTGATTCAACAACAGATGACGATGATTCTACGTTTTCAATCGATGAAGAAAAAGCTTCAATAGCGGAACATGATGAATTTTCTGCAAAAGAACTAGAGGGATTCTCGTCACTACAACCCCAAAATAAAATCCCAATAAGTAGACAAAAGAATACATTGCGCATAACGTCTCCAACTCTTACAAAAAATATATGATTTTTTCTTCCAAAATACTTCAATCACTCCATTCTGTTCGCCATTGCTCCACGGAGACTTTTTTGTAACTTTCTATTAACGCATGCCGAGCGAATTGCCGGTATCTGCCGCCGACAAACCGCGTTTCTGTTACCGAAAATAAACATACGTTGCGACTGACTCAATGCGTTGTTGTGGTAACCAACATGTAATTATTTTTTTCAAGAACGAAAAAACTAGTTTTATTATTTTTAGCGTGGGTTCTACAGCCTGGAATAAAAAAATTGGGTGAAATTCGCCCAAATCCGAAATTCACAAGCGGATTGTAATTTTTTTGTTAGTCCATTATTTACATAATAGCGAGTGTGAAAGCCTTGTTTTTAAGTAGATTTTGGGAAAACGGGCTAAAAAAAGAATTAATTAACGGAGTTATTATGCTTGACCTTCTTGCTGTCCAGTCCAGCTCAACAAACGCAACGATTATTACGCTTGCATACACCTTGATTCTCGCGTTCGTCCTGTCTTCGACGATTGCATGGACTTACGAAAAGACGTTCCTCGGACTTTCGTACTCGCGAAACTTTGTGCAGGGCATCGTGCTCAGTGCAGTGGTCGCTGCCATGGTGATGCAGGCTATCGGCGATAACGTTGGTCGTGGTCTTGGCATGATGGGTGCTCTCTCGGTGGTCCGCTTCCGTACGAGCTTCAAAGATCCGCGCGATATCATGTTCATCTTCGCCGCTCTCGGCGCCGGTATCGGTTGCGGTGTTTACGCCTGGGGTGCTGCAGTCGGCGGTACAATCGCTTTCAGCTGTGTCGCGTTCCTCCTCTCTCGCACGGGTCTTGGTACCAAGCACTTCTTTGACGGCATGCTCCGCTTTGCTCTCCCGAACGAACCCAAGGTTCGTGGCCAGGTCGAAGATATCATGAAGGGCAACTTGAAGACGTTTATTTTGATTACGATGCGTGAAGTCGATGGCGGTGCCCGCTTGGACGTCGCCTACCAGATTCGCCTCCGCGCAACGAAGCCCGCTGCCGAAATCCTCACGCTCCTCTCGAAGGTTGAAGGCATTTCGGATGTCCAGTTCATGATGCAAGACGCTACGACGGAAATGTAAGGAGGTTTGAAAAATGAATAAGCTCGAAGATCTTCTCGACAATTTCTGGAATACCCACAAGAACAATGCGGGCGTTGCTTATGTCTATACTCATAAGCTTTCTATTGCCTGGGTGGCATGCGTCGTGTTTGCCGTGATGCTTGGCTTCATTTACCAGGGCAAGGCAGCCATGTTCCGTGGCATTGCCGAATCCAGCGAAACGATTATCAGCCTTCCGTCTCCGACTGAAATTGTAAAGGTCTACGTGGTGCCGGGCCAGGAAGTCAATGTGGGCGATACCATCGTGGTTATCAACCGCCCGGACTTGACTCTCCGCATTACAGAACTTACCCGCGAACTCGACGCTCTCGAAGGCCGCAGCAACTTGAGCTCTGCCGAAATCGACCAGAAAGTGGCCGAAGTCAAGGCTAACCTCGAATCTCGTCGCCTCACACTTTTGGCTGAAATTCGCAACCTTGAAGCGGAATACGAAAGCAACAAGGCTATTTCTGCCAAGCTCAAGAGCCTCTCGAACTCCAAGTCCAAGGCCGATGGCAACGATGCCATGGCTATGCGCATCAAGAGCCTCAAGAACGAACTTGCTGTTGCAACCAGGAGCGCCAACGAACAGATTGCCCTCCTTCGCGGTAGCAACAAACTCCAGAAGTCTAGCGGCAAGACCGAAGCTGCAAACATCCGCAAGGAACTCGCCGAACTTCGCAAGCAGCAGAAGGAACTCACTCAGATTGCCAAGGAAAACTGGGTTGTCGGTGACGTGAACGTGCGCGATGGCGAAAAGGTCTCGAGCTTTGCTCCGATCGTAACGCTTGCCCACAAGTCCCCGACGCTTATCCGCGGCTACATCAACGAACAGATTTACGAAAACACGAACCTCGGCGAAGCCGTGAAGGTGACTTCCCTTACCGGTAAAGGCAAGGCCGTGATTGGCGAAGTGGTCGGCCTTTCGAGCCGCATCGTGCCGTTCCCGACCCGCATGTGGAAGATGCCGGAAATCCCGGTTTATGGCCGCGAAGTGACCATCAAGATCCCTGAAGAAAATAAGTTCTTGCTTGGCGAAATGGTGACCATCACCGAAACGAGCAAGCGCAACTTGGAAAAGCAGCAACAGAAGGCTAAGAAGTAATGAAGACTGTATCCTTTTTAACGCTTGCACTGACTGCGGCGGCAATCGCAAGCCCTCTCACATGGGAACGCCTGATCGAATCCGCTAAGGCAGATCCGAGGTATGAGGCTGCTGAAAAACGCGCCGAGGCGACATCGAAAGAACGCAACCTCAAGCTTTGGGACAAGGTGGAACTCCGCTATCAGCTGGACGGTTTTAGCTTTGCCAAGCATGACTTTGAACTTCGCGTGACCCCGCAGGCTTTTGGTGAACGCGCTGCCGACAAGGCACACTATGAGGCCGTTAAGAATTACCAGCAGGCTACTTTTGCCGTTGAACGTTCGATCCTCCTTTACGACCGTTACGAACGCGGCGTGCGCTATGTACTTCGCCAGAAGATTAACGAAATCAACAAGCAACTTTTGCAGGTTATTCAGGACCGTATCGAGGTGCTCCACCTCAAGTCCGGTTCTGCTTCGTTCAATGCCGAAGACTTGATGACTTCACTCGAAAAAAGCGCCTCGCTTAAGGCAAACCTGCTTTCGGATAGCACGGCGCTCCGCGATGCCGAACTCAAGATGTTGAGCTGGGCTCCGGATTATGACAATGTCAATTTGGATTCCTCGTTCCTCCCGACGATGGAAGAACTTGCCGAATTCTTGAAGAATGGCGTGACTGTTGACGAAAGCTTCCCGCTTGTGGCTCTTGCCAAGGGCAAGCGCGATTCCGATATTTCCAAGGCACAACAGGATGCAAGCAAGGACCGCAACTACATTTCTCATGTCGGTATTGGTTACTCGCTCCAGGTAGAATCCTTGATGGAAAAGTACAAGGATTTGGAATACAAGGATATCAAGAGTGGTGCTCGGTATGATGAATACGAATCAGAGTGGATGTCTAAGGCTTGTACTCAAACTGTTCAAGGTGAATGCGCTTCATACGATGCTTCTTATAAGCTAAGAAAGCTTTTCCCGGATACGGATAACCGCAAGACTGCGGACAAGTTCTTTGTGAACCTCGCGTTCCGCTTGCCGTTCTTCGACAGCAACAAGGATGCTTCTCTTCGTGAACAGGTCGAAAAGCTCGATGCCGAAAGCAAGTACTTGGACGAAGTCCGCGAAGTAAACCAGAAGGTCGCCCGCCTCACCGAAGAAGTGCTCACGCTCATCGACCAGTGGAAGGTCTTGAAGGACTATGCCGAACAAGTGAACGCCAGTGGCTTTATGGAACAGTTTGCGCACAAGGCTGGTTCCGACCCGCTCCTGCTCCTCCGCGCCCGCGAAAGCGCTCTCGAAAGCGATTTGAAGGCCGCCAAGCTTGAATACGATATCTATGCCCGCTATTTGGAGTTGCTGGATTTCTCCGGTGGACTTGCCCGTGAGGGTGTCGTGAACCATCTTCGTGAAGGAATCAGGTAGTTTATGGCTGAGGCCCGCGGATTTAGTCTTCTTGAACGCTTCGAACTGAAGTACCATATCCCCGTCGAATGGGCGGACCGGATTGGTGCGTTCTTGGCGCCGTATTGCGAAGAAGACTACTATTCCAAGATTACTCCGGGTGGATTCTACTGGATTACGAACCTCTACCTGGACACACCGACGTGGACGTTCCTCGGCTGGAAAAAGAAACAGCTCCTCGACCGTTTCAACATGCGTATCCGCACGTACGGCGAGCACCCCGCTCAGGACGGTACATTCCATTTCGAAGTCAAGCGCAAGATTCGCAATATCTGCTACAAGAGCCGTGCAACGATCAAGGGTATCAATCCCGGTGAAGTCTGGCACATGAAGCCCGAGGAATGGCCGTGCAAGAGCGATAAAGACCGCATGTACCTCAAGGATTTCTTGTACAAGACGGAACTCCATGGTGCACACCCGCGACTCCTTACGCAGTACAAGCGTCGTGCATGGTTTGGTCTTCGCGAAGAATACTCCCGCGTGACGATTGACACGGGCATGCGCTTCCGCGAAGAAAACGGCTTTGACTACACTGTGGACCCGCACTACATGCACTCCACGGGGCTCCCGCGATTCTTCCAGCCGGGTGCCGATGCCGTTCTCGAACTCAAGTGCCCGGCCGCACAGATGCCGTACTGGATGTTCGACTTGATTCGTGCATTGAATTTAAAGCACGGTGCATTCTCCAAGTTTGGGAACGCCGCTGCAGAATGGAAAAGAGTTTACGAAAATCCGCGTCGTTTCAAGAGCCCGTACTGGACTCCTCTCGCGGGAAATTTCTAACATAGGTTTTAAACTTTTAAAAAAGGAAGGCGCTCATGAATACCAAAAAATGGCTTGCAGTAGGCACTTGCGCTACTGCGCTCGCTCTGTTCTCAGCCTGCTCCGATGACGAATCTAGCCCTGTCATCCCCGTTACACCGGAAAGCTCTTCTGCTATTACTCCGGAAAGCAGTGGTGATGTCGCGACCTCTTCTTCTGATATTTCCACCGGGTCGTCTTCTTCTGCGACAAATCCGAATCCGGTGCTTTCTAGCTCCAGTGCCGAAGGCGTTATCGATACTACGATTACGAATATGGGCGTCTCCGAAATCATGTACAATGCACCAAGTGGCTCTGCATTGGAATGGGTCGAAGTCTATATCAAGAAGGGTCCGGATATTACGGACATGCAGCTCAGCAACCTCCGCTTGGATGGTGCAGTTTCTTTCAATTTCCCGACCGGCTCCTTGAAGAAGGGCGAATATGTCATTGTCACGAACGATCCGACTTTGTTCAAGCAGACTTATCCGAGCCTTCCGGCGGGTTGCCGTGTGTTTGGCCCGTGGGATAATGATTCCAAGACGAATGCTGTTGCAAAGCTTGTGAACGAAGGCGATGTCGTCGAAGTCAAGCTCAAGGGTGAAGGCGACGTGAGTGCCGCTTTCAGTAACTTGCCGCCTTGGCCGAGTCTTGCCAATGGCAATGGCCGTACGCTCGTGTATCGTGGATCCGGTAACGAAGCTGACCCGAACTCTTGGGGCGCTAGCGCTGTCGAAAACGGTAACCCGTGCGTTGGTGACGATAAGGTTCTCGATGCTACCACTGTTCGCTTGAACGAAATCAAGCCGTATTCTCTCGGTGAAACCGATGGATGGATAGAACTTTACAACTATGGTTCCGCTCCAGTCGATATCAAGGGCTGGGAACTTGAATCCAAGTTGAAAGGCAAAAAGTGGACGATTGGTGGCGCCAATACGGTTGTCCCTGCCAATGGCTATTTGCTCCTCGAAGCTACCGCTGATGTCTTTGGCGATGGTCTGTACTTGAGCGACAATGGTGATGAAATTTATCTGTACGAAGCCGCAGCCGGTGTCCGCACGGGTAAGGAAACGAGCTTGCTGATTTTCGCCGGTAAGCAGTCTAGCGGTATTGTCGAAGTCGCTGGCGGTACGGTGGCTCAGGGTGCTATGGCTACGGAAACTCCGGGTGCCGCAAACTCTGCGCTTAAGGCCGGTCCGATTTTCATCAATGAAATCCATTATCACGAAAATGAAAATGACCCGAACGATTTGGAATTCCTTGAACTTGTGAACAAGGGAACGACGGATGTGACGCTTGTTGAAAACGTTAACAACGCTCCGCAGGGCTGGAAGATTGAAGGCGTGAACATGGAATTTGCGGCTGGCGATGTGATTCCTGCTGGTGGCAAGATGGTCCTGTTTAACGATTCTCTCAAGACGAAGGAAGCTTTGCTCCGCGCCCGTTATACGATTGACGAAACAGTACCTGTCCGTTTCTATGCAGGTAAGCTCTCGAACCGCGGTGAAACAGTTGCTGTCAAGAAGCCGTATTCTTACGTGACCAAGGCCGATAACACAAAGCAGTGGTATTATGAAATTTCTGATGCTACACTTTACAGTGACCGTTGGCCGGGAATGACCGATGCGGATGGTAAGGGCAAGAGCTTGAACCGCAAGGAATTTACCACGACGGGTTACGGTTCTGCAGTTTGGAGCGCTCTCGCTCCGACTCCGGGCAAGTAAAAACGCCTAATTTGAATTAAAAACCAAAAGTTCCGACATTTTGTCGGAACTTTTTTTATTACTTGTAGGGATTGCGTCGTTTTGGAATTGCTGTTTTTGTCATCTTTTTGTATTATTATTATAGCTATGAAACGGTACTTTGCTTTTATTCTCAGTGGTTGCGTGGCTGCTAATGCGACAGCGCTTTCTTTGCAAGATGCGCTGGATATGGCCATGGCGAACAATTCCAAAATCAAGGCTGAAAAGGCGAAAGTGGATATTGCCCAAAGTGGCGAAGATGAAGCTTTTGCCCGTTTCCTCCCGACGGTGAGTCTGTCGGCTGGCATTACCAAAATCAATGACCCCATTAATATTGACCTCGGACGTATCCAGCAGCCGCTTGGCGATATAGCCGGTGCTGCCGCTTATTCCAAGGCTTATATCGAGGCCTACAACAAAGCTTCCGATGGTTATAAGCAGGCTTACGAAGGCGCCTATGCCAAGACGGGGAGCGAAGCCCAGGCAAAGGCTTATGCCGAAAATGCCCTTAAGGAAAAGCTTGGCACGAGTTCTCCAGAAACATTCGCTCAGCAGACTGCGGAACAGTATGGCTCGGCCGCGACTAAGAACATCAACGATGCCGATTTCAACATGAAGGTGCAAGACGATTGGTTCTTTAACGCTCGCCTGACCGTCGTTTGGCCGATTTTTACCGGTCTCAAGATTTATTCTGCTTATGACGCCGCCAAGGAGAATGTGAACGCCCGTAAGGCAGAATTTGAAATGGCGCAGAACACCGTGCTCATGGATGTGGCGACCAAGTACTTTACGCTCCGCTTGTGCGAAGAGCTTGTCGGCATGCGCGAGACGACTAAAAAGGACCTTGAAGAACATCTGAACCGTTCCAAGAAGCTCGAAGAGGGCGGCCAGATTAGCAAGACGGAACGTCTCCGTGCCGAAGTGGCCCTTGCCGAAGCCGAAAACGCTTATGAAGATGCCCTCCGCGACCAGTCGCTCGCCCGTATGGCTCTTGCAAGCCTCTTGCATACGGATACAAGCCTTACTGCAACAACGCCGGTGGAATCTCCCGAAGGTATCCGCTCGATGGATGAATTCAAGGCGCTCGCTGTTGAAAAGCACCCGGGACTTCGCCAGCTCCGCATTGAACGCAAGCGTAACCAGAACGCGATTAGAGCTGCCCGTGCCGATTATTTCCCGACGATTGCTTTGTTTGGCTACAAGGAACTTTACACCAAGGACTTGACGATTCTTGAACCGGAATGGGCGATTGGCGCCAAGATGCAGTGGGATATCTTCAAGGGTGGTGATACCCGTGCCAAGGTGAGCTCTGCAAAGGCGATGGACCGTTCTTTGGGAAGCCTCGAAGAAGAAACGATTGACAACTTGAAGCTCTTGGTCGAAAAGCGCTGGCGTGAACTGGAACATGCAAAGGGGAGGCTCGCAAGCCTTGTCAAGACGCGAGAGCTTGCTGTTGAAGCATTGCGTAGCCAGAATAAGGCGTACGAAGCAGGGCTTGCTACGGGGCTAGAAGTGGTGGATGCTGAACTTGCACTTTCCCGTTTGCAGGTGGCTGATATCAAGGCTCATTACGATGCTGTGATTGCTTGGCTTGGACTCCTTGAAGCCGCCGGCGAAGTTTCTACCGCAGGTACAGTCCTTGTGTCTAAGCAGCTTGTGGTTGAAAAGCCTGTTGATGCTTCGGCAAGCTCAGCAACCGGTGAACCTGCCGCAACAGAACCGCAGGCCGCAACTGAAGCGCCTGTTGCAACTGAATCTGCACAACCGGTCGAACAGAATTTAGAAACGGAGAATAAATAATGAACGCATTAAAGATGATTGGAAAAGTTGTTGTCGTACTTGCCTTGATAGTGCTCGTCATTATGGGCATCTCCCAGCTCCAGCAGTTCGCAACGCAACCGCGTGAACTGTTCTTGCAAGGCCAGATGGAAGCCCGCCGCGTGCTCGTGGCAGGGAAGGTCCCGGGCCGTATCGAACGTTTGCTCGTTCACGAAGGCGATGTCGTCTACAAGGATTCTCTTGTGGCTGTTATCAGCAGCCCGGAAATCGAAGCCAAGAAAATGCAGGCTCAGGGCGCACTCGGTGCTGCCAAGGCTCAAGCAAGCAAGGCCCGCAATGGTGCCCGCAGCGAAGACATCACGGCGCTCAAGGCAATGGCTGATCGTGCTCAAGAAGCCGCAACGCTTGCCAAGAACACTTACAACCGCGTGCAGAAACTCTACAACGAAGGCGTGCTTCCGCTCCAGAAGCGCGATGAAGCTGAAACGCAGATGAAGGCGACCCAGTCCGCTGCTGATGCCGCCCGCGCTCAGTACAACCAGGCAGTTGCTGGTGCCCGTAGCGAAGACAAGGCCGCCGCAAACGCTCTCGTGATGCAGGCCAAGGGCGCGAACGCCGAAGTCGATGCCTACCTCGAAGAAACCAAGATTCGCACGCCGATTACCGGTGAAGTTTCTCTCAAGCTCGCCGAAGAAGGCGAAGTTGTCGGTTCCGGTATGCCGATTATCGCCGTGACGGACTTGAACGATTCCTGGGCGGTGTTCCACCTCCGTGAAGATTACCTCAAGAACGTCTCCAAGGGCAAAAAGTTCTACCTCCAGGTTCCTGCTCTTGATAAGACCATCGAAATGACCGTAAGCTACATCGCTTCTGTCGGTGACTATGCCACATGGCGCAGCTCCAAGGAAAGCTCCGGCTTTGACCTCAAGACGTTCGAAGTTCGCATGCGCCCGACACACAAGGTCGAGAACCTCCGCCCGGGCATGAGCGTCTTGCTCCCTGCCGACGATATTCAATAATTGGATAGAAGGTTATCGTGCTGAAAGGTCTTTTAAAGACAATCGGGAAGATTTACTTCGGCCACAAGATTGTTTTGTGGATGATTCTTACGGTGCTCCCCGTAGGCGTTTCCGTCTTCATGCTGGAAATGTTCTCGAGCGAAATCGTGCAGCACATCCCGGTGGGCATTCTCAAGCAGGACCATAGCCAACTTGCGGACCGCTTGGAACGTGCAATCCAGTCGAGCCCCGTGCTCGATGTTAAATTGAATTGCCACGACATGAGCGAATGTGAACATGCGGTGATTCGCGGAGACTTGCAGACGTTTATCGTGCTCCCGACGGATTTGGAACGCCGTGCTTTGCGACTTGAAGCGCCTGTGATCCCCGTTTTTTCCAGTGGTCAGAACTACCTCACGAACATGTTTGCGACAAAGGAAATCCGTGCGGTCATCACAAGTATCGGTTCGGACCTTTTTGCCGCTTCGTATGATGACCCAGTCAAGACGGAAATCCATTCGGTGGGTAACATCGAGGGCAATTACCAGGGGTTCCTGGCACTAGGGCTTTTGTCTGCGATGTTCCACTTGGCAGGGATGCTTGTGGCGGTGTATATTGCTTCGTTCCCGCTTCGCGACCATCGCGTCCGTGAATTTTTTAGTTCTGCAGAACGTTCTTGGGTAACGCTTGGCGTGGCCGCTTTTGTCCCGGCTGTGATTATCCTCTGGCTCGAATACATGGGTTGCTATGCATACACGCACCGCATGCTTATGCCGATGAGCTTTGAAGAATTTGTGATGGTCTCCGTAGCGCAACTTTTGATGGTGATTTGTTGCTTTGGTGCGGGCATTACTTTTGTGGGCGTGACTGGCGTGATGCGTATTGCGACAGGCGTTGCGGGCGTGATTGGCGGCCCTGCATTTGCGTTTGCCGGTCAGACGTTCCCTGTGATGGCGATGCCGTTTGCCGTGCGTTGCTTTGCATTCTTGCTCCCGCTCACTCACGTGCTCCGCGTGCAGTCTATGATGCTCCTCGGTGATGTCGGCATGGCTGAATCCTGGGAAGTTATCAAACTCATGGGCGGCATGGCCTTGTTCTGGAGTTTGCTTGGTTGCTTTACAATTGTGCTCCGCTGGCAATACCGCTTGAAACTGGATTCTCAAATGCCGGTTGTCGTTGAAGAAGAAAACATCGTGCCCGTTGATACGCTATTCAAGAAGTTGCTCAAGAAAATCAGGAGGCGCAAATGATTAGTCGTCTTTTGAAAGTTACTTTGACAGAATGGAAGTTGTTCGTAACGGACCCTGCTGCGGTGTTGTTGCTTGTGGTGGCGGGTATTCTCTACGCGTTTTACTACCCGACAGCATACGTGAACCAGACGGTGACACGAGTTCCTGTAGCTGTGGTGGATTTGGACCATTCTGCAAAATCCCGTGAACTTACGCGAATGGCGGCTGCAACGCAACAGGTCGAAGTCAAGGCTGTCTTTAACGACATGCTCCAAGCGGAAACCGCAATGGCGCGTGAAGACATTTTCGGCTTCATGGTCATTCCCGAGAACATGGAAAAGGACTTGATCGACAAGAAAACGACCAAGATTGATATCTTTACGCATGGCGCCTACGTGATGCTCCACGGTACGATTGGAACGGCATTCTCGACATGTGCATTGACTGTCGGTGCGGTGAGTAAGGTGAAGGCGATTGCGCTTGGCAAAAAGGTGCCCTCGGCAAAGGCAATGGCGATGCGAGACCCGATGCCGCTATCCATCCAGACAATGTTCAACAATACGGGCAGCTATTCGAATTACGTTGTCCCGAGCGTGCTTGTGGTGATTTTGCAGCAGTCGCTGATTATCGGCATTTGCATTATGGGTGGATCCCGTGCTCACAGGCGTTTCCGTAGGAACAATCGCTATTCCGAAGTTGAAAACGAGAGCATGCCGTACCGTTACTTAGGGCGTTCGCTCGCATACTTCTTGCATTATTGCTGCTTCATCTTGTTCTACCATTGTTTCATCTACAACTTGTTCGACTTCCCGCGTCGTGGCGAACTCTTGCCGATGACGATTTTTGCGGTGGTGTTCCTTGCATCGGTCATCAACTTTGGCATGTGCCTCTCGCAAGTTTTCTTGCACCGCGAATCGAGCATGCAGCTGTTCCTGAACCTCTCCATCCCAATCTTGTTCCTTGCGAACTTTAGCTGGCCGAGCTATTTGATGCCGAGCTGGATGGTGGGGCTTTCGTACATTCTGCCGAGTACGTTTGCCGTACCCGCATGGCTCTCGATTGAACAGATGGGCGGTGACATTTACGATGTGGCGCCTAAGCTTTATCTGCTAGCGATACAGGCGGTCATCTACTTCGTGCTGGGCATGTTCCTCACGCATTTGCGCGACAAGAGCAAGTTCACCACCGGTGACATGTAAAAATCGGCGACAATAAGCAAAAAAGAGTGACGAAATCACAGTCGCTTTCGCCATTCTTTTTGTAAATTGATGGAGAATAGTAAGGTCAATGGTCATTAGTCCGTAGTCATTAGAACTAATGATTAACAACCAATAACTATTGACCAATAACTAATTACTAATAACCACTGACTAACAACTAATAACAACTATGATGTTCGATCCTTTATACATGATGATTCTCGTGGTGACGCTCGTGCTTTCGGGCGCCGTTTCCCTGTTGGTCAAGAAGCGTTTTGCCGCTGGCCAAAAAGTCACAATTTCTAGCGGCCTCACCGGAGCCGATGTTGCCAAGGCTATCCTTATGGAAGCTGGCATTACTGACGTGAAAATCCTCAAGCACCAGGGCTTCCTTTCGGACCATTACAATCCGCTGAACAAGACGCTCAACCTGTCGCCCGAAGTCTATTCCGGCCGCAATGCAAGTGCCGCAGGCGTAGCCGCTCACGAAGTCGGTCACGCCATCCAGCATGCCGAAGGCTACTTCCCGCTGTGGCTCCGTTCTGCCATTGTGCCTGCCGCCAACATCGGTTCTAATCTCGGACCATGGCTCGTGATTATTGGCATTATGCTTATGGGCATGGGCAAGGCTCTTGGCCAGTCTCTCGCGGTTGTAGGTGTGGTGCTCTTTGCGCTTGCGACACTCTTTACGCTTGTGACCGTGCCTGTGGAATTTGACGCTTCTGCACGTGCCAAGAAGGCTCTTGCCCGCATGGAAGTCGTTGCCGCAGGTCGCGAATACAATACCGTCTCTGGCGTGCTCTTTGCCGCAGGCCTCACGTACGTCGCCGCTGCAATTTCTTCTATCTTGCAGTTGCTCTACTGGGCATACCGCGCGGGGCTCCTCGGCGGTCGTAACGACGATTAACGATCAATCTGTCATTCCGGCCTACCTGTCCTCGCTTGACGGGGACGAGCCGGAATCTCCTTTAAACCTCGCTTCGGCGGGGCTTTTTTGTTGATTTTGCGGCAGAATTCGCCAATATCAAATAATAACTCGCCAATATTGAATAATTTGGAGTATCAGCCAAATTCTTTTTGTCCTTTTCTAAAGAAAAAGCGATATCTTTATAAGGAGAAACATTTTCTAGGGAGCAAAAATGGAATACCAGAATATTGATATTAGTACCTGGACGCAGGTAGGTGAGGGCGGTAACGGGAAAACTTATGTGCATCCCGGTCATCCTGATTTCCTCTTGAAAGTGAATAACCCGCCTCGTTGTGATGAGGCAACCGTAAAGCAAGAACGTGACGCAGCCCAGCATGTCTTTGATTTGGGAATCCCGACTCCTCGTATGTTCGATATGGTGCGTGTGGGGGATGGTTACGGTCAGCTCGTAGAAATCATTAAGGGAAAAAAGTCTCTTTCGCGTATTTGCTCCGATGATCCGTCACGCATCAGTGAAATGGCTAAGTTGCTTGCTTCATTGGGCCTGCAACTGCACGCGACGATTTGCGATACGGAGTTTTTCCCAAGCCGCAAGGATCTTGCCCTGAAGGGTATCGATGCGTCTGATTTTGTTGCAGATGATGATAGAGAAAAAATGCGGGCGTTTGTTCAGAGTATAGAAGACGAGAAAACCTGCTTGCATGGCGATTTCCAGATGGGCAACCTGATTATTTCTGGTGACGATAAACCTTATTGGATTGATCTTGGCTGGTTTAGTCACGGGTCGCCAATGTTCGATATAGGGCATTTTTTCATGACTTGCCAAGTTTATTCTCAGTTCCCGGCAGCGCAGGAAATTTTCCACATGTCGCAGGAACAGTTGAAAAACTTCTGGAATGCGTTTGCTGAGGCCTACACGGGGAATAAGGACATTTCCGCCTTCACTGCTCTTGCTGGCAAGTTTGCTCCTTTGGATGCTTGTATCCGTTCAATCTTGATGCCGACTCCTGAAGCTTATAAGAAGTTGTTTGCAGGATTGGTTCATTCCCTGGTCGAAAAGTTTTATTAAGAGAGGCTGTTATGTCTGAAGAAGTTGAAAAAATCAATTTAGATGATTATGTAGCGACGGGAGAAGGCGCAACAGCAGTCTCGTACACGCACAAGACTCGCGATACGATTGCGAAACTTTATCACCCCGGATTCGAAGCGGACTGTGCTAAAAAAGATTTCTTGACATCTTGCAGTGCTTTTGGTTTGGGTGTCCTGACTCCAAAACCAATTCGGTTGATAACGGATGGCGAACGTTTTGGTGCTGAATATGAACTTATCCGGAATAAGCGTTCTTTTTCGAGAATTATTTCAGAAGAGCCGGGCCGACTGCAAGAGCTTTCTTTGATATTTGCAGAAATGGCTAAGAAACTCCATTCGACGAAAGCGGATACGTCAAAACTTGTGTCTACAAAAGAAAAATTCCGTCGCTTTTATCTTGAAAAGGCTGTAGTTCCTGACTTTTACAAGCAAAAGGCTTTGGCTTTTATCGACACCGTTCCCGACACCCCGACTTGCCTTCATGGCGATTTGCAAATTAGCAACGTCATTACCGATGGAGCGCGAACGCTTTGGATTGATATGGGTGATTTCGGCTATGGTGACCCTGGTTGGGATTTGGGAATGTTGTGGAGCATGACGCACAGAATGGATGAGCAAAAGGCGGATCTTGTTTTCCACATGAGTAAAGAAAATCTTTTGGCTCATTGGAACATTTTCTTCCCTGCTTATTTGGGAACGACGGACCCGCAGAAAATCGCGGAAGCCACGAAACGGATTTTGCCGTTTGCAGCAGTCAAGATTCCTTATATGTTCTATATCGCAAAGCATTTCACTTTGCCGGATGAAGCCTACCCGTATATCGCCAAACTGTTTGGATAAAGTTTAGGCAAACGAAGAATTAATCTTTACCGGCTCCGTAGACAACGGGGCCTTCTTCGTCTTCATCGTCGTCGCCATGCTCGGCGAGGTATGCCTGGTATTCTTCGTCCGTCATTCCGCCTTCGTCATCTTCGGGCATGAAAGACTTTTTCTTGGGTTTCTCGGGAGCCGCGCTTGTGGATGCTGCGGACTTCTCGGAACCTGCCGCCGGCTTCGATTCTTCCTTACGGCTTGCGCGGGCGCTGCGGTTCAAGTAGGCGATGTATTCCTCGTCTGTCATTTCGTTGCCGAAACTGTAAGAGGAATACTTGTCTTCTTCCGGCTCTTCTTCTTGAACCGTTTGAACTGCAGCCGGTGCGGGCTCATCCCAAGAGTTCTTGCTGGAGCTGCTGTAAGAAGTGTAAGAATTAGTGCTGTGAGATGCTGCGGAGGTCGGCTTCGTGGCGCTTGACTGTGCCGTTGTTGATGCGGATTGCGCTTCGTTAGACTGTGCGGAACTTGCGTTGTTGTAGAATGCTTGAGCTTTCTGCATAAAGGCGGCAAATTCCTCGTCGCTCATCTGCTGGACGGACTGCTCGTTCAAACCTTGGAATGCGCTTTCGGCGGGCTCGTCCTTAACGGGCTCTTCTTCGATGGGTTCATCTACCGGTTCGAATGTGTGGGCGCGTTCTTCTGAATCGTCATCATCGTTAGCGCCGAATTCAGGGATCGAACTCTTGCTAAGTACTGGAGCTTCGTCTTCGCTAGCGGACATTTCTGCACTTTCCAAAGTTGCGGACTGCGCGGCTTCTTGAGCCGAAACAGCTTCCGTATTTTCGACCGGGGCCGCAGCGTTGTCATTTGCAGTAGCGGCATTTTGGCTCGGTGCGGTTTCTGCACTTTCTGGAGTTGTGGGCTGTTGGGCGGTATCAGGTGCGCTTGCTGCCTGCTGAGCGCCTTCGGCGGCGTCCGCTTCCGCAATCATGTCGGCAAACGGGTTGTCCTGCACTTCGGAAATGTCTTCGCGACCTTCCAACATCGCGTTGAGGTCTTCTTCGGTGACGTTCCTGCCGCGTTCCGTCCAAAGTACGGCTTCGCGCATCGTAGCGGCAAGGTCGCCCACGCTCTTTTCCTTGGAACGTGCAATTGCTTGGCTGCGGATTGTTTCCACAAGCCCTGCCTTGACCTCGGGATCCTTGCTGAAGAATACGGTCTCGTGTGCCATTTCGTCGGCGTACTCGGGGTTGTTCTTCTTGCGGTAAATCCAGATTGGTCCGAAAAGTTCGCTCTGACGGAAAACGATGTCGTCCGTCTTGATCATTTCAAGCATAGCCATGAACGTCACCGCTGCGACAATCGGGTGCGAATCGTTGTCGAGCAAGTCTTCAAAAAGCGCACGTCCATGTACGTTCAGGTAGTTGTTAATCGCCTGCTGACGGTCCTGAATCGTCACGTAGTCCAATTCAATATGGTGGATCGTCTCGGAAATCTTTGTCTTTAAGCTCTTTTGGTAGGCGCGGAAAAGCTGCCAGATGTTTGCATCGGCGAGCGTGTCGTCGTCGCTCTGCGTCTTTTCGAGGCGCCCACGAGAATACGTTCCGAAGTTCTTCGCTTCCATTTCCTGGAGACCGCTCGCGACCTGCTTGAAACGCTGGTATTCCAACATTTCCTTCATGAGCTTTTCGCGGTCTTCGTTGTATTCCTCTTCCATCTCCGGATCGCGTTCTTCGGCCGGGAGCAACTCCTGCACCTTGAGCGCCATCAAGCGGCTTGCCATAAACAAGAAGTCGCCTGCCTTGGAAAGGTCTGTTTCGGAATACTCGTTCACCCATTTCAAAAAGTCATCTGCGATTTCTGCAATGGGAATCTGGTCTAGTGTCATTTCCTTTTTCTGAACGAGATAGACAAGCAAATCCATCGGCCCGTTAAACGAACCGATTTTTACTTCATAATCTTCTTGCTCAAGAGCTTCGGAATCAACCATTGAACTACAATATAGAAATTACATAAACAGTCAATCACAAAGCCCCTCCCATCGGGAGGGGCTTGCGTTCAATGCTTTACGTTTTAAGCTTTGCTAACTGCGGCAAAGCTGTCTTATTCCACTGTCACGCTCTTGGCGAGGTTTCTCGGCTGGTCCACGTCGTTTCCGCGCAACACGGCGATGTGGTAAGCGAGCAACTGGAGCGGGACGCAGGCGAGAATCGGCATGAGCATTGGGCGGGTCTTCGGGACCGTGATGATGTGGTCTGCGATTTCGTCAAGCGGGTGGCAATCTTCCGTCGTGACGGCGATGACCTTACCACCGCGTGCCTTGATTTCGCGGATGTTGCTGATGATCTTGTCGAAGAGCGAATCCTTCGGGGCGATGACCACGACCGGCATGTTTTCGTCGATAAGGGCAATTGGACCGTGCTTCATTTCTGCAGCGGGGTAGCCTTCAGCGTGGATGTAGCTGATTTCCTTGAGCTTCAATGCTCCTTCCATGGCGACCGGGTAGCAGAAGTGGCGACCGAGGTACAAAAAGTTGTTTGCCTTGCAGAGCGTCTTTGCAATTTCGGCGATGCTGTCGGAGAGCTTGAGCGTTTCTGTTACGAGATCCGGGAGTTCCAAGAGGTCCTTCACGATGTCGGCGCCTGTTTCAAAGCTGAGTCTGCGCTGACGACCGAGCAAGAGGGCAATCATGGCGAGCACGGTGACCTGGCTTGTGAATGCCTTGGTGCTGGCCACACCGATTTCCGGACCGGCGTGCAGGTAAACGCCACCGTCGCTTGTGCGTGCAATTGTCGAACCAACGCCGTTACAGATGGCGAGTGCTGTTGCGCCTTTCTGCTGGGCTTCGCGGAGAGCGGCGAGCGTGTCGGCGGTTTCGCCGGACTGGCTGATGGCAATAACGAGTGTACCCGGCTTGATGATCGGGTTTCTGTAGCGGAATTCCGAAGCGTATTCGACTTCGACCGGAACGCCGGCGAGGTCTTCGATCATGTATTCACCGACCATGCCTGCATAGTAGCTCGTGCCGCAGGCAGTGATGATGATACGGTTGATGTTACGGAGTTCCTTGATGTTTGTGTCGAGGCCGGCGAGCTTTGCATTACCTTCGGCGGTGAGCAAACGACCACGCATTGTATTGCGCAACACTTCGGGCTGTTCGAAAATTTCCTTGAGCATGAAGTGCGGGAATCCGCCCTTGGCGACTGCGTCGGCGTCAAATTCCACGTCCTGGACTTCGCGCTGCACTTCGTGGCTGCTCATGTTTACGATGGAGTATCCGCCGTCCTTGATTTGGACGATGTCATTGTCATCGAGGTAAACAACTTTCTGTGTGTGGTTGATGATGGCGGAAACGTCACTCGCGAGGTAGAAATCGTCGTCGTTTCCGATACCCAAGATGAGCGGGCTTCCGCGACGGGCGCCAATCAAGACGTTCGGTTCGTCGCTGCTGATGACGCCGAGACCGAATGTACCTTCAATCTGCTTGAGTGCCTTGAGTACGGCGGACTTGAGGTCGCCATTATAATAGCGTGCAATCAGGTGGGCTACGACTTCGGTATCGGTTTCAGACTTGAATTCAATGCCTTCGGAGATGAGTTTTGCCTTGAGGCTTGCGTAGTTTTCGATAATGCCGTTGTGGACTATCGAAATCTTTCCATCATAGCTTGTGTGTGGATGGGCGTTTGTTTCAGTGGGGGCGCCGTGGGTGGCCCAGCGCGTGTGGGCGATGCCTATGGAACCCTTGATCGGGGTGGTTTTTAATTTGTCTTCGAGAGCCTTGATTTTCCCGGAGGCACGGACAACTTTGATTTGTCCGTTTTCGATGACGGCAACACCTGAGCTATCGTAGCCTCGGTATTCCATTTTCTTAAGCCCTTCGATGAGGACCGGTAAAGCTTCCCCTTTTCCATTATATCCGATAATTCCGCACATAATATTTCCTGATAGTTTAATTGACAGCGGAAAATATACTAAATGTAAAGGTAAAAAGAAAATTATTGTAAGCTTTATGTGGTTTGTTTTACTATTTTAAGGAAGTCTATTTTTCATAGAGGATAAAAATGAAGACTAAATTGATTGTTGCAGCTGGCGCTCTTGCCATGCTTATGACGGGTTGCGAACCGTGCAAAACAGCATCTGCCGAAAAGACCTCGCTTGTGACTGAAAAGGACAAGTACAGCTACGCTCTCGGTGCTCATTTTGGTAACCAGGCTCGTTTCCAGCTCGTGACTCGCGATTCCATCGATCTCGATCTCGATCTCTTCATCCAGGCATTCAAGGAACGCTACAATAGCGATTCTGCCAAGTTCTTGATGAACGACTCCATCGTCATGGAAACGCTCAACAAGCTTTCTGCTGACCGTCAGGCTGAAAAGATGAAGAAAGACAGCCTCGCTGCCGAAAAGAACAAGGCTGAAGGTGAAGCTTTCCTCGCTCAGAACAAGACTGTTGAAGGTGTCGTGACCACGCAGAGCGGTCTCCAGTACAAGATCATTACTGAAGGTCAGGGTGCAACCCCGACGGACGAAGACAGGGTCAAGGTCCACTACACCGGTACGCTCCTCGATGGCACCAAGTTCGACAGCTCTGTCGACCGTGGTCAGCCGCTTGAATTCCCGGTCACTGCCGTTATCGCTGGCTGGACGGAAATGCTCAAGCTCATGAAGGTTGGCGAAAAGGTCGTCGCATGGATCCCGAGCGATCTCGCTTACGGTCCGCGTGGCAACCGTGCTATCCCGGGTAACTCTGTCCTCAAGTTCGAAATGGAACTTCTCGAAGTTATCGCTCCGGAAAAGCCGGCAGAACAGGCTAAGCCGGAACCGAAGAAGGCTGCTAAGAAGGCTGCCAAGTAATCTTAAGCATTTCGCTTGAAATTGAATGCCTCGCGCCCACCCGCGCGGGGTATTTTTTTGCCCTGTCATTTTTGCTTTATTGTCACCCCGGACATGTTCTCTTTGACCACTTAGAGCTTCAGCTCTTATGTGGTCATGATCCGCGAATGGGGACGGGGCGGGATCGCCATCTCGTTGGTGGTGTAAAAAATTTTATCTTTGCTTTTGAAATTTTAAGAGCGGGTGTTTATGTCCAGAATTTTCTTTTTACTGTGTGTTGTTGCGATTGCACTTACCGGATGTAACGAACAAGAAAAAATAGATGCTTTAAAGCAAGAAAATGCAAAGCTCGAAGCTGCCGCAGATTCCTTGAAAGCGCTGATTGCCAAAGCTCAGGGCGAAACTTCGAAGTGGCTTGTGAAAAACGATACCGTCCGTGCGGGCGATGGTCTTTTCCAGGTGCTTTACCGCATGAACATCAATGAAAAGGAACGTGGCAAGATTGTGATTGCCTTGCAGGACTCTGTTGAACTGGCAGCGCTGCGCGTGGGGCAGGTGTTCTATGCCGCTCTCGATACTGCAGGCGAAGTTCAGCGTTTCCGCTTTGCTCCGAACCCGGCAACAGTCCACATGCTGAGCAAGGTCGATTCTGGTTTTACTTATAGCCGTATCGACAAGCCGGTAACAATCCGTCAGTCCGTTTTTGAAGGCGCTTTGGAAAACGGGAGCACGCTGAGCGGCATTTTGCACAAGGTCGGTATTCCTGGGCGCATGGTTGGCGTCGTGAGCGCCGTTTTGCAGTGCAAGGTCTCTTTCCAGCTAGCTCGCCCGGGCGACAAGTTCCGCATCTTGCTCGAAGAAAAGTTCTATCAGGATTCCATCTGGATTAGTGGCAAGGTGCTTTACGCTGAATTTGATGGACATACCGTTGGTCATCACGAAGCTTTCCGCTATGAAGACCCGGATCCGAAGAGTACCTTCAATGCCCATTACACAGAAAAGGGCGAGGCGCTCGTTTTCGAAGGTCTCCGTTACCCGCTCGACCGTTTACATATCACAAGCCCTTATGGTGCCCGCATCCACCCGATTACGGGGCGTCGCACAGTGCATCACGGTATCGACTACGGTAGCCCCAAGGGTTCTCCGGTTTATGCGGTCGCTGCTGGTGTCGTGACGGTTTCTGGCTACGATGACTTGAGCGGTAATAAGATTGCCATCCGCCATAGGGACAATACTGAAAGCTGGTACATGCACCTCTCCGTGCGTGGCGTGAATGTCGGCGCGAAGGTTGCTCCGCGTCAGGTTATCGGTAAGGTGGGGTCTACTGGCCGCAGCACAGGTCCGCATTTGCACTTGGGCTTCAAGGACAATCGTGGCAACTGGATGAATCCGGCAAAGAAGACGATGATTGCAACGCCGAAGCTCGAAGGTAATCGTATGGCCCGCCTCAAAAAGCAGGTGGCTGATATCCGCAAGGAAATTGAGCTTACGCTTGCTTCGCCGGCGGTCAAGGTGAACGATACGGACGTCATGGTCCGTATGCGCGTGCTGAAGTAATTCCTACTGAATATGTTCTCCGGGCAGCAGGTAGAATCCCGGCATAGAGTCGGGTTCGAGAGCTGCTTTGGCAAAATGCCCTGTATTTTCGGTTCCATAGCCCGCGATACGAATGAAGCTTTTCGCTTTCGCGAGTTCAATTGCTTTTTCTAAGGCTTGCTCGTTGTCGCTGATGACGAAGTCTGGGACAATTCCGACTTTGTGGAAACTGACCATGTTCTTGTCATAGGTTTTCATATCTGTGATTGAAACGTATGAGTAAGATGGGGTCACAATGATATGTTGCCCGATGCCTTTTCCGTAAGTGGTTGTTCCGATAACTGGGAATTTCTTGTTCGAGACAATGCCTGCAATCATGGTTTCAGAGCAGCTTGCGCTCATGCCGTTGGCGAGAATTACAAAATAACGGTTGCTGGCAAATCCATCGTCTGTTGCAACGGCTGTTATTGTATTCTTAATTTGCCTTTTGTTAATGGTGTCAGCATCTGAAAGAATAATGTTTATCGCCGTATCGCCTTTGGAAAGTAGGACTTTCGTCATTTCTACGCATTGATTCAGATTGCCGCCTCTGTTATTTCTAAGGTCAAGAATGGTAGACTTGTAGTTTTGCGTTGCCTGGAGGTAATCCATAAATTCTCCGTATGTCCCGCGCTCGTTTGATGTGGTTTGGACAAATTCCAAAATTTTGATAATGGGGATGGAATCCTTGAACGACAGCTCGACTGTTGGAGACAAGAACGTGGCGAGTACAACGGGGATTGTCAATGTCGTTGAATCGCGTTTGATTGTATAGGTAATGGTTTCGCCTTCATAATCCGTGGAAAGCCTGCGGTATATGAGTTCCTTTGTGGGGGCGATACCTTCGATTGCTGTAATCTCGTCACCGACCTTTATCCCCGCCTTGTCTGCAGGCGAACTGGGTATAACTTTTTTGATGACATATTTTTCAGAAATCAAGGTTGAATCAAGTTCAAAGCCAGAACCGAATATTTTGTCGGAATTATAAATGTTTTCAATCCTGCTTACGGCATGGGCTGGATCCAAATAATACGTATAAGGATCGTTCATTTGTGCGTACATGTAATAAAGGTCGAAATAATCCCATGGAATACCCTTTTGGGACAAGGCGGTTTCCTGCTCTTCGCTAAGTTTGCCCACATAGTCTTCTGGCTTGCCTAGGTACTTATCCTTATCGTTATAATGGTAGAAGAGGAGGTAATAGTTGTATAAAAATTCTCGGGAAACGGTGGGCGTGTAATAATTGGTGCCTGACGGAGAACTGTTTTCTGAAGCGCAAGCGGTAAGGTTGATGCCGCAAAAAAAGCTTATTGCTAAACAAATTAATGCTGAGACTTTTTGAACGCGTCTAAGTAATGGCTTGAATTTTCCCATATGATTGAGCCTCCCTCAAATTCCGAAATCGCATTATCTTTGTTGTAATATACAAATTCATAGGATGGCTTGGTAAGCGCGTTTTCTTGCTTGGAACTTTTTGAGCCGTAAATCTTATTGGCATACTGGATGGCACAATCTTGGTCTGCTACATTGTCACATTCGTATTTGGGGTAGATTCCTTTTTTGTGGTAGGAATTTCCTTTGGGTGTCAAAAATTCGAAATTGGTTATTGTCGCCAGCCCACCTGCGTATGTGAAATAGTTGGTCTGTCCGATGCCCTTTCCGTAAGTCTTTTTCCCGACGAATGGAATGTCTGTCGTTTCGGTCACTGCGGCGATAAATATTTCGGCACAGCTGGCGGAGCCGCCATTGGCATAGATGATGTACTTGCCGGATTCTCCGGGGTCGCCTGCTTTAGCTTTAATCGACGATACTGTATATTTGGTTTCACCGTCGGCGTCGAGAGAGCGCTGACGTCTTGTCGATAGTGTTCCTTGTTTTACGAACAGGTCTGCTGCGGCAAGGCACTGGTTCACGTGACCACCGGGATTCCCTCGCAGGTCGAGTACACGGATTCGTTTGTCAGAGCCGGTGGAGTCGAGGTATGCTTTGAGTTCCCCGTATGTGCCGCTATCTTGGTTTGCCGTTGTCGGCTTAAATCCTTCAATTGTAATGAAGATGATTCCGGAGGAATTTTTTGCGGTCTTGCTATCTACCGTGTCGACAAAGACAGTAGGTGCGTAGACGGTTTCTTTTTCGAGCTTGTACAAATTGGTGTCGTTATTCTGTGCGACGACGAGGTCTATGTTTTTGCTATAACTTAAAACCGAATCGTAAACGGCTTTAACTTTTTTAGCTTCTCCAGAGAGGTCGATCCCGTTTGCGCTGATGATGCGACCGTATCTTGGAACGCCAGCTCTGCCGGCGGGGCTCTTGGGGTAGACTCGCGTGATGATAATCGGGTAATCCAGATTTTCGTTGTAGAAATAACGCATCCCGACATCGCCGCCTACTACAAGACTTGTATTGATGGCGGTGGCTCGTTCTTCACTTTTGGTGGGGGGAACGTATGTGGTAAACGGGTCCTTGAGAAGATCGTAAAGTTGAGTTTTAATGGAATCGGAATCCCCGTTTGGGGACAAGTCGGTAAGCTCGTCCTCGTACAGATATACTTTTTGCAGGAGCCAGTAGTTAAAAGAATATTCTGTGGGCTCAGGCGTGCTCTTGACCGGATGGATAAAGTCCGAACATCCGAGTAAGCTCAAGAGCGTAGCAGCTAGAATTATTCGGAGAAACATGACTTTATCCTTTGAATGTTGGAATTGTGATAGCTCCTAAAAAGGAGATTCCCGGTCTATGCCGGGAATGACAATCTTCTAGTAACTAAGGACTAGTGACTAGTAACTGCAGCGTAGCTGCTACTGGTCGATGCTCAGTCCCTTCTTGTCGAGGAGCACGCGAGGAATGCCTTCTTCCATCGGGTTCTCGATGACGGAAATCGTCTTGAGGTTTTCGCATTCGGCAAGGCTTTCTGGGAGCGTGGCGAGCTGGTTTGCGTCGAGCACAAGTTCACGCAGGCTCTTCAGGTTGCTGAATTCCGACGGGATGGCGCCCAGGCGGTTGCCCGAGACCATGAGAATTTCGAGGTTCTCGAGGTGCGAGAGCGTTGCCGGGATCGTCGTGAGCTCGTTGTTGTCGAGGTAGAGCTTCACGAGGCTCGTCATCTTGCCGATGGTCGGCGGGATTTCGGAGAGCATGTTGTCGTGCAGGGAGAACTTGACGACCTTTTTCCAGTTGCCCACTTCGAGCGGCAGGTCGAGAAGCTGGTTTTTGGCAATGTTCACCGTCTGGAGGTTCACGAGCTTGCCCACAGATTCCGGAAGGTCCGAAAGGCTGTTGTAACCGAGGTAGAGGTTTTCAAGTTTTGTAAGTTCACCGATGGATTCCGGCAGTTCCATGAGGTCGTTTTCGCTCACGGAGAGGCTCTTCAGGTTCTTGAGAAGGCCGATGTCGTCCGGAATTTCGACGAGCATGTTGCGGTCGAGGTTGAGTTCCTCGAGCGATTCGATTTCAAAAAGTTCAGGGGGCAACAGACGAAGGCCTTTCTGGGAAAGGTCGAGAGTCTTTGCTTTTTCAGCTTTCGCTTTGGCTATAACATCTAGTAAATTCATAAAAAGCTCCTAATGTTTAAATCATAGCTTTTTTGTTAGAAAAAACGTAAAGTCGACAAAAAAAAATGTAAAAAATGAGATTTTTACACATTTGAGCACTGAGTTTTTGCTAAATTATAAAAAAAAATTGAATGTTTTATCTTTTTTGCACGCAAATACTATGATTTGAAACTATTTTTAGGGTGCGAATTACGAGAATACTCCAATATATAATAATATTGTATATTGGTCTTGCAGTGTAATTATTGAGGAAAAAATGGAACTAACAAAATCGCAGGAACGCCGCTTAGCATTTGTCGCTAGCCTCTTGAGCTTGAACCCTAACGACCCTAACGATAGAATTAAGGCACTCCGGCATCTGAACCTGGATGAAAATGGATGCTTCCACGGCTTCCAGTATTCACAGGGCTTTATGGAATTCTTCATCTTCTTGGACGAAGATACTCCGCTCGAAAAGGTTGTCGCACACTTGAACGCCGATCTGAAGCAACTCCAGATCGCCGTGTTCCGCACTAGCGACCCGACCAATCCGTTCTTCCTCTCACTCCGCGAAGAAGCCGACCCGTGGGCCGTCAACAAGATTACTGACGAAGAAACCGAAGAGGATGAAAACGCTCCTGCAAGCCGTCCGTACATGGAAACTCTCGAAATTACGGTGCTCCGCACTCGCGCTAGCCGCGATATCACGGACTCTGAACTCGAACGCACCCTCAAGGATATGCGCCGCAAGCTCATGCTCTGGAAGACCGACGTCAAGGCCAAGCTCGAAATTATCGCCGAACACGACGACCTCACTCGCGATTTCCGCTCTGCAGACGACAAACTTGAAATCGAGATGGATTCCGAACCGCTCCACCTCACTTCCGATCACGGCGAGCTCTTCCTCGGCTTCTGCCCGATCCGCACGATTTTTGACTACCATGTTGCCCTTGGTAAGCGCCTCAAGACCAAGCACAACATGGCTATTGTTAGCTCTAACATCCGTACTTACCTCGGTAACCTCACTCATACGAACGCCGCTCTTATCGATGCCTTCCAGACCATGGAAAGGAATGACGACAAGAACGTGAACGTCGATGACTTCCCGTTCCTCCACAACGGTATGACCCTCACGGGTGACGACCTGCGCCTCAAGGAACGCGATGGCAAGAAGGTGCTTTTCATTGAACGCCCGAAGATCATTAACGGTGCCCAGTCCCTCTTCACGTACGAACAGTATGCCAAGAAGAGCAAGCATCCGGTGAATCCGCAGGTGCTCGTGAAGGTCGTTGTGCCGTACCAGGGCGCCGACAACTTCTTGAACCAGGTGACCATGGCTAACAACCGCCAGAACCCGGTGTTCAGCTACCATCTGCGTGCTGCAGACGACTTGCAGTTCTTCATTTGGCAGCGTTACCAGGAAGAAGGCTTTACCTACGTTTATAAGGACGGTGTCCGTCTCAAGGCCCGTACCCGTAAGCTCGAAGTCCGCATGCGCCCGGAACTTGCAAAGACCCTCTTCATGATGGATGGCAAGCTCAGCGAATGCCGCTCCAGCGACTGCATTTTCGATAAGGAAACGCTCTACCAGCGCTGCTTCGGTGCGTTTGTGCGCGTTGCCCCTGAAAAGGAAAAGGATTTTGTCCGTAAGACCATCGCCTTCACGAAGGCATGGCAGCTCCTTAGCCGTCTCCCGATCAAGATCCGCAAGGTCACTCCGGGTAAGGGCGTGTCTATCGAAGCTAACGACGATAACCCGCTGACCCGCATCACGTGGAATGGCCGCCTCGAAGACAAGTTCATCTTCCGCAGTGCCGTGAAGGACCTCGTGGTCGCTCTCGCACTCCGTCACTGGCTCATCTACGGCAATCCGATCCAGGACTTCGAATGGCTTGTTGAAAACGAACTCAACTTCAACGATTCCATCCTCAAGTACGCCTCCCGCATCTATACGGACGACTTGAAGAACATCTTGATTTCTGAATTCAAGGACAACACCGCCTACTACGATACCATTACGACGATCGACAAGGATTCCGGTGAATCTGTGGAACGTCGCTTGTGGAAGGGCTTCTCCAATACGGCTACTTACGACAAGATGATTGAACTCTTGTGCAAGAAGAATCCGGCTTGGGAAAAGTGCCGCGGTGGCATTGAAGTATTCCTCTAGTTTATCCTTTAAATAGGGTCTAGAATCCGGTTTTGAAGCGCACCTCTAAAATGGGTGCGTTTCTTTTTTTCTATGTTATCGGTGGTAATTTTGAACGTCCCGTTTTTGTATTTTGTACACCGTTGCGTTTTAGAAAGTCTTTAAAATCTGCCCTCTGGGGTTTTGCTGCAAGCAGCATTGTGGCTGTGGGTTCCGTCTGGTCTCAAGATGGAACGCTTAGCTCGTATGAATCTCTTTTTGACGATGAACTTTTCCAGGATGTGCCTGCCCCGAAGTCGACCGCTTCTGTAGCTTCGTCTTCGAGTGCGCCTGCGCCTGTATCAAGCGCTACGTCATCCAAGCCTCAGTCTCAACCGTCTGTGGCGGTTTCGTCTGCATCTGCTCCTGCATCAAGTGCTGAGGCGCCTAAATCATCGGCTATTGCTTCTAGCGCGTCTAAGCCTGCATCGAGTGCGGTTGCTCCGAAATCCAGCTCGAGTGTTGCGAAGTCCTCGTCTTCATCAAGTGTTAATGTCCCGTCCTCTTCTTCTGTCGTCAAGGAGTCTTTGTCTTCTGCTTCAGTGAAGTCTTCGACGTCTGTGGCTACAGCTCCGAAGTCTGAAACGGTAACACCGCCGCGTACGGTCTCAAGTGCAGAAACTCCTGCGGAATCGGTTTCCGAAGAATCAATGGATGCATGGACCCCGGCGATTAAGTATATCCCGGTTCCGAAGTCAACATCTCCGCTAGACGGACTCCTCCCGATGGGCGGCATTGGCATGCGTTCGGGATTGATGAATACGTCGAAAGGGCAAATCTTTGCTCATGACATCGATGTGGCTACTCGCGAAATCGATGTGACCGAAAAACGCGTGAATACGGTTTCCCGTACGGATACGACGGTTCTCTGGACATCGCATTATCCGGAACTGGCAGACTACGTTTCGGACATGTACGATGTGGGTCGCAAGCGCTTGTGGCTCAATGGTCTTGTCGGTCAGAACGATGGCGGTTATGAAGCTCCTGAAACGGGTTCCGTTTTTGACATCACGATTCCGGTGAACATGCCTGCGTGGATGAAGGACTTTGGCTTCAACAAGCCGAAGCTCATGCTCAAGGGTTCTATGGATGTTCGCTTCAAGGGCTATGGCGAAAAGGACAATGCCGAGGGCAGCACCAAGACGAGCTTGTGGCCGTCTCCGTCTTTGGACTACAACCCGAGCTTCATGGTCGAAGGTAAGATCGGTCCTTACATCACGGTCGAAATCAAGAACGTCGATGAAGGTCTTGGCTCGCAAAACGAAGTCCGCGTCGTTTACGAAGAATCGTTCAAGGGCGAATTTGAAGATTACATTTTGCAGCGTGTCGAAGCGGGTACGACGAACTTGTCTTTGACTGGTACGGAATTTACGGGTTACTCAGAAAACCACCAGGGGCTTTTCGGTATCAAGGCGGACTGGAAACTGGGTGACTGGAAACTCACGACGATTGCCTCTCAGGATGGTGGCGAACAGGAAGAGTATTCCATCAAGGCAAATGAATCGACGACTGAATTCCAGGTGACGGATAAACAGTTCCTTGCATACCGCTACTACTTCTTGAACCAAGAGGCGAGGAGCAAGTATGTCGATGCCGCTATTTTGGGCCGTTCCGTTTCGAATTATAAAGTCACGGACTTGAAGCTTTATAAGAGAAGCGCTTTAAATACTTCTGACAATGTCATTAAGAATGTCAATGTTGTTTATACGACCCCGCAAGGCAAGACAATCACAAAAACCGTAGACCGCATGGTGGAAATCCCGTCTACTGAATTTACCTACGATTCAAGAACGGGTATTGTGAAGATTAATGGCGTCAACCGCAATACGCTTGTGGCGGCAAACTACAGTAACGAAAGCCGCAAGGGCAAGATGTTGCGCGATGGTGGCGAAGCCGTGCTTATCCAGTGGGATGCCGTGCTGAGCGAACTTACGGATATTGACAAGTTGATGCTTCGTAATGTCTATTCCATCGGCATTTCGGATGCGAGTGCGAACAACTTTGTGCTCCGCATGAAGAACAAGTCTGGCATCTCGGGTTCATATTTGAAAACACTTGGGCTTGCCGATACGACTTCGGGAACCCCGCTGATCAACGATGCTACAATCTTTACGAAGGATGCTTCGGGTAGCTATACTGGTGAAATGTGGTTGCCCTGTAAACCGCTATCGGAATATTCGGGAGCAAACGCCGCTGTCCGTGCCCGTGCAAACTGCTTGGAACCGTTGCGCAACTTGGATTCTAGCGCCACGATGGCGCAGCTCTATACGCTTCCGGTCTATAACTTGAACCGATACACGAGCCAGTTCTATTTTGAGTCTGTCGGTAAACGCCGTAATTCCATGATTAGCGTGCGTGATCCGAATTCGAGCTACTCTGTCAATAGCGGTAGCTGCATGGATATTTCTCCGGGTTCTGAAAAGGTGACTGCCGGTTCTACAACGCTTATCCGTGGTACGGACTACGAAGTCAACTACGAGCTTGGACAGATTGAACTTTTGAGTGAACGCGCCCTTGACCCGAACAAGGAAATCAAGGTCAAGTTCGAATGCGAACCGATGTTCGAAGTGGACAACAAGTTGCTCTTGGGCGCCCGTGCGGAATTGCCTTTGGATCTGTATGGCTTTGGTGCGGGTTCTGTGTTTGGCATTACAGCCCTTTACAGAAGCCAGAGCACGACTGCTGAAGTCCCGACTCTTGGCAATGAACCGTATTCCAGCTTCTTGTGGGGCTTTAACATCCGCTTGCAGGATTCTGTACAGGCGCTTACGGACTTGGTTAATGCCATTCCGGGTATTCAGACAACTGCAGCATCGAACTGGCGTGTTGAAGCGGAATTTGCCGGTAGCCGTCACAATGCAAATACCAGCAAGACGCAGACCGCCCTTGTCGAAGATTTTGAATCGACATCGACAGGTCTTGTGTATCCGTTGTCTAGACTTTCTTGGTATCAGGCTTCTCCTCCGGGCGGTGTTGCTTCGGATAACAGAACGTATATCGAAAGCCAGGACTACAAGCACCAGGGTGAATTTATCTGGCATAGCAACAATACGGAGCTGTACAAGTACATTTATCCGAGCGTCGGTAATTCTGATGTCGATAACCAGCATTTGACCGTGCTCAAGTTGACTTTGCGTCCGAACGACAACTTGATGGGTAATTCCTGGGGTGGTATCATGCGTCCGAATAGTTCTTACTATCAGGACATGAGCGAACTGAAGTACATTGAAGTTGTCGCCCGTGGTAATTCCGGTTCCATCTTTATCGACTTGGGTCTTATCAGCGAAGACCTTTCGATTTGCGGTTATGCTCCGAATGGTGAGTATAACGGTGAAAACCAGCTCGGTATGACAACGGCACAGCATGACCGCGGTCTTGATGAAAAAACGGGTGCTGATGAAACCAGAATGGTTTGGGATTGCCGCGTTTCTCCGTGTAGAGGTGCCGAATACAATTCTACGAATATCGATGCCGCGACAAGGGATATCGCCCGTGACGATTTCAAGGATTTGGACGAAGAAAGTGACCCGCCTGTAAATATCAACGGTACAGAAAACAACCTGGGTGAACGTTCTTACGATACCGAAGATATCAATAGGAACGGTTCTCTCGATAAGGACATTAGCTTTGTCCGTTACCGCATCGACTTGTCGAATACGGAAGGCGATTTCGAAGAACTCAGAAATGGCTGGCGTAAGTGGCGCATTCCTCTTAACCAGTACGATACGATTGTCTCGCCGACCGGAAACAGCTATAAGGAAATTCTTGCAGAATCCCAGTTTACGCGTCTGTGGTTGGGCAGGCTGAATCCTGGTGTTGCCGAAGCGAAGGTGCAGATTGTAAGCCTTGGTGTGCTGGGCAATGCTTGGGAAGAAAATTCTGTCGCAGACCTTTATCGCACGACTTCTTCTGAAAATTCCCAGATTGTCGAAGTCAATGGTGTCGAAAACCGCATCTCTGAATCTGTTGTGACTCGCGATACGACCTACATCAAGGTTTCGACGATTAACAACCGCGAAAATGCAAAAACGTATTACAAGTCCCCGAATACGGTGACGGAACGCGATGCCGATTCGAACGCTCCTCTCAAGGAAACGGCTCTTGTGCTCGATTACCATAACTTGACTCCTGGTCAGGAAGTGGGGGTGACACGCCTGTTCGAAACGGACACGAAGAACTTCTCGACGTATAAGTCTCTGAAGATGGAAATCCACTACGAAAACAAGGCTGAATCGAAGACTGAAAAAGTGCCGGTTCGCTTCGCCTTGCAATTCGGTGAGGGCTCTATCGACGGTTCCAAGGACTTTTATGAATGGAGTTTCCGCCCGGTCAATTTGGACTTGTCGTCTTGCGATCCGAGCCGCCAGCAGGATTGCCATGAACAGAACTGGCTTGACAACGCCTTTGCGATGAACTTGACGGACTTCTCAGATCTGAAGCGTGGTCGCCACCCGCCGTATCTGGAACCAGTGGTGAAAAAGCTGGATGGAAATAGAGAAGAAATGCTCCGCTTGGTTGGTAATCCGTCTATTACGAAGGTGGACTGGATTCGCTTTGTTATTATCGCTGATTCGTCTGCTTCTCCGAATGACTTGAAGGGACAATTCTGGATCAATGATTTGCGTCTTTCTGAAATGGATACGGAATGGGGGTATGCCGCCCGTGTGAACGGTCAGGTCAATTTTGCAGACTTCATTTCGCTTTCGGGTGCCGTACGCTATCAGGATGGCGATTTTGCAACGCTTTCCAATTCTGGACGCTCTCCGAAACCGGATCCTGCTCAAGCTGCCTCCCAGCTCGATGTTTCGGCTGACATTTCTATTGCCCTTAACAAGTTCTTGAATGATTCTCTCGGATACCATATTCCGATGTCGTTTGGCTACCATAGCTCTACCAAGCGTCCGTACATGAAGCCGACAGACGACATGATGCTTAGGAAGAGCAGCTTTGTCGATTTGACTGGGGATATGTTCCAGGGAGACCTTGCTGTAGATTCTGATGATGAAGAAAATCGCTTAAGGGATAATGCAGAATCCAAGGGTTATGAATCCTATGAGCAGGACTTGAGCTTTAGCGTCAGCTACCATAAGGATTACAAGGCTCGTGAATCCAAGCTTGCTGAATTCTTCTCTCAGGCATTCTTGGAACGTCCGGCATTGAGCTATTCTTACCACCAGTCTGAAGGCCGCTCCACGACATCGGCGGACTCCACATACTCCTACCACACTTTGATCGAGTATAAGCTGGGTACGTTTAGCATGTTCAAGTTCAAACCGTTCGAAGGTCTTGCCAAGTATTCCTGGCTCAAGGATCTTTCGAGAACGGAATTTGAACCGTGGCCGCAAACGTTTGATGTGACGCTCTTTGACTTTAACTACGTGCGCTATGTGAACCAGACCCGCGATCCGGACTTTGTGGAACCGCAGGTCGATAAGGTGGTCACCTATACCGCAGAACTCAACCACAAGTTGAATATGCGCTGGAACATCCTTTCGTTCCTTTCTGTGAACTATGCGGTAAACATCAGGCGTGACATGTTTGGTGGCGGCGACCGTGAAGGCTTTACCAAGGAAAACTTCTTTAGTTTTGATGAAGGTGGTCTCTTTGCTAGTGGCTATATCTTTGACCATGACCATTCCGACAGAAAGGTTTATGTGTCTCGAGACAGCCTTGTGATTATTCCGACGGATACGATTGCAAAGACGGATGCGAATGGCAAGCAACTTGCGATTGACATGCAGAATCCGGATTCCTATGAAATCCGCTATGACACGACTTCGTTCTACAAGGTCGATAGCGTGGGGCATCGCGAATATGGACGTGCCTATGGTATTCTCCGTAACGAACGTTCTAGAAATCAGCAGTTCAGGATCAACTTTAACCCGAAGCTGATTCCGTTCCTTCCGTTCAATATGCAGTTCTCTTCTGACTTTAACCAGCAGAAGACGATTCCGGATGATTTCGATTTCTTCGATCCGTCGAATGTCGAAAAAAACTACTGGACGATTTCGCAGACGAACCGTTTCGAGTTTACTCCGACGCTCAAGATTATTGAAATTGCAAACCTGTTCGGAAAAGACAACGCCGTGTCGAGCGCTTTGAATAAGCTCAAGTGGCGTGAAATCAAGTTCAACTGGAATGCTAGTACAAACACTATCGGTGAAAACTTTACTCTTGCCCAATTGTACGAAGAACAAGGCGTGACCCCGTTCCAGTATTACCTTTACGGTTTGGGTCTGGGTAATGGATACCGCAGCCGTGGTCTTTGGAATATCATGACGGGCGATATGGGACTGACCGATCGCGATGATTTTACCGGTTTTGCCCAGTACAGAAACAAGAATGTGGATACGCTTGTTTATCAGGGAAGTTTCCGTAATGCGGTATCGCGTTCGTTGCAGATTTCTACAGGCTTTACCTTGCCGTTCTGGGATATTTCTGTTTCGACAGACTTCCAGTGGAAAGAGGACTTTGCGCAGTCTCGTGAATACCCGCTGTATATCGATACGACGACTCTTCTCCCGAAGTTTGGCATTGGAATTGCCATTCCGAATATCGCCCAGAAGGTCTCTTTGCTCAACAGCTTCCGTAGCGTGAGCTTGAATAGCCGTTTCGACTATAGCCGTTCTGTGACAAAACGCCCGTTCCAGAGTGCCGAAGATTCTTGGGCGAAGGTCTTGAACTTCAACCCGCTTATTCGAGTGTCTTTCTTGACGCAGAACAACTTGCGCATCGAAAACAGCGTGCGCTTGAAGATTGAATCGACGGATCGTCGCCCGAAGCAGGAAGTCATTTCTAATCCATGCTTCCCGCGTGATGACGACGATGAATGTCGAGATACGACAAGTTACTTCTTGAAAACCCCGTGGATGCACACATCGCTCTATAACGATTTTGCCATTAACGTTGGTGATGACATCTCTATTTCGTATCCGTTGAAGCTTGATAAGGGCTTCCAGCTTTGGAAGTGGTACTTTAAGCTCAAGAACGATATCGACTTGAAGCTCACTGCCGGTTACGATTACAAGAAGACTATCCGCAAGGAATATGAACCTGTGCAGGGCTACGACATGATGAACAAGGAATCCGGTACGGACGGAGTCTTTGTGCAGTGGCACTATGATTCTGGCGTGGAGCCTTTCGTGGCTTACAAGCCGAAGCTTGAACTGAATTACCGCACGGTTCCGTCAAGAACGCATGAATGGTTTATCCGTCCGAGTGCATCTTACACGTTCAACAAGATGGCTTCGCTGAGTTCGTACATCGAATACAGGCAGATTTACGAAAAGCTGGATGACGAAACGGCTCACATGCGTCAGATTCTCCAGTTCGAACTTGCGTTGATGCTGAGATTTGACTAGGAGCGCTTGCGCCATGTCTAAAACTAGAGTCGCAGTCGGCATGAGCGGTGGCGTGGATTCGTCCGTGGCCGCTCTTCTTTTGCAACAGCAGGGTTATGAAGTCGTGGGCGTGACGCTCCGCGTTTTGCCCGATGTCGATGGCGCCTTTGATGCCGAAAATGATCCGAGTGTGGTCCGTGCAAAGATGATTGCCGAAAAGCTCGGTATCGAACATCACGTGGCGAACTGCTCCGACGCATTTACGGGTGAAGTCTTGAAACGCTGTCATGCGGACTTTTCGCATGCGCGTACGCCGAACCCTTGCTGCTATTGCAATCGCTTTATCAAGTTCGGCTGGATGATGGATTACGCCAAATCGCTCGGTGCGGACTTCTTGGCGACAGGGCATTATGTGCGCATCGAAGAAGTGAATGGTGTGCGCAGGCTTTTGCGCGGTCGTGACCCAGGCAAGGATCAAAGCTACTTTTTGTTCTGGGTTCCCGATGAACGCCGCAATCATGTGCTTACGCCGCTTGGAACGTATGTGAAAAGTGAAGTGCGCGAAATCGCCGAACAGAACGGTTTTGTGAACGCCAAGACGGGCGACAGCCAAGATATTTGCTTTGATATTTACGGTTCGCAGTACACGGAGTTTTTGAAGGACCGTTTTGGCGAGATGACGCGCCCGGGCCGCTTCGTGGATGAAAAGGGCAAGGTATGGAATACGCACGATGGGTTCCATAAGTACACGGTCGGTCAGCGCAAAGGTCTGGGCGTGGCGATTGGTGTGCCTGCGTTCGTGAAGCATGTGGACCCGGAAACGGGCGATATTCTGGTGACGGGCGATAAGTCGTCGGTCTGCTTTGACCGTGTTGAATTGATGAACTGCGAATGGCACGGCGGTGCGCGGGAGGTCGGGACGACGTTCCGCGCCGAAGGCATGGTGCGTTACCGACAGCGGGCGGTTGGCTGCGAAATTACCATCGTCGATACAAATAAGGCGGTCGCCGTTTTTGACGAACCGCTTTTTGCAGTGACTCCGGGGCAATGTGCCGTCTTTTACGATGGCGACATGGTTCTTGGCGGCGGCCAGATTGTGTAGTTTTTAGACGCTAGATACGAAAATTTTTGTACCAGGCGGGGAGTTTGCCTGTTTTTTCCAAAGCGGAATTTTCGAACATGCCTTCTACATTTGTAGCTTTCGAAACATTCCATTTGCCAACATCGCCATTGAACTCTGATTGTTCGAACATCAAAATCATATTGGTTACGTTATGCACATCCCAGTTGCTAACATCCCCATTGAATGGAGTTTCGGAGAACATGGCATTCATATTCGTCACGTTCGAAACATTCCAACGGCTGACATCGCCATTGAACGGAGAAAGGCAAAACATATAAGCCATATCCGTCACATTTGAGACGTTCCAATCGCTAACGTCTCCGTTGAACTGAGAGCCTCTAAACAAGTCTCTCATATTCCGAACATTAGACACGTCCCAGCGGCTGATGTCGCCAGTAAATTGGGACTCCCTAAACATTGCCATCATGTCTTGGACTTTGGACACATTCCAGTTGCTGATATCCCCGTTGTACAGTGACTCATCAAACATACATGCCATTTTTTCCACATTCGAAACATTCCACCGACTAATGTCGCCGTTGAAATTCGAACCGTTAAACATGTGACTCATGTCCGTCACGTTCGATACATCCCAATGGCCGATGCCAAGATCGAACGGGATCCGTTCTTCCTCTTCACCTGTGTCAAGATTAAGAATCGGACCTTCCCCGGCAAACAAATCGTGCATGTCAGTCACTTGCGACACGTCGATAAAACTCAAGTCGCAGTTCTTGCCTTCTGTTTCGAAGGTTTCTTCGATGAGTTCTAACAAATGATCGCGGTCGCGAGCGATGACCTTTTCGTTCGGGTTCATATATTTGCTTATTACTTCACAATCCCGACTTCACTGAGCTTTACGAATCCGCGGATTTTTTCGCCGAGACGGATTTCGGCAAAGTTCCCTTGTTCGCCAATGACTTCGAAGCTTGTGCCTTCGGAGAGCGTGTTGAGCGTTTGCGACTTGTCGCTCGGGGCGCTTGTCACGTCGGCGCTTGAGGCTGTTACGACGCCCGTGATGTCCGTTTCGAGCGTGTACATTTTGTAAAGAGCGCTTGCGCCAATCGTGCAGAGGATGACGCTTAAGCCAAACACGACGCCTGTGCAGATGTTCTTGCCGCGACTACCGTTCACGAAACGGCGGGCGAGAATTACGAGCGCAATTGCCCAGAAGAGAACGAGTGAAATGTTCATTTGGCTCTTGAGCGAAAGTGCGTGGTGCAGGTCCATCAATCCTTCGAGAATCGGGTTCTCTTCTTCGTCGCCTTCTTTGTCGCGAGTCTTAGTCTGTGCGAAATTCAGGTTGTGCTGGATATCGTCATCGCTTGGGTGCAAACGGAGTGCTGACTTGTAGTAGAAAATCGCAAAGCCGAGTTTCCCGCTGCGGTAATAGGCGTTGCCCAAATTGTAATAGAGGTCCGCATTGACGATGCCTTCGTCAACGCATGTACGCCATTCGTCAATTGCGCGTTCAAAATCGTTTTCGTTATATGCCTTTGTGCCGGCTTCGAGGCCGTTGCATTTGTCGGCGGCGCTTGCTGCGGAGGTGAGGAAGAGCGCTGCGGCGATCGTCAAAATAATCTGCTTAAAGTTCTTCATGTTTTTACCGACGCTACTTGAGTTTTTCGAGGCTTTCGCAGAGCTTTTCGACATCTGCGAGCATTTGGGACTGTTCTTCGGTCGAAGCTGTGACCGGAGCAAAACGTACAAACGAGCATTTTTCAAGCCAACTGTTGATGGCTTCAATCGTTTCTTCCTTGACGCCGCGCTTTGAAAGTTCCTGCTTCATTTGTGGGCGGGTCATACCCTTGAATTCAACGTTTGTCAAATTGCTGAGGTAATCGATGAGGCCATTTTCTAGAGCTGCAAAGAACGCCTTGCCGTCGCCGTTCTTGAGGGCGGCGCGTGCGTTCGCGAACTTTTCCTTGAGAAGCTTGTTGGCCTTGCCCTTGCGGACGAGTGCTGTGTTGCTGTTGCGCTTGCGGTTTCTCGTGATGGCGAAGTTTGCTATCAGGTAGAATGGAATCGCTGCGGCAAATAGAATCCAGAAGAGCACGCTCCTGTGCGGGGCTGCCGTTTCGGACTTGTCCGTAATCGGGTGGATAAAGCGGATGTCGCTGCCGAGGAATTCAATTTCTTGCTTTTGAACGACAGGAGCCGAGGTGCCAGTGCCTGCGGAAACCGGAGCTTGGTAAACGGGTTCTGTGGGGGCGTCGCTCTTTTCAACTTCGATGGTCCACGGGCCTGCCGAAGCGGTTTCGTACTTCTTTTTAGCCGGGTTGAACCAGGAATAGGTAATGGCCGGGATTTCGAAAGTTCCCTTTTTCTTCGGGTAGAGGAAAACCTTGATATCCTTCGAGGTGATGACCTTGGCTCCCTTGACTTTCTTATTGATGCTGTTTTCGGGCGGTACGGAGCGGAATTCGCTAAAGTCGGGGAGTTTCGGGTCCGTGATGGTGCCCGGAGTGCCGTCGCCCTTGATGCTAATCGCAAGCGTCAACGCCTCGCCAACTTTGAGATTTGTGCGGTCGAAATCGGCGCTAAAGCTGTAGTTGCCGACCATTCCCGAGAAATCGGCGGGCTTGCCTTCGGTCGGGAGCGGGAGAACGGTAATGGAAAGCGGAGCGGTGGAGGTTTCCGTTTCGATGGATTCCTGCTTTACGCTGCGGCTCGAGAACGACATGCCTCCCATTTGCTTCTTTTCTTCGACAACTTTGGGTTCACCGAGCTTGGTGTACTTGAACTTGAAAGACGGAATTTGGAGCGTGCCGTTCTTGGTCGGGCTGAGCCAAGCGTATTTGGCGGATGCCTTCATTTCGCGACGGGCGCCTTCGACCGGCTTGAAATCCAGATTCGAGAGGTCGTTGCGGTGGACGATGAAATCGTTGCCGGTGCTCATGTCGGTAGCCTGGAGGCCGCCCTGGAAGTGCTCAAAAGTGTGGAGGCTGAGGGTGACGCTGAACTGTTCACCTTCGTAAATGGACTTTTTGCTCGGGGTAAGGCTTACGGCGAGAGCGTCGTCGTTATAGGAACGCTGCACGCTGACCGGGATTTTGCTGCTGATGGTGTTGGCTTCGCCATTAATCATCCATGTGAGCGTTCCGAGGTCTTGTGTACCTGTCTTTTTCGGGGCTTTAATCTTAAAAGAATAGACGCGGGCTTTGTAGGCTCTTCCGCCACCGCCGAAAAACGAGTTGAAAATATCGTCCATGTCCGGGCGCATCACCTGATCGGCACTGTCGAGCCCGAGGAGCTTAAAGTTATTGCGTGTTTCGAGGCGGAGCGCGCCTCTGTTCTGCGGCAGTTCCTGTGTCGGAACAATGAACTGCAAATTGAATGTCTGACCCGCTTCGATGCGGTCGCTATCGACTTGAAGAGATGGCTTTGCGTTTACAAATGCTGTTAAACCGAGACATAAAAGCAAAAATCGTTTCATAGCCCATAATTTACCAAATTTCCACCCCGGAGATTGCAATATAATGGGTGAAAATGTGCTTTTGCCCCCTCCGATTCGTTTCGAAAAATTTTCGCGAAATATATACTTTTTACCCTTGAAACGTTAGTAAAAAATTGTTATCATTGGCGCCGTCAAAAACAAGGAGTCAAAACAATGTACTGCATTCTCGCCGCCCTCTTGATTAAGAGCTTTAAGAAATACGCTAAGCGCGCTTAATCGAAAAAAGATTTTTCTCTCTCCAACTAACGAACGCGATGCCACGGTTTTCCGTGGCTTTGCTTTTTTATGAAGATGTGTATGGCGACCCCGGCACGGAGGCCGGGGTGACAAGTGCGGGGCGACATTTTGGTATGGACGAAATGTCCAAAAAAGTTGCCGAAATATATACTAAAATACCTTGACGTGTTAGTAAAACTTTGTTAATATTGGCGCCGTCAAAAACAAGGAGTCAAAATAATGTACTGCATTCTCGCCGCCCTCTTGATCAAGAGCTTTAAGAAGTACGCAAAGCGCGCTTAATTCTATAAAGAACGATTAAGAATAAGAATTGGTCTCGGGTTTCCGAGCCTTTTTTTATTTGCTAGCAATTTAAAAGAATCTTTTACAAAATTAGAGTTATATTTGAAGCATGCGATATGGTGATTTAACTTCCTTTCAAACCGGCGTAGCCGTTCCCCTTTTCAGTCTTCACAGCAAGCACAGCATTGGCATTGGCGAATTCTTGGATTTGATTCCGTTCGCCCAGTGGGCAAAGTTCTGCGGATTCAATATCATTCAGCTTTTGCCTGTAAATGATACTGGCTCCGAGTCGAGTCCTTACAGTGCTCGCAGCGCATTTGCCTTGAACCCGGTGTTCATCAATGTGCAGTCCGTTGAAGGCGCTACCGTCCTCGAACATGAAATCGAAAAGGCGCGTGAACAGTTCGCTGAAATTGAACGTGTGGACTACTACCGCATTACCACATGGAAGCGTGCCATCCTTCGCAAGATTTTTGATAACCAGTATGACGTCCTGAAGTCTTCAAAGAAGCTCCTGGCATGGATTGACAAGAATTCCTGGGTCAAGTCCTATTGCGTTTATTGCACGCTCAAGGCGCAGAATAACGAAGCTAGCTGGAAAGACTGGAAAAAGTTCCAGAACCCCTCCGCTGCCGATGTCGACAAGCTTTGGATGAAGAACTACAGGGACGTGCTGTTCCAGGCCTGGATGCAGTACACCGCCGAAGGTCAGTTTACCGCCGCCGTGAACGAAGTCTCCAAACTTGGGCTCCGTTTGAAGGGCGACGTGCCTATCCTCATCAACGAAGACAGTGCCGACGTGTGGTTTGACCGCAAGTATTTTTCGCTTGCCGACCGCGCGGGTGCACCTCCTGACATGTTCAGCTACGGTGGCCAGAACTGGGGCTTCCCGACTTACCGTTGGGACGTGCTTGAAGCCGATGACTTTGGTTGGTGGCGCCGCCGTTTGGCTCAGGCTAGCAAGTTCTATCACGCTTACCGCATTGACCACGTGCTCGGATTCTTCCGCATTTGGGCCATTCCTGAATCTGAATCGACGGGTATCTTGGGCCGCTTCCAGCCGTCCATCCCGCTTACATGGGACGTGCTCCGCAATGCGGGTTTCTACCGTGAAACGCTTGAATATTTGCGCCGTCCGAACTTCTCTGTGGACCAGCTGCGCGAGTTCCTCGGCAAGGAAACGGACAGGCTTATCTCTCTGTATTTTGAAAATTTGCCGGGAAAGTTCGACCGCTTTGTCATCAAACCGGAATACTTGTCGGAACGCGCAATTCTTTCGCTTGACGAACCGCAAGAAGTCAAGGATTCCATGCTCCGCGTTTACTGGAACCGCGTGTTTATCCCGACGGGTGACGAAAATACGTTCTACCCGTACTGGTACTGGTACAACCAGCCGGTGCTCTTTACGCTCCCGCAGAACGAACAAGATAAATTGCATGACTTGATTGGCCAAAATGAACAGGCTCAGAACGCACTCTGGGAACAGAATGCCATGAAGCTTTTGTCTGTACTCGCCAACGAAACGGATATGCTCGTTTGTGCCGAAGATCTTGGCGCTGTGCCGCCATGCGTGCCGACCGTGCTCAAGAAGCTCGATATCATGTCGTTGCGTATTGAACGCTGGGCTCGCAACTGGAATGTTCCGTATTCTCCGTACTACAGCATGGATGAATACCCGCGTCTCTCCGTTTGCACAACGAGCTGCCACGACACTTCGACCTTGCGCGGTCTCTGGGAAGAACCTGATTTTGACAAGGGCTTCTACTGGTCTCATGCGGGCTTGCCGGGTGTTGCTCCTGAAAAGCTTACGCCGCCGGTGGTGCACGACATTTTGTCGCATGTGTTTACTGCAAATAGTTTGTTCTGCATCCCGCCGATCCAGGACTACTTTGCACTTTCGGCTTCGCTTTCTGATTGCGACCCGAAGGAAGAACGCGTCAACATTCCGGGAACGGTCGGTGGCAAGAACTGGACTTATCGCACTCCGTGCAGTGTCGAGGACTTGCTTGCCAATGCGGGCTTGATTTCGGAGATTAACAAACTTGTCGAAGAACGTAAGTCCCGTGCCCTCTGGAAGATTTAGCGCTCCCGCCTGGGGCAAGGACGCCGTTTTCTATCAAATTTTTCCGGACCGCTTTTGCCGTAGTGCAAAGTACAAGGCGGTCGGGAAGTTTGTGGATTGGGATACGCTCCCGACCCGTGAAAACATGTTCGGCGGAAACCTCGCGGGCATTTGCGAAAAGCTTGAATACATTGCGTCGCTTGGCGTGAATGCCATTTACCTTTGCCCGATTTTCAAGAGCAATTCGAATCACCGTTACCATACGGTTGACTATTTTGAAATTGACCCAGTTTTGGGGACTCTCAAGGATTTTGATAAGCTTGTCAAGAAAGCGCACAAGCTTGGGCTTCGAGTGATTTTGGATGGCGTGTTCAACCATTGCTCACGCGGATTTTTCCAGTTCAACAGCTTGATGGAGCTGGGCAAAAACTCTCCGTATGTAGATTGGTTCCATGTGCACGGCTGGCCGCTCCACGCGTATTCGGGCAAGCCCAATTACGATTGCTGGTGGGGTTACCCCGCACTCCCGAAGTTCAATACTGATAATCCTGACGTTCGCGATTACCTTTTCTCGGTGGGCGAATATTGGATGAAGCGCGGTATTGACGGCTGGCGCCTCGATGTTCCGAACGAGATTGATGACGATAGTTTTTGGCAGGAATTCCGTCGCCGCATCAAGGCGATTAACCCGGAAGCGTACATTGTCGGTGAGATTTGGGATGAGCCTTCGCGCTGGTTGCAGGGCGACCAGTTTGATGGCGTGATGAATTATCCCTTGCGTAAGGCGGTGCTTGCGTATCTCTTTGACGAAAAGCCAATTGCACTTGCCGAGTTTGCAAAGCGTTTGCGTGAAGCGTTCCCGGAAGGCCGTTTCGGCGTGCCGATGAATTTGCTCGGGAGTCACGATACGATTCGGTTATCTTCGCTCCCGTGCTCAAATTTGCAGCGCGTGAAACTTGCGCTTGCGCTGTTGTTCTTTTTACCGGGCGCTCCTTGTATATATTATGGCGACGAAATCGGCATGTTGGGGGGCAAGGACCCCGATAACCGTAGATCGTTCCCGTGGGATAAATTTGCGGAAATGCAGAAGACGCCTGTCTATGATTATTTAAAAGGGTTGATTGCACTCCGTAATAAGGAGCGTGTGCTTCGCGAGGGCTCGCTTGAGATTGCCTATCGTGCAGGTCGCCTAGAAATTATCCGTACCCTCGGCAAGAAGAAGATGACTCTTGTTGTTTCGACCGCAAAAACCGATCCTTTGTTTGAGATAAAATAAGCCAGGCGTTACGGGCTGGCGTCTGAAGCCCGTTTGAAGGGGTGATGGAAGACCCGTAGGGGCTGCAATCAGGGGAACATCCCCCTTTTTGAGCCTAAAATTACTTCTTACTTCTTACTTCCTACTTCCTACTTTTCTATCTTTGTCCCGCAACTAGTATGTATAATGCCTTTTAAGGGATTACAAATGAAAAAAAATAAATTCGGCTTCCGAGAATTCATCATTCTCGCAGTCATCATTCTTTCGGCCTACACTGTATGGCCTTCTATTCAGGTTCACTCCAAGAAGGGTGAAGCAAAGCAGACCTTCCTCAAGGAAAATCCGAAACTGGGCTCGAAGTCCATCAACTTCGGTTTGGACCTTGCTGGTGGTACTAGCATCACGCTCCAGATTGACCAGTCTAGCCTGAAGGATGGTGAAGATATCAAGGATATCCAGGCTCAGTCTCTTGAAATTATTCGTAACCGTGTTGACCAGTACGGTCTTTCTGAACCGCAGATTTCCCCGACCGGCGACGACCGCATTGTCGTTGAACTGGCTGGTGTGGATGACTCCACGGCAAAGGCTCTCGTGGGTTCTACGGCAAAGCTCGAATTCAAGATTCTCGCTGAATCTGAAAAGTTTACGCAGGTTGTTAGCCTCATCGACCAGTACCTGACTCGTCAGACGACTGACATCATTGCTGATTCCGCTGCAACAGACTCTGCTAAGACGGACTCTGTGAAGAAGGAAGCATTGTCGGACGATGAACTCCTTGCTGGTGGCGTTGCAAAGACTGAAGCTGCTGAAAAGAAGGATTCCGCTGTTGCAGAAGCCGCTCCGGCAGACGTGGTCGGACAGTCCCTTTCCTCTTTCTTCCTCTCTTTCGGCAATGGCGGTTTCATTGCTGAAGAAAGCATCGAAAAGGTGAAGAAGCTCCTCGCCACTGAAGGTGTCCAGAAGCTCATCCCGCGCGATGTCGCATTTGCTTTCGGTAGCGGTCTCGAAAAACTCCGCCGCGATGCAAACATCAAGGCTAAGCGTCTTTACCTCCTCAAGCGCCGTGCAGAAATGGGCGGTGACGATATCACGGATGCTCGTCCGTACCGCGTCAGCGATGGTATGAGCGCCGGTGAAGTTGCTGTGAACCTCAAGTTCGGCGGCATCGGTCCTAAGAAGTTCTCTGCTGTTACTGCAGCTAACGTCGGTAAGCAGATGGCCATCGTTCTCGATAACCAGGTCATCAGCGCTCCGGTCATCCGTGACCGTATCCCGAACGGTGAAGCTCAGATTACGGGTCTTGACGACATGGCTGAAGCTAACCGTCTCGCTGTCGTGCTCAAGGCTGGCGCCCTCAAGGCTCCGATGCAGATCATCGAAAGCCGTAGCGTCGGTGCAACTCTCGGTGAAGAAAACATTGTGCAGGGCTTCGGTTCCGGTGCTATCGGCCTCTTGCTCTGCTTGGTGTTCATGGTTGCTTACTACCGTCTCGGTGGCTTCATCGCAAGTATCGGCGTGATGGTCAACGCTCTCGTGACTGCCGCTGTGATGTCTGTGTTCAACGCTACGCTTACTCTCCCGGGTATTGCTGGTTTCATCCTCGTCGTCGGTATGTCTCTCGACGCGAACGTGATTATTTTCGAACGTATCCGTGAAGAACTCAAGAACGGCCTCACGGCTCGCGCCGCTGTCGCCAAGGGTTACGAACGTGCATTCAGCGCCATCTTGGACTCCAACTTGACGACTGTTTTGACGGGTCTTATTTTGTACAAGATTGGTACGGGTTCTGTCAAGGGTTTCGGTCTTACTCTTACGATCGGTATCCTCACTTCTCTCTTCTGCGCTATCACGATTTCCCGTGCCGTGTTCGACTGGAGACTTGCTAAGCGCGACAGAACGACGCTCTCTATCGGTTCTGGCTTCAAGACTTTGAACAATGCTAACCTCCAGATTATGAAGAACCGCGGCAAGTTCAGGGTTCTCTCCTGGATTCTCATTATCGCAAGTATCGCTTGCATCGCTGTGAAGGGCTTTGATTTCAGCATCGACTTCACGGGTGGTCAGGTCTATACGATTCAGTATCAGGATGACGCCAAGCACGAAACCGACTTGAACAAGGCTTTGAGCAAGGCTGGCATTCAGGGTGCTCGCGTCCGCTCTCTCGGCGGTACATCTGCTAACTCTTACCAAATCAGCGTTCGCGGTGATGACACGAGCTTCGAACTCGCCATGGCTAAGGCTTTCGAAGCTGCAAATCAGAAGTGCCAGATCGTGGCTAAGGACGCTGTGGGTCCGACCATCGGTAAGGAACTCCGCTTCAATGCTATTTTGTCTGTGATTCTCGCATGGCTTGGCATCGCTCTCTATGTGTGGTTCCGATTCGGCAAGCTCGGCCTTGGCTTCGGTGTTGCTGCTGTGCTCGGCCTTATTCACGATACCATCATTACGCTCGGCTTCATCTCTGCCTTCAGCCTTTCTTTCGATGGCGCCTTGATCGCTTCGCTCCTCACGATGATTGGTTACTCTGTCAACGACACCATCGTGAACTTCGACCGTATCCGTGAAAATACCGCTATCTTCGGTTCTGCTAAGTACGAACAGACCATCAATAGCTCTTTGAACCAGTGCTTCAGCCGTACGGTGATTACCTCTCTCACGACGCTCTTCGTTTGCGTGGTTCTCGCTGTTAAGGGTGGCTCTTCCATCCGCGACTTCGGTCTCGTTCAGTGCTTCGGTATCCTCATCGGTACTTACTCTTCTGTGTGCGTCTGCTCTCCGATCGTTCTCTGGTGGAGCAAGAAGTTCAAGAAGGGTGTGTAATTAGACGAGAGTACGCCGCTACGCGGCTACAGATTTAAGACTAGAGAGCCCCGGCTTAGTGCCGGGGCTTTTCTATTGCTATTATCTGCTGTTTTTAATAGCTTTTCTTTCTTCTCGGGTTTTCGCACAGGGTCTTTTTTACTATATTGCCCATGTTCGATAAAGGGGGCGGTATGCTCAAGTATTACAAAATCGAATCCGGTCGTCTCTCAGTAGCTCCGAACGAAGAAGCTGCTGACATCGTTATGATGGGTTCTTTAAGCCAGGAACAGCGCAGCATCCTTGTTAAGGAATATGAGATAACGGAACATACGATTGCCTCCGCATTTGACTCGGACGAACTTTCCCGTATCGAATATGACGATGATTTTACGACCATCGTGTTTAAGAAGCCCAAGAATTATTCTGCCGAGGATAATTTCCAGTTCCGCGTGGAATCTTTTGGAATTTTCATTTTCAAGGACTGGGTCTTGCTCCTTACGGACAGCGATATCCCAGTGATGGATGAGCGCAAGTTCTCGAAAATCGACAGCCTGAATACGTTTGTGCTCCGCGTGCTGAGCTTTGCGATTGCACACTTCAATGAACACTTGAAGATCATCAACCGCATCAATGACGACTTGGAACTCCGTCTCAATACGTCGATGGAAAACAAGTATTTGCTCTCGATGTTCAGCTTGAACAAGGGCTTGATTTACTACGTGAGCGCCTTGAACAGTAACGATACGCTATTGCGCAAGTTGCAGCTTGGTCGTAGCCTCAACTGGACCGAAGCTGAACGTGAACTTTTGGAAGATATCCAAATTGAAAACGGGCAGAGCTTGCAACAGGCTAATATTTACGCCAACATTTTGACATCTATGATGGATGCTCGTGCAAGCGTGATCAACAACAACGTGAACCAGTTGATGAAGAACCTCACTATCGTGACGATTTCTATTTCGCTCCCGACGTTCTTCGCAAGCTTGTTTGGCATGAACGTGAAGCTCCCCTTTGGCATGAACGGCGATGCGACCGTTGGTTCTCCGGTTGCGTTTTGGATTATCATCGCCATCTGCTTCTTATCAGTGTTCGTCTTCCTTGCCGTTTGGATGCGCAAGAAGTAAACTGGATTTTGGCTTTAGGATTGAAAACGCGACCGTTGTGGTCGCGTTTTATCGTTTAATTCAGGATTGGGGTCTCTTCGAGGCTCTTTTTCACAAATTCAGCGACGCATTTTTCCCAATGCTTACGGTGCATGGCATATGGGAACTTGTTGTGGAATGCTTCGTGCCCGAAGGCGACTCGTTCACCGGACTGGTTATAGATGGCGTAATCGGCAAAGAAACAGAGACCTCTATCGACAATGACGTTCCCTGAGTTTTTAACGTAGCTTGAATCGTTTGCACTTTCGAATAGATAGTTTGAATTATTATAGGCTTGGTAGGCGTAAGATTCTTCTTTGCGGCTGAATCCTGCATTTGAAATGGCGATGTAGTAGCCTTCATTCATGTTGATTGTTGAGGGCTTTGGAATGTTGAATTCTTTTGCTCCTACAGAATCGTGCTCAATGCTCATGCCTGCAATGTTGACTTGCTTGAAATCCAAATTGATGGAATTGTGGGTGAGGCTGTCGTAATTCTTTTGAAGCTCTGCTTTGTACCAGTCTGCAAATTTTTCGGTGTATTCTTCTAAATCGTCTTCGAGATCGTCTACATTGTCGACAAAAGGTTCTGTGAAGACGACGGTAATTTTTGTTGGTTTTTCAGTCCAGCTCGGGTTTATAGATACTGTTGGATTATTTTGTGCACAGCCTGTAAAGAATGATGCTGAGAATAACGCCGATAATAACGGCAAAACGGCAAGCCCCCAAAGCTTGTTTTTCATAAGATCTCCTTCTTGTGCCCCATAACACTTGTAAAGAAAATAATATAAAAGACAACGTTTGGCACGTTGTCTTTTAGAAAGTGTTGTAAAAAGTGGCTGTTGTCTGCTTTTTACTGCGGCGTAGTCGCCTTAGTTCCCGCGTTCCGACATGCTGGCGAACATGGCGGTAATTTCTTCGGTGAAGTTGCTCTTCGGGAATTTGTCGGCAATGGCAAGCGCTTGTTCCAAGTGTTCCTGGGCTTCGGCTTTTGCCTTCGCAAAGCTCTTCTTTGCAAACAGGCGGTCTTGAATCTTTTCGGGAATGCCTTCTGCAGATGCCTTTGCGATAAAGCCTTCCATTTCACGACGTTCTTCAGCTGTGCAGTCCTCGAAGTAATAGAGGAGCGGAAGCGTGATAAGACCGTTTGAAAGGTCGGTGAACTTTGCCTTGTCCATGTTCACGGAACCATAGCCATAGTCCAGCAGGTCGTCGATAATCTGGAAGGCAATTCCAAAGTGCGTTCCCATCTTAGCGCATTCATCAACCATCGGCTGATCGAAACCGGCCAAAATGCCACCGATGCGTGCTGCGGCGTCAATGAGCGCTGCTGTCTTTCCATCGATGATTTCGTTGTAAGCCTTGCGAGAAAGTCCCATGTCGCCGCAATGGTCGAGTTCCATGATTTCACCGATGATGAGCTTGTCAGCGGCATCAGAGATGATGACTGGAATGTTGCGAGCTTCTTCGTCAATGACGCAGCGCATGGACTGCGAAAGCACATAGTCGCCAATCAACACGGCTACTTGCGTACCCCATTCGCGGTGGGCTGTCTTTTGCCCACGGCGGACGTCCGTACCATCGATGATGTCATCGTGCACGAGGCTTGCAAGGTGCAAAAGTTCTACGGCTGCACAGGCGTGTGCAACACGATCGATGTCCGGCTTTTGCGTGCCGCAGTTTGCGAGCAGGCAAAGGAGTGTTGAACGGATGCGCTTGCCTTTGCGGCTAAAGAGCGTTACAAGGCGGTCACTAATCCCTGCGGGGGCGTTCTTTGCCACCTGCATAATGACTTGTTCCGTCTTGTCAAGCTCGACTTTTACCAAGTCGCGAGCCTGTGATAAAACAGCTTTGAAGTCGGCTTTCGTCGGACTCATTTAAATATCCAAATCGTTCAAGACTTTATATGCGTTCGTTTCAATGAACTTGCGGCGCGGTTCCACGTCTTCGCCCATGAGCATGCTGAAAATCTGGTCGGCAAGGACGCTGTCTTCCACATGGCACTGCTTGAGGAATCGTGTCTTCGGGTTCATGGTCGTGTCGTTCAGCTGTTCCGGCGACATTTCGCCCAGACCTTTGAATCGGGTAATCGCGACATTCTTCTTGTCTTCGATTTCGGCCATGACCTTGTCCTTTTCGTTTTCGTCGAACAGGTAGCGTTCTTTCTGGCCAATCTTTAACTTGTACAGAGGCGGCATGGCAAGGAAGATGTGCCCAGCGTCAATGAGCGGGCGCATGTAGCGGAAGAAGAACGTGAGGAGAAGCGTCTGGATATGAGAGCCGTCCACATCAGCATCGGTCATGATGATGATTTTGTCGTAGCGGAGCTTTTCAATTTTGAATTCCGTGCCGATGCCGGTACCGATGGCGTTCACCAGGTTCTGGATTTCTTCGGTGTCGAGTACGCGGTGGAGGCTTGCCTTTTCGACGTTCAAAATCTTACCGCGGATAGGGAGAATGGCCTGGAATTCACGGCTACGACCCATCTTTGCTGAACCACCTGCAGAGTCACCTTCCACGATGAACATTTCGCATTCCTTCGGGTCGCGGCTGGAGCAGTCGGCGAGTTTGCCCGGAAGGCCGCCACTTTCAAGAACGTTCTTGCGGCGGGCGAGTGTACGTGCGCGGTGGGCTGCTTCACGAGCCACAGCGGCATTATAAACTTTATCCAAGATAATCTTGACTGCAGCTGGATTTTCTTGGAAGTATTCTTCGAGCTTGGCACCGAATGCAGAAGCTACATAGCCTGCGATTTCGGAGTTGCCGAGCTTGCGCTTGGTCTGGCCTTCGAACTGCGGCTGTGAGACCTTGATAGCGATGACTGCGGTAAGACCTTCACGGATATCGTCCGAGGTAATCTGCGCTTCTTTCTTGCCCTTCGGCATGTCCTGTGCGAACTTGCTGATAACACGGGTGAGGGCCGTCTTGAAGCCCGTCACGTGCGTACCGCCATCGTAAGTATTGACGTTGTTGACGAAGCTGAAGAAGTTTTCCTGATAACCGTCATTGTACCACATGGCAACTTCCAAGGGGTACTGGCCATCGGGGAGAACCAAGTGGATCGGTTCTGCAAAAAGCGGTGTGCGGTGTTCGTCCACATAGCGCACAAATTCAGAAACGCCACCGGGGAAGCAGAACGTGTCGGTCTGCTTGTGTTCCGGATCGCGTTCGTCGGTAAGCGTCAAGCGAAGTCCGCTCATGAGGAATGCGAGTTCGCGGAAACGCGTGGCGAGCGTGTCGTACACGTAAACGGTTTCCGAGAAGATAGTATCGTCCGGATAGAATTCAACAGACGTACCGGTTGTTCCGTCGGATTCTCCAATGTCGACCTGCGGACCGCAAGGAATACCGCGTGCAAATTCCTGACGGACAACGCGGCCATTGCGGCGCACGGTCACGATAAGCTTGTTGGAAAGTGCGTTCACGCAGCTCACGCCCACACCATGCAAACCGGCGGAAACTTTATAAGAGCTATTGTTGAACTTGCCACCGGCGTGGAGCTTGGTCATCACGACCTGGATGGTACCAACCTTTTCCTTCGGGTGGATGTCGGTCGGAATGCCACGGCCGTTGTCAGTGACGCGGATGCCGTTACCCGGCAAAATCGAAATTTCGATATGGTTGCAGAAGCCAGCCAAAGCTTCGTCCACGGAGTTGTCGACCACTTCCCAAACGAGGTGGTGAAGCCCGCGAATATCGGTGGAACCAATGTACATTGCAGGGCGGACACGAACTGCTTCTAGACCTTCGAGAACGGTAATGCTTGAACCGCTATAATCTGCTTCCGCCTTCTTTACTTCTTCTGTTTCTTCTGCCATAATTCCTCTATTAAACCCCTCTTAGACGAATCGTATTCCTTGAATAAAAGGCTTCCCTAAGAGGGTATTACACTTACCAATAATAGCTTTTTTTTGGAGGTTCATTTCGAACTTTAACGCCGAATTAGCGACCTTGAGTACCAATATATTTTTGTCGATTTTCTCAGGCTTTACATGGTCAATTAGGAGGGGACCAACCACCTCCGAAAACCGCTCCGAAATGGTCTTGAAGTTGATATCTTCGGTGATATGGTTCTTCTGGAGAACACGCTCTAAAAGGACTTGAATGTCCTGAACTTTGTTCCCCGTATAGCTCTTGTTGCTCGTGCGTTTTGTTTCGAACATTTGTACAAATTTATCGCATTAAACAAGCAGCAATTTGGAGAGGGTAAACCCGCCAATAAGGATGCTTGTCATGCCGGCAACCACGGTTGCCTTGGTGCTCTTGCCCACGCCTTCTGCACCGCTATGGGTAAAGAATCCGAAGAAGCAAGCGTAACTCGAAATGAAGAATCCGTAAAGTGTTGCTTTGATAAGACCCACGACCAAGTCCCAGTTCTGGTAGAACATGCGTACGCCATAAAAGAACACCGACCAAGAAACTTCCTTGTAGAGGTGGGCGACTTCGTAACCGCCGACAATGCCGATAAAGATGCTCAAAATGGTCAAAACCGGAAGCATGATGACGGTTGCAATCAGTCTTGGTGCAAGCAAGTATTTGTAAGGATTGAGTCCTAATACTTTATATGCATCAAGCTGCTCCGTGACTGCCATGGTGCCAAGCTCCGAACACATCGAAGCGCCGATACGGCCTGCAAGCACCATCGCCGTAAGAATTGGGCAGAGTTCCACCATCACGGATTTGCCGACAGCCATGCCGACAAACATCATGGGAATCATGTCGCCAAACTGGTAGGCGAGCTGCCAAGACATGATGGCGCCTGTAGCAAGCGATGCGGCGAACACCACGGGAATACTCGTGATACCCACGTGGTGCATCTGTTCGACAGTCGTGTGAAGATTGGTGAAGGCTCCGGGAATGTTTTTGAACAACTCCCAGATAAACAGCACGTAACCCACAACCTTGTTCAGGAAGCGTCTTACGGCTCGTCCGAGACCTTCTGCCATTTTGTTCATTAAAGAAATCAAATTGAACCGTTACTTCTTAGGCTTTGCAGCGTTCTTCTTCTGTTTCGGCGGAGCGCTGATGGCTTTCTTGTAAAGCTGCGTGTCGCTCAGGTACTTGATGGCTTCGTTCAGCTGCTTGTCGCGCTTGAGCGAGAATGCGGTGCTGACGGAGTCGTTCACGAATGCAGTGAGAAGTTCACGCTTGATGCCGTCCTTGATGTAATCCTTGTTGGCTTCGAACTGGGCATCTCGGTTGTCTTCAAGAGCCTTGCGCATTTCGCTGATGCGCTTCACGAGCGTAGAATCAGAGATTGTCTTTGCGCTATCGCCCATGTAGTTCTGTTCGCGGATGATGCTCTTTTCAAGCTGGTCCACACCGACGAGGGCGTTGCTCTTGACCTTCATGAAGTTCGTGTCTTTCTTGCAGAACGCCTTGAACTGCGTGAAGAGAGAATCAGGCACTGCCCATTCGGAGTTCACCTTGACGCCAGCTTTTTCGAGACTCGGACGAATCTTGACGGCGAACTTGAAGTACATGGCCATGCGTTCCTGGACTTGGACAACCCACGGCATCGGATCGAGTTCCACATCGACGTCCGGCTTGATGCCGCCACCACCGAACATCATGCGGCCGTTGTTCGTGTAGAACGTGTCGCGCTTGGCTGTGTCGGCCTTCACGGAATCAGTCTTGGCGGCGTCTTTTTCTTCATCTTCATATTCTTCGTCTTGCAGGGCGAGACCCTTGATGCCGTTTTCAGGCTTGTTGATGCAACGACCGAAGGGGAGGTAGTAGAATGCAGTTGTGAGCTTGAGGGCGTTGCCTGCATTGTCCAGCGGGAAAATCGTTTGCACGGAACCCTTACCGAACGAGGTCTTACCGACGATCAAAGCGCGGTCCCAGTCTTGCAGTGCACCGGAAACAATTTCAGCGGCACTGGCGGAACCCTGGTTCACGAGGACGACCATCGGAACTTCCGGCTTCACGAGCGGAGTTCTGCGGGCTGCACTTTCGGTCTTCTGTGTGCGGCCACGGGTGCTGACGATGACGTTACCCGGCTTGAGGAAAAGTTCGCTGATTTCGATAGCCTGGTTCAGAAGTCCACCCGGGTTGTAGCGCATGTCGAGGATGAGCTTCTTCATGCCTTGCTTCTGGAGGCTGCGGAGGGCGTTTTCGACATCACTTGTCGTCTTGTCGCTGAAGGTGGCGAGCTTGATATAGCCGATTTCCGGAGTGACCATGCCGTAATACGGAACGGCGTGAACAATGATTTCAGCTCTGGTGATGGTGTAGTCCATGAGGTCGGGAACGCCTTCACGTTCGATAGCGACCGTCACGTCTGTGCCAATCTTGCCGCGGAGCTTGTTGACTGCGTCATCGAGCGACATGCCTTTCGTTTCTTTGCCGTCGATTTTGCGGATGCGGTCACCAGCGCGAATGCCGAGCTTGAATGCCGGTGTGCCGGAGAGCGGCGAAATAACGGTGAGGATGTTGTCGCGGAGGCTGATGGTAATACCCACGCCACCGAACTTACCTTCCATCGAGACGCGGAGGCTTTCGTAATCCTTGGGGGCGAAAACCGTTGTGTGCGGGTCGAGAATGTTTCTGATACCATTGATGGCGGCGTCCGTGAGTTCCGTAGGGTTGACGTTTTCAACGTACTTGCGGTTGACTTCGGAAAGGACCTTGTTCAATCGTGAAACTTCGTCGTAAAAATCTCCGGGAGGAGTTTTCTTGTCGGTTGCTGCGTTCGCGATGCAAAGCGCGGACAGCGTTGCCATAAATACAGAGCGGAAACTAAAAGGTTTAAACATCATGCTCTAAAAATACAATTTCCTATAAAAAATCGCCACCTTATAAGGAAAAACCGGCTATGAATAGCCGGTTTTTTTATGAAAGGAGAGAGTATGAAACTTGTTAGGAGCAATAAAGGTGTTATGCAGCTTCGCAGAGGAGGCGTTCGACGTTCGCTTCGCGGAGCTTGTTCAAGGCGTTTTCCTTGAGCTGGCGCACGCGTTCCTTGGAGAGACCCACCATCGGAGCAATTTCCTTGAGGTTCAGGTCGGAATCCATCTTGAAACCGTAATAGAGCTTGATGATTTCCTTTTCCTGACTGGAGAGGTTCTTGTCCAATACCTTGTCGAAAACTTCAGCGCGGTTGTTGTTATCGGCAAGTTCGTCGGTGCGGTTCTGAGTATCCGAAATGGTATCGCCAAGCGTTGCATCGCCATCTTCATTGACCGGAGTGTCGAGCGAAGAAGTCGTGTTGCCCATCATCAGGATCTTTTCAATGTCGTTTGCCTTGTACTTGGAAAGACCTTCGAGAGACTGGGCGTTGACGGTGTAAGTTCCGCCAATGACCTGCTGAACATCCTTAGCGTGACGGTTGAAACGGCGAAGCATCAGTTCCTTTTCGGCGCTAATGCGGATCATGCGGCCTTTTTCGGAGAGAGCGCGGGTGATGTTCTGACGAATCCACCACACTGCATAGCTGATAAACTTGATTTTCAGGGAGCGGTCAAAACGGCGAGCCGCTTCGATGAGTCCCATGTTCCCTTCGTTGATCAGTTCCATGATGTCGAGACCACGACCTTTATAAAGGTTAGCGATGTTCACGACGAAGCGAAGATTGGAGTTGACCAGCATGTCCAAGGCGGCTTTGTTGCCTTCGGCGGACTTCTTGAGCAATACTGTTTCCTGTTCTCTTGTGAGCAACGGGTAACGAGAAATGTCGTTTAAGTATTGCATGTAAATGTCTTTCTGATCTCGATTGTTAAGGGTTTTCATGGTGACCTCCTCATTTTTACATTATCAAATTTACCTCCAGATTGAATTCCTTGTGTCATTACTTAGAATGGTGCGTGCAAAAGTTAAATTGAGTTTTTGTTAAAAAAGTTCGTGATTTTTGTCACGAAATTGTCATGACGGGCAAAATAGGCTGGTTTTTGACTAAATTTTTTAGTATGAATGACAATGTTTCTACAAATAACACTGAAAAGTGTGAAGGTCTTTTCCAAAGAACTCGTAACAAATTCGCCGTTTTGCAAGAAATCGGCTTTGAACGCAATGAAAACAGGCTTCGTGAGCTCTTGAAAGACGAACGCGACTTGGTTCAGTTCCCTATTCCGCTCTTTTTGCCTGCATTTTTAGTTTGGCTGTTCATGCTTTTGTTCCCGCTGGGGCTTATTCTGGACCCGACAAATGCGTTGAATATGAGCGTAAACATTAAAGGGCTTGTGGGCTTTTATTTGCCCATGTTGAGTACGGTTTTCGTTTTTATCTTGAACCAAAAGTTTTTGGTGCCGCAGCTTGTGTTTAAAAAACGCTATGCGACGTATTTTGTCTGTAATTCCGTTTTAGTGGTGGCAACGTTGTTCTTTAGAGAAGTGGCGTTCTTTGTGATGGAACGTTCTCCGAACGAAGGGGTTGGTGACTTCTTTAGTTCCTATTGTTTCTCGTTTGTTAAAGGACACTTTGGCGTTTGGCCCGTTATATCGTTTACTATCCTTGTTGTGTTTGTTTGCATTCTTTGCGTGCTGTACCACGTGATGTTCCGACAGATTGTGCGTGCGTTTATTTTGCGCGAACAGAAACGCTCGGAATTGCAGTACGAGCTGGATTTTTTGAAAAACCAGCTGAGTCCGCATTTTCTCTTTAATACTTTGAATAACATTTCTGCTTTAATCCAGATTGATCCGAAGCGGGCTGAAAGTTCGATGAACAAACTTTCGCAACTTTTGAGAATGATGCTTTACCAGGTCAAGGACAAGTATATCACGTTGCAAGAAGATGTGGATATTTTGCAAAAGTATGCGGACTTGGAAAAACTCCGTCTCGATGAAAGCTTTGACTTTGTCTTTAACGTGAATCTTGAAAATCCGAAAATGATGATAGAACCGTTGTTGGTAATGCCCTTGATGGAAAATGCGATGAAACATTGCGTGAATCCGAACGGCAAGAGCTTTGCGCATATCACCATTACGCAGGCGGGGGATGTTCTCCACTTCCATTCTGAAAATTCTAATTTCCCGAGAAAGTCGAGCCGCAAGGGAAGCGGGCTTGGACTTTCTACATTTGAAAAGCGATTGGACTTGATTTATCTGGATGCTTATACGTATTCCGTGAATATAGTCGATGGAGTTTATATAAGTGATTTGGTGATTCAGCTAAAAAAAGAAAAATCATAAAAATTTATTGAACCCCTTTACACAGTAAAAAAAATATTGTAGTTTATTTACCGCTTCGATGTTGTCGAGGCGGTTTATTATATTCTTACTTATATCCTTTCCTTACATCGATTAATATATCCGTTACGGCTGAGTAAGCCTGTTTATTCTCAAAATCAATAGAAAGGAAAAATCCTATGATGCGTAGGATGTTTAAAGGCGTTGCCTTAGCGGGAGCGTTGTTGGCTCTTGATGGCTTTGCCGAGGAATGTAAGGGCGTCGCACTGTATTCGGATGGTAGCGACAATGGTCAAATGATTGAATCGGGGAGGACTTTCCCGGAGTCGCCGGAATGGAAAGCGAACTGGGGAAATTTCGATGGAATGAATGCTCCGTACATCCGGTTGTCGGGCTCGAAAAATGAGCAAGGTGACTGGACGGGATTGCTTTCGTTCCAAGCGCTTCCGTTGCGTGTGGATGGTGGCGTGCTCCGTTTGAAGGTGCGCGCTACGCAAAACGCAAAGTTTGGAGTTTGGCTGAAGGGAGCGCTTTCTGAGAGTCGAGTCCATTATGTGAACTTGACGGCGAATAAAACGCATGCGCTAGAAATTCCGCTCTCAAGTTTGGGCGTGACGGGGGCAATCGATGTTGTAAATTTGGGTGTAGGACTTTTCCAAGTTCCGCAAAACCAGTACACGACGCTCTTTATTGACGATATCGGATTCAGTTGCGTCAAGAGAGACTCTAATTTGGGAGGGACTTCTGCAACGGTTGGTGTAGATGGTGCTAAACATTGGGAATATGAATTTTCCAATGTGGAAGCTTGGTCCGAAAAACGCGAGGCACGATTGCTGCCTGCATTGGAGCCTGAATTCAGTGCTGCATATACGCCTCAAGAACGGAATTCTCTCATTTCGACAGTGAATGCAGATTTTCTGGTAAATGAACTGGAACACTTGAAAATTGTGAATAGTATTAGTGCATCGGAAATGCCTGCGAAAAAGTCGCGGTTGACATGGTACGATAATATGTATTCGGTCGTTCGTAATCGATTACGAGAAAATGCAGTTGCCAATCCGAAACAGCTTTATTTTGAAGCGGAGGCGATTGCTGCAAATTCGGATTATACAGTGATTCCGTTGCTTGTAGCTGATTTAGATTACGTGTATAAGGCGTGTGCCGATGAAACGTGCGGTTCAACTCAGAATGTGAATGCGCATTTGCTGATGGCGGGGCTTCCGACCTCTTTTGTGCGCAGCTCTAAAATAAGCTTTGTGCTTGATCCGTACTTTGTTGTGACGAAACAGCGTGAATTGCCCTCTGTTTCTGTTTGCATTTCGGGAACGTGCAAATCGATTTCTCCCAAAGAACGGCTTGAACTGGAGTTCCCGTCGTCGGGGTTGCAGAAAATCGTGGTCAAGCTGAAAAGCGGTATGCATAATGTTGAACAAAATCTATTTGTGGAGGTGAAATAATGATGCGTTGTTTTTGGTTTGCTCTTGCTTCGCTTTTAGCGACTAATGCGATGGCGGCGTCTAAGGATTATGCGTTCTTTGTGGATGAAAAAGACCGTCTTTGCGTTGAAAATGGCAATAATTTGGTGACCTTGAAAGGCTTAGATCGTGTAGGTAGTTCGTGTACCGGTAATAACCAGTCGGTCCGTATCCGCATTATGGATGCCCCTCAAGATGCAAGTTCTCCATCAGGCATTTACTTGGAACGTCCATTCATGATTATTGATGGCATCAATTTGGATCCTGAAGAAAAGAGAACCTTGACGGATTTGGAATGCGATGTGACTCAGGTCGGTATTCCGAATATTCTTAAATCTTTAGGGTACACTCCTGTGCTAGTGCAGTTTGATGAAACGGTGCGTGTTTCGCTTCAACAAAATTCTAAGGCGCTGAGCCAGTTGTTTGCCTTCTTGAATGATAATGTGCATATCCCGTTCCCGGGAGCAAAAGAAGATGGTTTTGTCATCATGGGCATAAGTCAGGGTGGCGTTATTGGACGTTACGCCTCTTACCTTTATGACACGCATCGAAATGAATCCGATGCTCCGATTCGCTTGTTCTCGTCGCTGGATTCTCCGCATCAGGGGGCGGTAATGCCGATGGGATTATTCAATACAGTGGCATTCTGGGGCGATAAGGGTGGCTCTGCGTCTGCTGAAATGTTCAAGAATATCTTGCTTTCGAAAGGAGCGGCAGATCTGCTTGTTTATGAAAATAAGTGCACGGATGGTTTATGCACTTCAGAAGTGAATACAAGGGACAGGTTCCTTTTTGATGATTATCGCCTTGCTGCAGAATACAAGAAGTTCCCTGTTGTGCTTATTGCGCAAGGACAGTTGAAAGGAAAAAATCCTGAACATAAAAATGACTATTACCGACTCGAACGTCATGTGAAAAAGGGTCCGGCATCGCTTGGTTCTGCGATAAGCCATATGCATTATTCCGATAACAATGAAACGATTTCTTATAACCGTAAAAAGGAAACGACGGATGATCCTATAAAAGTTGATTACCGCTCGACTTCTAAATATGATTTTATTCAGGGCTCTACGTATCCGTTTGCGGGGACTATTTACAATTCCTTGCGGCAGGGATTTTTGGATGCGATGCCAGAGGATATGAAACAGGAGGTTCTCTTTTTCAGTATTAACTTGAATACTTCCTGGGGCTATGACGAATTGATTCAGGACCGCAGCACGTTTATCCCGACGGTAAGCGCTATGGATATGAAGTGCAATGGTGATTTGGCAATTCGCTCAGAATGCGGTTTTAAACAGTCGTATAAGGATTTCCCATTTGAAAATCCGGGGAGCAGAAGTACGGCAAATGCGGCTTATGCCGTGGATCCGACGCACCCGCGTTATGCTGAAGCCATTAGCGGTCGCCATGTCGAAATGCCTGTTGAAAACGGACGTATAAACGAGACCGTGATGGAGGGGATGCAGGTTGATTTGTGGCGAATTTTATGCGAGGTGGCAAAGTACGATTACGATGCTGATGCAGGGCGGTTTAGAAATCCGAAATTGGTGGGATATTTCTCGCCGAATGCGAATTGCATGGATGCTAGTAAGATGCCTGATGTTATTCGTTATGCCGGCTTTGTCCAGCAGATTCCTTTTGCGTATGCGCGTTATGACTACAACGCTTTAGCAACGGAGAAGAATGAGTCTGTGAAGTTTAATCTTCCGGCGGGATGGAAAAAAGTGGCGACTTGGAATTATGGAACCGATATTCAGGCGAATACTTCTTTTGAGGTGGATATTCAGGTCGATAATCCTAAGGGAAACTGGATGAAAGCGGAACTTCTCGTTTGCCGAGTTAAGGGTTGCTCTGGTCATTTGCAGTTAGATGAATTGCCGGTGACGCTTGATGGCAAAACTCATACATTGCGTTGGCAGATGCCCGCAAATGATGGGGCTCTTAATGGTTTGCACTGGTTTCGTCTTGTGCTTAATTCTGATGGTGGGAACGTTACGTTGTCGAATCCTCATCTTGTGTTGAATACGCAGGGGGATGCTGCGGTTCCGCCAAAGATTGCATCGTCGGAAATTTATCCGGGTCCGTATGAATATACGCTTTGGGATGCATCGGTCCATGCAAACCCATATCATGATGAACTCGGTTTAGGGCTTGAGATAACGTTTGACAGGGCTCGACAGGGGTTGCATTTTGATTTTGGAAAGATGGTTTCGATGGATGATTACAAAAATCTTGTTGTAGACTATTGGCCGGGAACTTGCCAAAATTCGATCGCTTATTTTGACTCTAAAAAGCTGCTGAAGATGAATCTTGATAACGGTAGTTTGCAAAATGGATTTGTTCAAAAAATTTTACCTTTAGACGAAATCATCGATACGGATGTTACCCCGCAAGGCTCTAAATCCGCACGCCGCTTGAATCTACAGCCTGTTGTTGCTAATGAGCGTTGTCTTATAAAGTCAATTTCGTTGAAATGAAGGTCTCTTGATGCGTTTGATGAATTATGATATATTATTTGGCGCAAAAACAAATAAGTTGGAGAATAAGATGAAAAAATCAATTCTTTTCTGTATGCTTTCTGCGGCGGCGTTGTCGTTGTGCGGTTGTTTGAATCCGCATTTGAGTTCAATTGGATCCTCGCAGATGATTGTGGCTCATCAGCCTCGCTTGGCTGTCAATGGAGAATCTTCTCCGATGACTCTTTCTGTTGATGCGTATGGCGGTGCAAAGATGACTGGGCGTAATGTTAAGGACGGCTTTACTGCTGGCGGAACGGCATCATTGAACTATAGACTGCTTGGTGCTATGACACCGTTGTACGTAGAGGCTGCTTTGGGAGGCAAGGGTGGTAAAGCGTCGTTCGATTGCTCGGAAGCGGGTAAGTGCAATGAAGGCTATATGGCATGGCTTGCGACTCCAGAAGGAAAGAAAAAGTATTCGTTCTGGAGTTTCCAGGAACGTATCGCTGTTGGTGCTGACTTTGACGTAGGTCCTGTGATTTTGGGACTTGGTGCTGGTGTCCAGCTATTTGAAGGCGGTGGCGACTTTGATGACGTTCGCGACTATCTTGGGAAGAGTCTTGCTGAAAATGACGACGAAGGGTTTGGCGTAAAGCTTTATTCTTCGGCTCGCATTGGCGCTAGGCTTGGACAGTATGGCGTGATCGCTTTTGATACGGATGTCATGTGGCTCAAAACGATGAACATCGGATTCATGCTGAATTACTTCCATCCGTCTGGATTCCATGGCGGTATCTTTGCAGCGGAAAAGGTCGGCTATGGTGTGAATGTCGGCAAGACGTTTAGCTTCTGATATTTAGTTTCTGACAGATTGTGAAGTGAAGCTTCATTTGGCTTGCTTTGCAACCTTGTTTGATTAGCGTACAAAAAAGGCTTCGAGCGGATGCTCGAAGTCTTTTTTGTAAAGTCTTGAGCGAAGCCCAGAGGACTTCGCGAAAGCTCTTACTTGCTGAGGGTCTGAACCTGGACGTCCCAGCTCTGGTTGCCAAGGGCAATGCGGTAGGTGCTTGCAGCGCCAGCCTTCATGTTCTTGGTGTCGACAGCCGGAGCGGCATTCGGGTCCTTCTTCGGCACGCCAATGTGGCGGTTGCCCTTGAGGAATTCGATACCCTTGTTGCCAGCCTTCGTCTGGAGGCAGCCCGTGATGAAGATGGTTTCGTCGTTGACCGGGAGACCATTTTCTTCGAGGAGCTTCTTGGCTGCAGGAATGCCCGGCGGAAGAATTTCTTCTGCGCACTGGACGCCCGGATAGGCTTCCTTGAACGGCTTCATGTTGAACTGGTCGGCTGCGATCTTCACGAGTTCCGGATCCGGTTCGCACGGAGTCTTACCCTGGTAACCGAGGAGCATCTTGCCGTAGCCTTCGGTCATCTTGAACCACGTACCGCGACCGGCAGCCTGGTTCAAGGTGTTCATGTAAGCCTGCTGGAAGTAGAACTGAGAAACCGGCGTCACAGAGGAAGCGAAGCCACCGCGGCGTACGCATTCACTCATGTTTTCGATAACCTTCGGGAAGAGGTGGAAGGTCTTGGTTTCGCGCATCATGAGCGTGTTAGCCGTGAGAGCGCCACCCGGCATCGGGCTGAAGATAACGTCGGTAGTGATCTGACGTGCTTCAGGCGGGAAGTTGTAGTCCTTGAGGCATTCAACAGCGACGTTGTTAGCTTCCATGAGTTCCGGAATGTGATCGTCGACGATGCTGTCTTCACCGAGGGCAAGCTTGTAATCCGTACCCTTGAGGGCGTGGAACATGGAGAAGAGGTCCGGCTGAGCCGTACCGCCAGAAAGCGGCTTGCGACCGAGGTCGACGCCATCTGCGCCACCTTCGATAGCTGCCTTGTACTGAGCCACACCAGTACCGCAAGTGTCATGGCTGTGGATGCGGAGTTCGACCTTGTCGCCGAGGAGCTTACGAGCGCGCTTGAACGTTTCGTAGACCTTGGTCGGGTTTGTCGTACCGGAAGCGTCCTTGAAGCAGACGGAAGCGAACGGAACGCCGGCGTCCAAGATGTTGCGGAGGATGCGTTCGTAGAATTCCGGATTGTGGGCGGCGTTGAGGTCGCATCCCGGAGGAAGTTCCATCATGGTGACGACGACTTCGTGTTCAAGTCCTGCGTCCGTGATGCACTTACCGGAGTAAATGAGGTTGTTGACGTCGTTGAGAGCGTCAAAGTTACGAATACGGGTCATGCCGTGCTTCTTGAACATGTCGGCATGGAGCTTGATCATATCGCGCGGCTGCGGAGCGAGAGCGACCACGTTGATACCGCGAGCGAGAGTCTGGAGGCGGATCTTCGGACCGACAACGCGACGGAATTCGTCCATCATGTCGAATGCGTCTTCACCGCAGTTCTGATAGAGAGCCTGGAAACGGGCGCCACCACCTGCTTCGAAGTGGGTGATGCCAGCCTTCACAGCTGCTTCAACAGCAGGCATGAAGTCCTTCATGAACACGCGAGCGCCGAAGATGGACTGGAAGCCATCACGGAACGAGGTGTCTTGGAACAGAATCTTTTTCATAATGTTTTCCTGTGGGATTTAATCCCTTGTTTTTACTGTACAATAAAATACGGGGTCAAAAATAGAAAAGACGAGAGAAGAGAAACGAGAGACGAGGGAAAATGAGGGATAATTTACAGCTTAATTTTGAATTTTTCCGAAAAGATCTTCGCACATGGTGCGGATGGGGCGGGGGAGGAGGGATTTTGGCTGCTTGCTAATCCAAACGACATAGGCGCTTCTGCCCTTGATTCGGTAGGCGTCAATGAGTTCACGCTTGTTGTTGTATATCTCGAATAGGATCTCGATACGGTCCGGTCTGAACGACCATCCTGTGGCGCGGTCTTCCCAGTGCAGAATCTTTGGCAATATGATATAGTCCGTTTGTTCTAAAACTTGTTCTTCGAGGTTTTCGATAGGGATGGGGTTGGGAATGACGCCGATGACTGGTGTATAGCGGTTCAGTTCTTTTTTCAGGGCAAAGATGACATCGTCTCCGGATGTGGGGTATTCGATGTCTTCGTACGTTCCGTTTTCTGGAGTAATTAAGAGGATTCGGCTCGATGTGTTGGCGAGTTTTGACGGCTGGTTCATGAACTCATTTTGGTATGAAGCCGTGCAGCCCGTAAAGAGTGTGATTGAGGCGATGAGTAAAAGTACGGATATGATATTTTTCATAGAAAACCTTTTGCTTGGATAGTTAATATAATAAAATGTTGTTCTAAATCCTCTCTTTTGGACTAAAAAAGCTCGAACGGCGGTGCTGTTTTATAAAACCATAGATTGAAATTTGTATTTTTGGTCTAATCATATATTATACACATTGAATTGTGTTGGAATACGGAGTATTGTAATGAATAAAAAGTACGCTCTAGCTGTAGCTACCACTTTCCTTGCTGCTGGATCGGCGTTTGCCGCTCAGTCTGGTGACAGAACTGTGATTACTTGTAGCTTTGACGACATGTTCGGTAATTCGTGCTATTGGCGCTGCCCGGATATGGAGGATACGTATAGAACGGAAAAGAAAGACGATCGTTGTGCCAATGTGCTTTACAGATGCGTCAATTATCCGCGTTCTTTTATGCGTTCTTCTGTCGGCAGTAGTGAAATCTGGATTACGCCGGACAGGTATAATTACTATTTCGGAAAGCTTCCGCAGGAATTTGATTGCAGTATTTCTGAAGAGGAACGCGCGGCACAGATGTTGCGCCCGACTCAGCCTGTTCAGCAGAATACGTATGCTTCGAATAAGTACCAGAATACTTCGACGTATGACGAATCGAGAAATTTGTTGATCGATAACCGCGATGGCGAACGCTATACGACGGTGAAGATTGGTGGTCGCGTCTGGATGGCGGAAAACTTGAAGTTCCGTTTGCCGGATAGCTACTGCTATGAAAACAATACCCAGAATTGCGAAACTTACGGTAGACTTTACACGTGGAATGCTGCAAGGAAGGCTTGCCCCGATGGTTGGAGCCTGCCGATGGGCGATGACCTCAACTACCAGGACTTTAATCTGAATGGTTTTAGAGTTTTGGATGGTGGCTACTATGTCGATGGCGAACGTTTCATTGACATTGGCAACCGCGCCTTCTTCTGGCTTGGCGATGACAAGGGTAGTGACCGCGCCGATGCGATGAGCTTTAGAGGTCAGAATCTCGAAACGTTCTCGTTCCAGGGCCGAAAGGCAAATGGTTACTCTGTGCGTTGCATCCAGAACTGGGAAGCGGCTTGCAAGGACCGTCTGGGTAGCGTGATGGACAATTCTGGAAAGACCTACAGAACGCTCAAGGTGGGCGACCAGACTTGGATGGCTGAAGACGTGATTCTGGACCGTCTGGACGAAATGGAAGCGAGAAACCTTAACCGTGGATGCCCGCGTGGCTGGCATGTGCCGGAACAGGCTGAATACGAACAGCTTTTCTCGAAGGCTTCTGAATTTGACATCCATGCCAACGACAAGCGTGCAAGAAAAAATCGTGATGCTAAGGAAAATCCGTGCAGCTTGAATTTCGACTTCAAGCGCGGCTACTGGACGTCTTCGAAGAACGGCAATGAAATGACTTATGTGGACTGGAAGTACAATGCTATCCGCGAAAAGGGTACTCCGTACTTCAAACATGGCGATGCTTATACGAACAAGCTCCGCTGTGTGAAGGATGGCTCGTCTTACGGTGCTCCGAAGCCGCAGGTAACGACTTCTCAGGCTGGTGCAAAGCCTACAGCTCAGGCAAATCCGGCGAAGAACGCTGCCAACAAGACTGTCCTTGAAAAGTTCATTTTGCAGGGCGTGACGTTTGGTGTTGGACAGTCCAGATTCACTCGTGAATCTACGGATGGCTTGAATAGACTTGCAAGTCACTTAGGAAACTATCACGGCAAGACGATTGAAATTGTCTCCCATACGGACAACTTGGATCGCCCGGAAAGAAGCCGTGTGCTTGCTCTCAAGCGTGCCGAAGAAGTGAAGAGCTATTTGGTGACGGCAGGTCTTTCGAAACAGGATATCATTGCGACGGGCAAGGGCGGCGATGAACCTCTTGTTCCGAATACAACTCCGGATAACCGCATGAAGAACAACCGCATTGAAATCTTTGTGTACTCCTATGATGCTCCGGCACAGGCTGCTCAGCCGCAACAGAAGAAGGCTCAGCCTGCTCCTGAAGCTGCTCCGAAGAAGTGCAAGGAACGTGACATGGCGAACAATAAGCTTGGCGAATGCTATTCTTACCAGGAAGGTTCTAAGGACCACAGAAGGTGCATGGCGGCATACAAGAACTTGCTGAACCTTGCTAATTCTAAGTGCAAATAAAAGAACCGCTAAATGCGAGAAATAATGGTTCCCGTCGCTACGCTCCAGGATGACTGTTCGAGGATGACGGGATCAACAAATTAAGAAGCGCAGCTCATTGAGCTGCGCTTCTTGTTTAAGTTCTGCAAACTAGATCATGAGAGGGGCGTAGCCCCTTCTATCTTTAGATAAACATCATCGTGTTGAGCTTTGCGCGGTACTTCCAGGTGAGTTCGTGCTTCGGACCGAGAACGCCGAAGAGCGTGAGCATTGCCTTCTTGGCGGCGCCGTCGTTCCATTCCGGAGCTTCGACGTACAAGTTCAGGAATGCCTGGAGTGCACTTTCGAAATCTTCTTCGCAGGCGAGCTTGCAAGCTTCGTGATAGACGATGGCTTCTTTACCTTGGACATCTTTCTTGGCGACTTCGGCGTGGAAGTCGAGAAGTTCCAAGAGCGATTTGGCTTCGCGGTACTGGTCGTCGCTTTCGACAAACTTGGAGAGAATGTCTTTTGCCTTTGCGGTATCGCCGAGACCAAGACTTGCCTTTGCCCACAGGAGCTGGAGCTTCTTGTCGTTTGGGTTCTTGGCGAGAGCTTCGTCAAGCATCGGGAGCGCTTGGTCGAAGTTCTTTTGTGCAATGGCGTCTTCAAGAGCCGTCTGGAAACGGGCTTCTTCGGAGACGTAGAACTTTTCGAGACGCTTCTTGAGATCGGCTTCGGGGAGCACGCCCTGGATGACGTCTGCAATTTGGCCTTTATCGACCACGTGAATTTCGGGGACGGACTGCACGCGGAACATCTGGATGAGGCGCATGTTTTCGCGGTCATCGCAGCTTACGACGCCGAGCGTAAAGTCCATGCTTGTGGAAAGCTGACCTGCCAACTGGGAGTACGGGGCGCAATCCGGGTATTCTGCGGAGGAGAAAAGAATCGCGACAGCGCGCGTTTCAGAGGCCTTGATGACCTCTTCTTCAAAATTTTCTGCTGTAATTTGAACTACTTTAGCCATGCTGGTAAATTTAGTTAATAGTTACTAGATACTAGTTACTAGTGATATGTAAAAACAGGGCGTTGCGGGATGTGCCCGCTTGAAGGGGTGGTGAGCAACAAAGTGCGAGCCAGGGGAAAGCTTTCCCCTAAACACTATTTTCTCTCGTCTTTCGTCTTTCGTCTTTCGTCTATTATCTATATTAATCTACATGTGTAAATGTTCTTTTTGCGGTTCAGAAGTCGAGTCCCTCAGAATTGTCAATCTTGATCTGAGGATTTGTCCGAAGTGTTATTCCATTTATTTCCCGTGCAACCAGACGTTCGCCTTTTACGGTGGACTCTCGGACAAGACGCGCGAATTGTGGCTCAACGACTTGAATAAGAAAAACGTGCAGGACCCGCCCTGCGAAAATCCGGTATGCATCGATCATGGTCAACCGCTTGTGAAGGGCAAACTCCCGCATTACGGTTTTGATGGCTATGTGACGACTTGCTGCGAAACGTTCCATATGCCGCCTTCGACGGTGAAACAGCTTTTGCAGTGGTCCTTGGATATCAAGGCGGCTCCGCAGGCAAAAGAAGGCAAACACCACTTCTTCTTTATCCATTGGATTGATTCGATTGTGAACAAGCTCTTTGGTGAAAAACCTGTGGAAGAAGATCCGCTAGATTACATCCAGTACAATAGAACTTTAAGGAAATTTTTTGAGTAAATGAAAAAATCCTATACGATTTTAGCAATCATTGCGATTATTGTTGTTGCCATCTATGTAATGCTTCCGAAAGAGCGATTTGCTGAAACGGTGTTTCCACTAGGGGATGGTGCAAAAGTATCTGCATTTGACGATAATGCGGCCGGGGGAACGTCTGCTGTCCAGTTTAAAGCTTCGGATTCCCTAACCTCGTTCCAGTGTGCTCTTGGCACTGACGAAAAGAAACCGACTTGGTGCGGACTTGTATTTGACTTTGACCCGGCGGGCGAAAAGAAATTCCACAACTGGAAAAATGTCGATACGCTTTATATGGACCTTGATATCGCCGGGACAGATGAAATCCTTGTGAAAGTCTGGACGTATGACCCAGATGTGACGGATTTGCAGAAGTCTAATACGTTCAAGTTGCTATTGAAAGAAGTCCCTGTGAAGACCGGACGCAATAAGATTGCCATCCCGTTTGAACATTTCTACATCCCGGACTTTTGGTATGACGATCTTGGAGTCAAGCGCTCGAAAAACCGCTTGCATCACGAAAGCGTTGCGCGTGTGGAAATTTCTGCAGGGTGGAAACAGCCTCGTGGAAAGAACTTTGTCGTAAATGTCCGAGAAATTTTTGCAAGCGGTATAAGCAATACGGCTTACGGAATCTTCTTGTTCATGATTCTTGGGCTTATGATCGTGGCGATTGGACGTAGCCACCCTGTGAAGGAGTATGATGAAAAAAAGTAGGTGGATTGGAATCTCGTTTTTCCTAGTCCTGCTGATTGCTTGGGGCTTTTTCTATTCACGCTGTGGGGGAGTGGCGGTGGAGCTTTTCCCTGAGCGGACTTTTGAAATTTTTCCGTTGAATGATAGCGCAGTCGGTGGATTCTCGACAAGCGAAGTCCAATTGACGGATACGCTCTTGACCTCTTCTGTGGTCATCCATTCGGGCAAGGCGTTTACGTATGCGGGCGTTGGCTTTAACTTGAAGTCTGTGGACAAACGGCCTGCCGGAGTTTTTGACCTGACGAAGTTCGATTCCATGGAAGTGCGTGTTGCTTCGAAACGCATGAATTCCATGAAACTCCGCATTTTGACGGATGACCCGGTCTATACGCGGAATGGAGATTATGCGAACCTTCGCGTTCTGGAAAAGGAAATCCCGTCGGCGCCTTACTTACTGATGGGTGGCTCGAAGGAACGCTTTGCGGTAAGCAAAATTTCGCTCAGTGAATTCCGAGTTCCGGAATGGTGGCTGTCGCAGCAGGGACTTGAAGAAGACGATGGCAAAACGTACTTGAACCGTGCCGCATTCTTTGAAATTGTAAGTGGCGCCTCGACGCTTCGCGGCATTCCGGATGAAATGGAAGTTCGCTTTGTGCGCATTTGGGGGCATAGCGCAGAACAAAAGAAAATGATGCATGTTGTTTTGGCATGTATTTTGTTCGGCTTTATGCTGTTTTTAGTTTATGTCTTGAGAAGTAGGGGAAGAAAAGATGCAAAGAAATTGGACGCTTGATAGGGTAATGCGCTATGTGCTGATTGCAGCTGCAGTCGCCGTTACTCTTGTTGTATTGAATTATCTGAGTGGAGTTTTGTTCCCGTTTTTTGCGGCGTTCTTGATTGCCTATATCATGGACCCGCTTGTTTGCCGGTTGCAAATAAAATTCCGTTATCGCGTGATTGCCGTGGTGGTCGTGCTTTTGGGTGCCGCTATTATTATTGGCGGTTGTATGTATTTCTTTATCCCGAAAGTCATGCATGAAGTCCAGTATCTGGGAACGCTCATTTCGAAAATCTTTACGGACTCCACTTGGAGTGATCGAATCATGACGTTCTTGCCTGCGGATATGTGGGCATCTGTGAAGACGATGATTTCTTGGAATAGCATTGCCGAGGCGATGGAATCGCTTGACGTGTGGAGCGTGGTGCAGACGGTATCGGACCGCATTCTTCCGGGCGCTTGGGACATTCTTTCGAAGACATCTACGATTGTCATGGGTATTTCCAGTGCGGCTGTCGTGTTTATGTACCTTGTCTTCATTATGCTTGACATGCATAAAATCAGGAAGGGCATTCGCCGCTTGATCCCGAGACGTTACCGCCGTGAAGCTGGTGAATTCGCTAGCTCTACGGACAAATTTATGGGAACGTACTTCCGTGCTCAATCCATGGTCGCCTTTACGGTTGGCGTTTTGTATGCAATTGGCTTTAGCGTGATGGGACTCCCGATGGGGATGGCGTTTGGACTTTTCTCCGGGGCATTGAACATGATCCCTTACATGCAGCTCACGACTATCCCGCTCGCCTTACTACTGGCGGTGGTTTACGCTTTGGACAAGGGCATGCCGTTTTGGGAAGTGGCAATTATCATCCTTGCGATTTACCTTGTTGTACAGATTATCCAGGACTTCTTTTTGGTGCCGCACATTGTCGGTAAGTCCATGAATTTGCCGCCTGTAGGGATCCTTCTGTCGCTCTCGATTTGGGGCAAGTTGCTTGGCTTTTTGGGACTTTTGGTGGCGATTCCCTTTACGTGCATATGCCTTGTCTATGTAGAGAAATTAAGGACTAGAGCCGACCAGTACGTAGAAGATGCGGGCAGACTGGCTCCCAAGGCTTGATTTTATGCGGTTTTAAAAACTTTTTTCATTTAAAAGCTTTCCTCCCCGTGAAAAAAAAGGTATAATATTACCAACAATTCACAAATCTGACTCAAGGAGTTATAAAATGAACAAACAAGATCTTATTGAAGCTGTGCTCGCTAACAAGGAAGCTGGCATTGAATCTAAGGCTGCTGCTGCTCGTGCTATCGACGCCGTTCTCGACGGTATCGCTGCTGGCATCAAGAAGGACGGCAACGTTCAGCTCATCGGTTTCGGTACTTTCACTGTGAAGGCTCGTGCTGCTCGTACTGGTCGTAACCCGCAGACTGGTGCAACCATCAAGATCAAGGCTTCCAAGACTGTTGGCTTCAAGGCTGGTGCAGCTCTCAAGGAAACCGCTGCTAAGAACAAGCCGGCTAAGAAGTAATTCTCTGAGCTAGATTTGCTTTTTGCAAAGGATGGGTCGCTTTTTGCGACCCTATTTTGTATTGAACGCGTGTCTCTGTTTAATTGTTTATTATATTGGTGGATAACGATTTAGAGGTATTTTATGAAACGTTGGATTTTGAGCTTGGTCTCTCTTGTTTCGATTCTGGGTCTTATGGCTTGTTCCGCTCCGGCAGACTCTGATTACGAAACGCTTCATGAAAAGTGCAAGAATAAGCCGTCGCTTCCGGAATGCCAGGATGACGTGCAGGAAGACGATTCTTCGATGGATGAGGACTAATTTTTATAGCCCGCTATTGAAAGGATTTATCACTTATTCTATATTTGCACAAGTTTAAGTCTTTGCGAAATAGGAAAGTGATGAACGGAATGCTCAAAAACGCTAAGCGCAACTGCGACATTATGCATGTCGCGCCGTTCGCTACTCTTTCTATTTCCAATATTGTTTTTAAAGATGCTGAGCCATTTGGTTCAGCTCTTTTTTTAAACAATAAATACGAGTTTTAATAAATAATTAGTCAACGGAGATAAACAAAATGAAGATTGAAGGCATCGACAAAGTCCTTATCATCGGTTCTGGCCCGATCGTGATCGGTCAGGCTTGCGAATTCGACTATTCCGGCACCCAGGCTTGCAAGGCCCTGCGCGAACAGGGTTACAAGATTGTGCTCGTGAACTCTAACCCGGCTACCATCATGACCGACCCGGTCATGGCCGATGCCACCTACATCGAACCGCTGAACGTCGCCCGCCTCACCCAGATTATCGAAAAGGAACGCCCGCAGGCACTCCTCCCGAACTTGGGCGGTCAGACCGGCTTGAACCTCGCCTCTGCTTTGAGCAAGGCCGGCGTGCTGGACAAGTACGGCGTGAAGGTGATCGGTGTGAACCTCGACGCTATCGAACGCGGCGAAGACCGTGAAATCTTCAAGGAAACCATGCAGAAGCTCGGCATCGACACCCCGCGCTCCGGCATTTGCCACTCTGTGGAAGAAGCCGAAAAGATCGTTTCCGAAATCGGCTACCCGGTTGTGGTTCGCCCGGCATACACCATGGGCGGTGCAGGCGGCGGTTTCTGCTACAATGTGGAAGAACTCCGCACCATTTGCTCTAACGGTCTTGAACTCTCCATGACGCACCAGTGCCTCATCGAAGAATCCATCCTCGGTTGGGAAGAGCTGGAAGTCGAAGTCGTGCGTGACTCCAAGAACCAGATGATTGCCATCTGCTTCATCGAAAACATCGACCCGGTGGGCGTGCATACCGGCGACTCCTTCTGCGCAGCCCCGTTCCTCACCATCGACAAGAAGCTCGAAGAAGAACTGAAGGAAAAGGCCTTCAAGATTGTGGAATCTATCGGCGTGATTGGCGGTACCAACGTGCAGTTCGCTCACGACCCGAAGACCGGCCGTGTGGTGATTATCGAAATCAACCCGCGTACCAGCCGCTCCTCCGCTCTTGCTTCGAAGGCTACCGGCTTCCCGATCGCTCTCATTTCTGCAAAGCTCGCCGCAGGCCTCACCCTCGACCAGATTCCGTACTGGCGCGATGGAAGCCTCGAAAAGTACACCCCGAGCGGTGACTACGTGGTGCTCAAGTTCGCTCGCTGGGCATTTGAAAAGTTCCGCGGCGTCGATGACTGCCTCGGCACCCAGATGAAGGCCGTGGGCGAAGTCATGGCTATCGGCAAGACCTACAAGGAAACCCTCCAGAAGGCTATTCGCGGTCTCGAAAACGGTCGCTCCGGCCTCGGCTTTGCGAAGGACTTCAACAAGAAGAGCAAGGAAGAGCTCCTCGAAATGATGAAGACCGCTTCTTCCGAACGCCACTTCCAGATGTACGAAGCCATCCGCAAGGGCGCTACCGACGAAGAAATCTTCGCCGCCACCTACGAAAAGGCCTACTTCGTGCAGCAGATGCGCGAACTCGTGGAACTCGAAGAAGAAATGCTCAAGACTCCGGGCCGCCTGCCTGCTGACGAACTCCTCGTCAAGGCCAAGAAAGACGGCTTCAGCGACAAGTACATCGCGAAGATCCTCGGCATCCGTGAAAAGGACGTGCGCAAGAAGCGTACGGAACTCGGCGTGGTCGAAGGCTGGTGTGCAGTGCCGGTGAGCGGTGTTGAAAACCAGTTCTACTACTACAGCACCTACAACTGCAAGGACGAATCTACCGCTTCCAACAACCCGAAGAAGATCATGATTCTCGGCGGTGGCCCGAACAGAATCGGCCAGGGCATCGAATTCGACTACTGCTGCTGCCACGCTGCAATGGCTCTTCGCGAACTGGGTTACGAAACCATCATGGTGAACTGCAACCCTGAAACGGTTTCTACCGACTACGATACCAGCGACAAGCTGTACTTCGAACCGGTTTCTTTGGAAGACGTTCTGCAGATCTATCATAAGGAAAAGCCGGCCGGCGTGATCGTGCAGTTCGGTGGCCAGACTCCGCTGAACATCGCCCGCGCCCTTAGCGACGAAGGCGTCAAGATTCTCGGTACGAGCATCGACTCCATCGATATCGCCGAAGACCGCGACTTGTTCCGCAAGATGATGGATCAGCTCGGCATCCCGATGCCGGAAAGCGGCATGGCCACGAACATCGACGAAGCCCTCGCTTGCGTCAAGCAGATTGGCGGCTACCCGGTGATGATCCGCCCGAGCTTCGTGCTTGGCGGCCGCGGCATGGAAGTCATCTACGACGAGAACATGCTCCGCGAATACGTGGCGAAGGCCGTGGGCGTGACCCCGGATCGTCCGCTCCTCATCGACCGCTTCCTCCACAACGCTTTGGAATGCGAAGCCGACGCCCTCTCTGACGGCGAACATGTTTACATCCCGTCCGTGATGGAACACGTCGAACTTGCCGGTGTCCACTCCGGTGACTCCGCTTGCATTATCCCGCCGGTGACCATCACGAAGGAAAACTTGGCAACCATCAAGGATTACACCCGTAAGATTGCCGAAGCCCTCCACGTGTGTGGCCTCATGAACATGCAGTACGCCATCGAAGACGGCAAGGTGTTCGTCCTCGAAGCCAACCCGCGTGCATCCCGCACGGTGCCGCTGGTCTCCAAGGTTTGTAACACCCAGATGGCCCGCCTCGCGACCCGCCTGATGCTCGGTGCCAAGCTCGAAGACCTTAAGCTCAAGGACAAGAAGTTCAACCACCACGGTGCCAAGGAAGCCGTGTTCCCGTTCGACAAGTTCCCGAAGGTGGACCCGGTTCTCGGCCCCGAAATGCGCTCCACGGGTGAAGTGCTCGGCCTCTCCGACGACTACGCCCTCGCTTACTACAAGAGCCAGGAAGCCGCAGGTTCCTTCCTCCCGAACGAAGGCGCCGTGCTTATCAGCCTCTCCGACAAGGTTAACTTGTCTGAACAGGCAATTGAAATCGGCAAGGAATTCCAGAAGCTCGGCTTCAAGATTTACGCTACCGAAGGCACCGCCAAGTTCTACGAGAAGGCCGGCGTCAAGTGCGAAGTGGTGAACAAGATCGCCGAAGGCCGCCCGAACGTTCTCGACATCATCCTGAACAAGCAGGTGAACCTCATCATCAACACGCCGTGGGCAAAGCGCGACGCCATCAAGGACGAAAGCGCCATCCGCAAGGCCGCCATCAAGTACAAGGTGCCTTACATCACGACCCTCGCCGGTGCTTACAACACCGTGAAGGGCATCGCCGCTGCAAGGAACGGACATGGTGCAGTGAAGAGCCTGCAAGAGTACCACGCAAGCATTGAAGAGATTTAACTGAAGAGCCTGCAAGAGTAGCGTGCAAGGCGAATGCCGCGACAGAGTGCTTGCACTCTGGCATGGCTGAGCCGAAGCCGCTGACGCCGTAGGCGTCAATACCACGCAAGCATCGAAGAGGTGTAATTAGCGTGTCATCCTGGAGCATCCGTAAGGACGCGATAGGATCCAAAAACTTTAAAGACCGTAGCAATAAAATGCTGCGGTCTTTTTGTTTATGTCCTTTATTATTCCTATCTTTATAACAAATGTTGAATGAGAGATTTTGTTAGATATGAAACTTAGTGCGTTTATTGTTGCTGTTTTGTGCGCTGCCCTTTGGGCAAAACCTAGCGTGTTTATTCCCGCTGTGGAATTGGATGGTGTGCATCAGGATTATGCCGATAAGCTTGTCCGTTGGACTAAAGGGTACATCGAAAACAAAAAAGATGTGCGCGTGGTCGAATACGAAATCGAAAGCGATTTTATTTTGCAAATCAAGATGTTGCGAAAAGACGATGGCATTGTCGTTGTCTATACGCTGATGAATTCCAAAAACAAAAAAGAAGTTTGGACGTACAGGCACATGGCTTATACACCCAATGACTTGATTCCCATTGTCGATGTGACTACAATGAAGTTTGGACAATGGAATGGGTTTAGGGTTGGTCTGGGCTTGGGCTCTCATGTCTTGACTGTTCCTGAATTTGCGGCGGCGCCATTGCTCGATTTTTCGTTTCAGTTCTTATATAGCAACTTCCTTGCTTCTATAGATTTTAATTGGGGAATTGACGAAGGATTAGGTGACGATGATTTCTGGTATTTTGGAATATTCTTTTCTCCTGCTTACGTGTTTAATGGTCGCTATGCATTTCCTTTTGTGGGAGCGGGGGCTGGCTGGTCCTTTATGGGGTACAAGTCGGATGAGTATTCATTTAGCGAAAACTTGAGCGGGGAAGGCTTAAGTTTATTTTTGAAAACGGGTATTCTTTTTAAGCCGATTGATTATAAAACCATTTTTGCTATAGATTTCCGCTATCTATATAACTTCTATGAAATTCAGAAAATTTCCACTAAAGGTTGGATGCCTGTTCAAGGGTGGAGTGTCAGCGCACAGGTATGGTGGTAATGATGAAAAAGATAATTGCGTTGTTGTTGACTGTATTGCTGGTAGGTTGCAGCAGTTCCTGGATTTCTGTCCCGGGAAATGAACGTTACGATATTTATCGCAATGGCGAGCTTGTTTGCAAATCGACGAACAGTTGTAAGGTCCGAGCGTCTGGTGGCAAGGAAATGCTTTTAGAAGCTCGCAAGGATAGCATTGTGTATGGACATTTGCTTGTTGCACGTCAGGATAGCAAACATGGTTCCGGTGCGCTTAGTACTACGTATCATACTGTTGTCAATACGGAAAAATTTCTTTTTGGGTTCATGAGCCCGAGTGGTCGTGGCGATACGATGCTTTATTTGTTTCTAGGTGGAGCTGTTTTGGTCGGTGGCATTTTTGCCCTTCCTATTATTCTTATGCTTCCGGATAATCTTGGATCGCTTCCGAAAAATATGACCATTCCTATAGGGGCAAGCGATGGTTCTGTAACCCCGTTCCCATGGGATCAACCAGCGAAGGATTAATATAGACAAACTTAAATTATTTGTCTAAATTTTTACATCATTGTTAATAATAATTGAATTTATGAAAAATAAAATCATAGCCGCTCTTATTTTATGTGTTGCAGGTTTTGCGTTTGCAGAATCGGCCCCGTCTGCTCCGTCCATCGGCAAGTCTGCCCCGCGTGAACATCGCGGTTTTTATAGCAGCATGTCGTTTGGTTATGCCTACAACTGGTTTAAAAATAGCCGTAACGATGTCGATTGGCGTAGTGGCTATGTGGATCCTTATAAGACCTTAAAGGAAGAAGAAACCGATTACTTTGAGTTCGGCGGTGGCTCCTTTACGTTGACTGAATTCAAGTTTGGCGTTGCTCTCGGAAACTTAATTGCGCTCCATTCCGTTTTCAATTTTGGATTCTATGCGGGGTCCATCGATTACCGCTATGAAACGCATAATTATGGGTGCTATGAAGGTAACATTTGTGAAGAGACCTCTCTTAGAGCACGTGAACCGAAATCTGTACCGGGAATCGCAGCTTATGGCTTCAGGACTTATTTTGGCTTTGGTACGACGCTTTACCCGTTCCAGGATAAAAACTCGCCGATGAATGGATTCTTTGTGGGTGGCTCCTTCGGGTATACGCTATTTTTGACTTTGTTGGATGGAGAAGCCGATGTTGAAGATGCTACCGGAAATGGCGGTATTGGTTTTGAACTGGAAATTGGTAAGGATTGGTGGGTCAATGACCACATGTCTATTGGTGTTGGGCTTGGCTTTGCACACAATAGCTTGATTTGGGAAACGGTGGCTTCGCATAATTCTGATAATGTCATTTCAATTTCGTTCCGTATTACGCGTGGATAATTGACGATGAAGATGGTTAAAGCGCTAATCGTTATTTTGACCTTCGCCGTTATGGCTTGGGCTCAAGGAAATTCCCGTCCGCCTTGTCAACATCGTGGCTTCTTTTACAGCATGGGCGTGGGCTTTGCGTACACGAGTTTTGAATCGGAAAAAACTCATGGTTATGATTGGACTTCCGCGCAATTGGATTACTATCGTCAGGTTACTCGCGACGATGAAGAGCGCAGCTGGAAATTTAGTGGCGTAGACATTCCCAAATTCGAATTGAGAATGGGTGTGTCTATCGCAAATTATGTTGCTCTGTATACTCTTTGGGACATGGGCTTGTTTACTGGTGAGGCTGAGTATTCTGAGACGGATTATCGCAGAGTATTCAGTGAACAAAATGGAACGCTAGTTAAGATAAGCGACGAAATTCGTGATTATAGACATCGTAAAGATGATGGTGTCGGTTTGTATTTCTCTTTTGGACTCGGAATTTCCGTTTATCCGATCAGTAACCTGGCATCACCTTTGAATGGGCTTTATGTGAGCTTTGCTGGCGGCTTTGATGCTTTTGCCGCGGGCTTTGTCGAAGATCATGAAGATGGCGACGCTATCGGAATTTTTAACCGCTATGAAATCGGTAAAGATTGGTGGGTTAGTGACACATGGTCAGTAGGCGTTGCTTTTGCCTACAAAAATTTATTTGTAATTGACGACGATGATGGCTATTATGAACACAATAAATCGAGCCGTCACACGATCAGTCTTTTGTTCCGCCTAACTCGCGGATAAAACCCGTATCTACACCGTTAACAAGCAAGTTGGTGATAGCCTCGTCGCTACCCATCTTGCTTTTTTCTTTTATGTGGCGACCAAAAGTTTTGTGCCAGTCGAAACTGTCGGGTACGAGTTCGTCAAAGACGGGCCAAGGCTTAATGAATCCTGGCGGCAGCAATTTGTAGAGCTTTTCTGAATTGATGCTCAGGTCGCCAACGCGTGGGGGCATGCGACCACCTTCGATGCGCGGCACTCCGTGGAGGAGTTCGGCGGGGTAGCCTCCGACGGCATTTACGATTTGGCCGACATTGTAGAGTGAAACGCGACGTGGACCGCCACAGTTGTAAATGCCTGCGGGGAATTTGTGTTCCAAGATGTATTGCACGGTGCGGCAAAGGTCTGGACCCGAAAGCGGGTTGCGGAATTCATCGGTGAACAAGGTTGCTGGGCGACCGGGGCGGAACCGGTATGTGATCCAGTCGATAGCGCCGGCGCATCCGCCGGGAGCGTAATCCATCGGGAGCGGCACGCGGAGAATCACCACATCTGGCTTGATGGCGGTAATCGCATCTTCGGCTTCGGCCTGGTGCTTGCCGTAATTGTGGATGGGGTCTTTGGGGTCGGTTTCGACGTAAGGGCGGTTTGGCTTTGTTTTTTCGTTGCCACTAAAGACCATGTCGGCGGAAATGCGGATGAGTGTTGCGTTGTAGCGTGCGGCGAACGTGGCTGCATCAACGCCTTGACTGTAATTCAAAAGTCGGCTGCGCGCGGGGTCGCATTCGCAGGCTTTCAGCGCGCAGTTTCCGCTGGCGTCGATGACTGTGCCAAAGTGAAAACGCTCGAAAAGCTCGCCCAAGCGTTCCGTTTCTTCGGCGTCTACGCCAAAAACGTTGTCGCCAAAAACGCACGGGTGCTTGATGGGGCGAACGCCGATAACGCCGGGTACATCCCCGCGAACGGCCACGTTGCCGTACAGTTTATTGAAATGCCTAAAAAGTGCAAAACCGGGAACGCCATTCAGCCCGAGAATTAAGATCGGGAGGCGGATTGCGATAATTTCCACTTGAAGTAGCCTGCGATTTGAAGCGGGTGATTGAACGTGCCATCAGCAACTTTTGCCTGGAATTCTTCGTCCGTGTACAGGAACGTTTCGATATCTTCCGTATCGTCAAAGCTCGTTTTGCCCAAGCGTTCCACGCCGTCGATGAACACCACATGGAACTTCCCGCGATGCCTATCTGGATTCACCGGAAAGGAACCGAGATACATTGTCACCCCGGCCTCAGTGCCGGGGGCGCCTTTTACCCCGTACCCGCATTCTTCTTGCAGTTCTCTGACGGCAGCCTCTTCCGGCGTTTCGCCTTTGTCTATAATCCCTGCCGGGAACTCAAGCGCAATCTTACCCGTCCCGTGGCGGTACTGTTCCGTCATGACCCACTTGCCCTCCTTTGTGCGGGCAAGAATCAAAACCCAGTCGGGCTGCCACAACGTATAAAAATCATCGATGACTTTGCCGCTTGGCAGTTCGCATGTTTCCTTTGCGACCTTCAACCACGGCGCATCCACCAAAAATTCAGAATCCAATAATTTCCACGGTTTCATACCCCAAATTTAGAAAATACAATGTCATGCCCGCCTCCGAGCGGGCACCACCCCCTCGTTATGCATCGTCATCTTGAGCGTAGCGAAAGATCCAGTTAAGTCTCTCCCTGATTCATCTACATCTACTACTGATTCATTAAATTTTAAAAATTTTTGAAATTTGCAAAATTTTCGTAATTCTGTTAAAAATCGAAAATTTTGTATCATTTTATCTGTTGCGAGTCCTACGCAAATGAGGTATATTTGTTTGCGAAAGGAGGTTAAAACATGAAACCGATAACAGAATATCAAGATTACCGAAAGTACATGCTTGATTATTTTGAATGGCGAAAGAAAAGTTCTGCGTTCTCATGGCGTGAATTTTCCAAGATCGCCGGATTCTCGTCGCCATCGTACCTAAAACTTGTATGTGATGGCAAGAGCTCGTTGAGCCGCGTGGGTGTCCCGCTTGTGGCTGCTGCGATGAACCTGAACGACTTTGAACGGGAATATTTCAAGCTCATGGTCGAATTCACGAATGCCAAAGACGATGGCTATAAAAAGGAAGCTTTTCTCGAAATGGAGAGGCTTGCAAACGAACAGCGTGCTAGAGTGTTGAATGCTGATGCGTTTGACTATTACGAATCAGCGGTAAATTCCGTTGTTCGTGAACTTGCCCCGTTGATGCCAGGAGCACTTCCGGGTGAAATCGCTAAGAAAATCAAACATACGTTTACGGCGCAACAAGTCCGCGTTTCGTTAAAACTCTTGGTAAAGCTCGATTTGCTCAAGTCGCTTGGCGAGAACGTCTACGAGCAGACTGACAAAGTCATTACAGGTTCGGGCGATGCGCTTAAGCTTGCGCTCCGCTCCATGAACGGCCAGATGATTGACCTTGCTCGCGAGGCTATCGAAAAAATTGCTCCGGGTGAACGCAACATATCGGGCGTGACCATCGGAGTCGACGAAAATGCTGTGAAACGCATCTCCGAAGAGGTGGACCGTTTCCGCAAACAAGTTATTGCCATTGCTGGCGAATCCAAAAAAATCAACCAAGTTTATCGTTTAAATCTACAGCTTTTCCCGCTGACGGAAAAAGTGTAAGGAGGAAACATTATGAATATGAAAAAATTTCAAAGGAGGATTCCTATGAATATGAAAAAAATCATACCGCATACGCTTGCTGCGTTGAGTATCGCAGGTGCGCTAAGCGCTTGCTCTGATAACAAGGTTGTCGGTGCGGACGAACAGGCGAATACCGTTGCTTTGAGCTCTAGCTCTGGTGTCGGGCCGGGGTCTTCGAATTCTTTCGACGTAAATCGAGAATCTAGTGACCTTGTTGCGTTACTTAATCGCGTGGGTAATAATCATGCAGTGACAATTTATCATGTGGCTGGAGATACCTCGCAATCAAACGATCCTCAGGGAAACTATAGAAGCATCTTCCATTACGATTCTGTGGATGCCTATAAAACTTATAACGATGTTGTTGAAAAAATTCTTGAAGCAGGCTCCATTCGCTATGTTGTCAATGATATTATCAACGATTTTGATTTCGATTCTTCTGTTTGTTCCGGTGTAACTTCCTGTAATCAAGTATATTACCAAACAGAAGTGGCGATGATTGACAAAGAACATAATCATATGCGTTGGCCACTTTTTATGAGCTATGGGGGGCATGGAAATTATGGACAACAGAGGTTGCAATGCTCGCAACTTGAATTAAAATCAAAAGGTTATTCAATCGGTTTTAGAGAGCAAGACTCTGGTCTTGTTGTTCTGAAAAGTCTCGTTACTCGTCAAGATCATGAAATGTATGAGGAATTCAAAGCTGATTGTGCTCTCGAAAATGGAGAATATATGGATTATCTGGAATATTTCCCAGAATATGTGGGATATCCAGGAATAGAACCTCCTCATGGTGGTATGTGTTTTGTCAAACCTGAGATGATTGATAGTGTTCCGACATACAAAGATCCTCACTGGGCTAAAAACGCTAAGTATGTTATTGACAGCTGTGCTGATATGAATGATTAAATCCCATATCTCCTGAAATAAGCACGCTCCCGCTCGTGAGAGCGGGAGCTATTCATGTTTACCCTATCAATAAACAAGAAGCCCGCTCCAATCGGAGCGGGCTATCCCTAAACCACAAACTTTTTTGAACTACTTGATGTTCATTGTCCAAGCTCTGTTGCCGATTTTTACGACATACATGCCCTTGGCACCGGTATAGACTTTCTGCAACATGCCGATACCCTTGGTGGTACGGACAACGTTACCGAGGCTGTTGAACACGGTGATGTTCAAGCCCTGGGCGTTCTGAACGGTGATATAGCCGCTTGCGTCTACGTATGCAGCGAGGTGGCGACCGTCAAGTGATTGCATCGGGAGAGCTGTTGTGCTGCTCGAAGAAACTGCCGGTTCGCTGGAGCTGGAACTTGCCGGCGGTTCAGCGCTGCTAGAAGATTCTGCGGCGGCGTTGGCGTTCTTCACGACAATCTTGCCTGCGTTCGGAACAGCGTCAAAGTAAACATAACCGCCATCAACTTTGGATTCGAGCTTGGCGTCACTCTGCGTGACTTCGACCTTGGTCCAGTCGGTTTTTACCTTGATGGAAAGCGGGTAGTCGTACTTGGAAATGTTATCTGCAATAGAGTGCTTGAGTTCGAACGTCATGGTGTTTGCTGCACCACCGTCCTGCGGTTCAATCTTGGAGGCATTGCGTTCCTTGATGTACATGGCGACAAAGCCCATCGGGGCAACCCAAATGTCCTTGTCGTTTTCCTTTGCCCACTTCAATGCTCCTTCGATAGCGCCGAGGTCGGTCGGGGAGTAGGTGGCGTTGCCGTTGTTCTTGCCTTGGAAACCGTGGGTAAGGAATGCGGCCCAGCCGTTGCTCTGGATGACTTTCTGCATTCTGCCGGTAAAGTCGTTTGTGCTCTTGATCTGGCCTTCGGCACCGGTCATGGTAGCGGGAGTCTGAGCCCAGTTGCTGGGACCGTCCTTGCCCATTTCATCGGACATGCCCTTCCAGCTGCCGTTGCAGATACGGCCTACGATGTAGTTGCTTTTTACTGCACTTTCATTTGGTACGTTGCAGTTCGGGTAGGCGACTGTGATAATGCCGTACTTCTGCTTGATTTTTCCATTAATATTTTGTTTTGAAGAGGCTTCTTCGCCACTCATGTTTTGACCGTGGCTATTGCTGTGGCTTGCGATTTCGTGACCGTTGTCTGCCATGCCCTGGAAACCGCTCCAGTTGGGGTTCCAGTTGTAAACCAGGTTGAAGGTACCCTTGTAGCCGTACTTGTCGAATACCGGAGCGGCATCGCTGACTTGGCTCGGGGCGCCATCGTCAAATGTAAAGGAGGCGGCACCCTTGCGGAAGCCCGACCAGGTTGCAATTTCTGCATTCTGAGCGAAAGCTGCGCCTGCTGCGAACATTCCAACTGCGACAGAGGCAATAGAAATTTTTTTGTAGTTCATTATCCACACCTTGTTAATAGTATTATGCGAAAATAATTTACCCCCATATATAAAGAACCGTCCCACGTTAAATTTCTTTTTGTTGTATAGTAATGCAACAGGGGAGGGGTAAATTCTATATTTCCTTACATGGATTTACAGTCGATTCTCTCCTCCGTTCTAGACGAAGTTTACGAAAAAAACGAATACCCCGCACTTGCGGCGCTTGAAAGCGAATGGACACATACCCGTCCGTTCGATGGCCTCCGCGTGCTGGTGGCAACCCCGATTTACCGCAACACCATGACCGAATACCGGGCTCTCGTGGCGGGCGGTGCCGACCTTCTCGTTGGTTTTTCGGAATTTAACGACCCCGATGTCGTGGACTTTATGAGGGAATGGGGCGTGCCCGTTGTAACGCCTGCCGAAATGCTCGAAGCTGAATCCCACGGCGAGTTTGTAGACGTGGTACTCGACTGTGCGGGACCTTTTGCGGTGCTCCACCCGAAAATTGGCTTTGTGGAACTCACGCGTTCGGGTGTACACTATTATAAAAATGCAGAAAAACCGGTTTACGTTGCCGATAGTGGTATCGTCAAGCGCATCGAGACTTCCTTGGGCACGGGCGATGGCTATTTCCGCGCTCTCGAAAAGCTGGGCTTTGGTGGAGATTTCGAAGGCAAGAAGTTATTGGTTTTTGGTAGTGGCAAAGTCGGTTCGGGAATTGCGCTCCAAGGCGTGCGCCGAGGCTGCAATGTGACCGTTGTGACGGACTTGAAACGCGGGCAGTCTCAAACAGCGAATTCCGAAAATGCTGAACATTCCGCGGCTCCTGAAACAATGCCCGCAGGCGATTTTTCTGCCGTCCTTGAGCAAAATGACGTGGCTGTCGTGGATTGCCATGACTATGCAACTGTCGCTTCCTTGATTGAAAATTCGGATTTCGTCGTGACGGCGACGGGAGTCAAAAATGCCCTTGCAGCCCCGGAATTGACGGAAGCGCTTCTCTCGACCCAGGCAAATCTTGCCAATATGGGGGTCGAAGATGAATATGGCGAAGCTATCCCGGCAGAAAAAGTGCTCAATGATAAAGGTCCGCTGAACTTCATTCTCGAAGAACCGACACATTTAAAGTACATTGATACGTCGCTTGCGCTCCATGCTGCCCTTGCCGAACGCTTGGTCCAAGAAGCCGCGACTCTTGAAGACTCTTCCGATGCGGCTTCTGCAGAAAATGCCGTCGGTCTTCGCTTCCCGCCGCAAGAAATTGAGCAGCGCTTGCTCACCATCGCCATCCAAAATGGTGTCATTGGTCCTGAAATTTGCAGTATGCTCGGTGGTATCCCCACCGAAATGGACTAGGTGCGAAAATGACCCCCGAGAACATGAAAAAGGTCGTCGATCTCTGCAACCAGATTTCGAACATCACCTACGAAAACTTGACGAAAATCATCCGTCTGGAACAGACGGGAAGCGCCACCGGCGCGCGCAAGCTTGACGATAGCGACCAGAATGATATCGATTCCTGGATGGGCGGGGGCACCTGCTTCAGCATGACATGGCACTTATACCAGGCGCTCACGGATATGGGCTTCAAACCGCGTCTTGTCATGGGCCACAAGCGCAAAGAACGCAATATCCACTGCGCCCTCATCTTGCCCGACCCCGACGACAGCGTTGTCACCCCGGGGCAACTTTTTTCTACGAATGTCACCCCGACCTCCGTGCTGGGGTCGGTTCTCTCGTCTAATTCCTACCTTCTTGACCCGGGTTACTTGATTTTCGACCCGCTCCAGATGCCGCTTCCGCAGCCTTTTGGCACCGGTGAAGCGTTTTTCCCGCTTTCCCCGAACTGCGTGCGTCTCGTGCGCCCGACGCTCGAATCGATGGAACTCTGGACAGGTGGCGCTGGCGCCCCGATGAAGCTCCGTTTCGAGTACCCCGTCGAAGGTGTCTCCGTCGAAGAATTCAAGCACCACTGGAACGAGAGTTTCTACCGCGAAATGATGACCTACCCGGTCTTGAACCGCCTTGACCGCGAAAAAGGCATCCAGTATTACTACCAGAAGGGAAACCTCGTCGTTCGCAGCAGCACAGGCTCGCAAATGAAGCGCATTGAGCCCGCCGACCGCGTGCAAACCCTCAGCGACATTTTCAAATTGTCGCCCGCCATCATCGAGCAGGCGCTCCAGATTCTTGAGAAAAAGCACTAGAAGGCGTTTTTCTTATCTAAATTAAAAGCTTGGCATTTGCCCCCAAATTTTCTATCTTTGCGCGCGAAAATCGAGGTTTTTGCGACGTTTTCCGCATTTTGCGGTTATCTTGAGCGGCTCCGCGCATCTAGTCCAACCATTTGCGTCTTGCGGGCCTCACGGGTGTGTTTATGGAAGATGTAATAAACAATAAAAAACTTAACGCGATGGGGACGGCGAGTATCCCGAAGATTGTCATGCAGTTTTCGGTCCCGGCTATCATCAGTATGCTCGTCGAAGCGCTCTACAACATCGTGGACCGCTATTTCGTAGGCCAGGGCGTCGGTAGCCTCGGCATCGGCGGCATCACCATCTGCTTTCCGATTGCCCTTTTCATTATGGCGATGTCTATGATGGTTGGCGTGGGTGGCAACACGCTTTTTGCCATCCGCCTCGGTGAACGCAAGTACCAGCAGGCGGCTATCATCCTTAATAACTCCTTTGTTTTGCTCATCATCATGGCGGTGAGCTCCTTTACGCTTGGTCAGATTTTCATGGTGCCACTCCTCAAGCTCTTTGGCGCAAGCGACCAGCTTTTGCCTGTGGCTTCGAGTTACATGCGCATCATCTTGTGCGGTGCGATTTTCCAGACGATTGTCCCCGGCATGAACCACTTTATCCGCAGCATGGGCCACCCGAAAACGGCCATGACCCGTGTGATGATTGGTGCCGGCAGTAACGTGATTCTAGACTGGCTTTTCATCATGAAGTTCAACTGGGGCATTGAGGGCGCTGCTTGGGCGACTGTCTTGAGCCAGTTCATCGGCGGCCTTGCCGTGATGCAGTTCTTCGTGAAAAAGACGACGCCTATCAAGGTCAACCGCCGTTACATGAAGCTCCGCCTCCCGTATGTGCGCAAAATCTTCATTCTTGGCCTTCCGCCGAGCATTATGCAGATTAGCAACAGCCTTGTGAACGCCATTTTGGCACGCAGCCTCACATCGTATGGTACTCGTGACTTGCCGATTGTGAACGGTATGACGGGTGGAGACCAGGCAATTGCCGCATTCGGAATTCTGATGAGTATCGTCTCCATGATTGTTTTGCCGCTCATGGGCTTTGTGACGGGCTCTCAACCGATTATCGGGTACAATTACGGTGCCAAGTACAACAACCGTGTGCGCGATACTGTCAAGTTCACCATGCTTTATGCAATTGCGTTCATCGTGGTTGCATGGCTACTCGTGATGACGAATACGCTTGCTTTTGTGAAGCCGTTTGTCCCGAACGACCAGAATATGCAACAGCTCACGAGCAAAGCTCTCCGCACCTTCATTTGCATGATGCCGTTTGTACCGCTAGGTATGGTGTCGGGTAACTTTTTCCAGGGAACGGGCAAAGCCTGGCGTTCGATGTTCCTAAACGCTTGCCGTCAGCTCATTTTGCTGATTCCGTTCCTGTTTATTATGCCGCGTTTCTTCGGACTTCGTGGCGTGTTCATGGCACAGCCCATTGCAGACTTTGTGACGGCCGTTATCGCCATCATCATGCTCCGCGCCGAACTCAAGAACATCCCGCGCATTTAAGGCGCGGCGCTTCTCGCCGCATTTACCCCGCAGTATTGAGCAATCCATCGCTTTCGGCGATGAACTCGTTCATCTGCGAAACTTCGGCCCCCTGTCGAGACACTAGCCCAATCGAAATTGTCACCGGGATTCTCGAATCCATCCACGAGAATATGTGGCGTTCAATGACCAAACGCATTTTCTCGGCGCGCTTCGTGGCGTCTTCGGGCGAAATCCCATTCATGAGGAGCAGGAACTTTTCTCCCTCGTAGCGTGCGAGCAAATCCGAATCGCGCTTCTCATCGTTCAAGATCCTGGCGACTTCCTTTAAAATTAGGTCGCCGCACATTTCACCGCAGGATTCCGTCAGACGTTTGAATTCATCCACGCGAATCATCGCCACATGGATAAATGTGCCCCCGCGGCGGGCGCATACAAGTTCTCCTGCCGAGCGGTCCATAAACGCCTGGCGGTTCAGAACTCCCGTCAGTTCGTCCATCGTCGCTGCTTCGTACAGTTCGCGGCTAAAAGCTTCTTCGCTTTGGTCCTTGTAGGCGACCTTCAAGACCATCTTGCCAATCTGGAGCCTGTTGTCCGAATCGAGAATTTGCTTATTTATATAGTTACCGTCGACGAACGTTCCGTTCGTGCTGCCGAGGTCTTCGACCGTCACACTCTGACCGTCAAACGTGAGCGCGCAATGCCTGCGGCTTACCAGTTCGTCTTCAAAACGGATGTCGGCATCTTGCCCACGACCGAGCACCACGGTCCCTAATTCGAGCGGAAGCTCTGCGAACTCGCTTTGCGGGTACAGCACTATCAAGTGCGGGTGAACGACCATCGGTTTTAAAATTTCCATAAAATCCCTTGTTAATCCCGCCCCAAATATAGGACCTTTTGCAAAAGTCGTCCTTGCTCTCGGCACTGTCCTCCTCTACTCCGAACGGGAATCCCCACCCTCTAACCACTAATTCTATAATACGGCTATGATACAGCTTACATCACATCTTTTGTAAAATCTTTTGTTACAAAGTCTTGTTTGTAAAAATACACTTACAAACAATGTTGAAAGTTTGTGAATAGAGCTGTGGATTTCCTTATATAAATTTTTTTTCACATGGATTTAAAAGAAAAAATTCCGTTTTTTTATTTAAAAAAGTAGATTTCGTTTCGGTGTAGTATATCGAGGAGGCTGTTCTTCTTGATGTGCAACGCGGTCAGAGAGAACCGAAAATGGAAAGAAAAACAATGAATAACAGAATCAACTCCTTAAAATGGTGGGTATTGGGCTGTATAATGCTCTTTGCCGGTGCGCAGAGTGCTTTTGCTGCATTGGCTTGTGAGGGCACTGTTTATTTCAAGCTGCCCGAAGGTTGGACATCTGCTTATGCTGTTGCCGGTGGACAAAAGGCTGAATTTGAAAAGAGCACCTTTGCTAACTGGCTCCAAGTTAGCGCCTCTAAAATCGGCGGTCCGAACTCAGCTAAGGGCTTTGTCATTGAAGAAACCGGTGCTAATGACTGTAATAGCGGTCATTGCGCAAGAAAAGACTCGATGAACGTCAAGTATTTGCAGATAAGCGATAACAGCGCTACTGCTTTTACTTGCTCCGATTTCGGTTCTGCAGGTGAATTGTGGATCTCCGCTCATCCGGATCCGAACAAGGCTAACATCACCTACATGAGCAAGACTCCTCCTGACGTCAAGTATTTCTACGTATTCTTGCCGAATAATGAAACGTGGAAGAGTGCTATTCCGCTGCTTGTTGAAGATGGCAAGGACCATGAATTGGAACTTGACGAACAGTGCGGTTGGTATTTTAGACGCTATATTGATGAAGCTCTCCCGTCCAAGGTCCTTATCCGTCGCGATGATGATACGGAAGTGAAGGAAGCTATCGGTAAGGATGGTGGCTGGCAGGTTGAAGGCACCGCTGCTGAACCGATCGGTTTGGAAGGCATGTTCGCTCTCTTTGATTCTGATGAACTTTTCTTTGTGGCTGACCCTGATGAAGCTACTAAGCTCCCGAGTGATGAAATGGGTTGGTACGACACCCGCCCGAATGTTGTTGGCAAGTGCAGCTACGATTTGGCCGCTTTGATTTACGATACCGACGCTTCTTTGCATGGTGCATTTACCTGCAACCCGGACTGGGCTCCTGGACAGACTCCTGCTCAGGCTCATGCTAACGCTTGCTATACTGCGTCTGCTAAGTATCAGGTTGCTTCTGCTGGTGGCGAAGTTCCGTGTATCGGTGTGACTAAGGGCATGGTGGAAAGCACTTTGCAAAGGGATGCTACCACAGGCAGAAAGAAAATGGTGCTTACTACTAAGGGTAAGAGCTGCTTTGGTGCTCAGGCAGAAGAAGCTTTCACGGCTATGTTTAACTACACCCCGGGCGTGAACGAAAAGTACTGCTTTAACATGACCTTTAATCAGGTTTCTGACGGTAAGTTTGAATTTGAATCCGATACCTACCAGAGCCCGGGTGCTCCGGTGGTGGGTGGCTTCTATCCTGCCGAAGAACCTCCTCTGGATTCTGGCATGACTCCGGGTGAAAGACCGGTGATGCTCTCTGCCCGTTTGGCTGCTGCTGAAAACAAGCGCAAGGCTGAAGGTCCGATTTTCTTCTGCGCTGACTATAATAACCAGCTTTCTAAGTCTCCGGATGGTCTCCGTACTATTCATGCGACTGAAGGTGTTGCTATGAGTGACCTCATTTGCAATGGCCCGGGTTGGGATGGCGGTATTGACTGCGAAGGTCTCTTTGCTGCTGGTGAAGAATTCAAGGATACTCCTGACGCTGCTCAAATTACGAAGAAGCTCGGCGTGACCTGGGAAGGTGACGGCTGGGGTTGGGGTTGCCCGAATATGGGACCTCTCGGCTGGACCTATTTTAAGGAAGGAACTGAAACTGTTGCTGGCAAGCTTGTCGAAAAGAATCAGGTTCCTACAGGTGGTGTTCCTCGTTGGACTTCTGGTGCTAGCGATTCCGAAGTTCTTACGAAGGGTGGCCGTAACCAGCACTTCTGCTTTGAATCTCATGCAAGCTTCCGCTTCAAGAAGGGCTTGAAGTTCAGTTTCCGTGGTGACGATGACATTTGGGTCTTTATTGATAACAAGCTCGCTGTGGACCTTGGTGGTACTCACCTTGCCGCTCCGGGTTACGTTGACTTGGATAAGTTCATGCCGGATGCCGATGTTGGTTCCAACTATGAGATCGATATCTACTTCTGCGACCGTCGTACGACGATGAGTAACGTCCATATCAAGACAAACATGTACATCCAGCAGACCACAGGCATTACTGATAAGAAGAACAATAAGGGTGAAGCCCATGCGGATTACATTGATAATGGTAACCAGCACTACTCTATTTGCTACAAGAAATCTAGTGCAAGCAACTGCGCTGCTGAAGTAGATCCGGCTGGTGGTGACAAGACGATGTGCGGTGCGGAACTCGCTGGTATGGAAATTAACTATGAACTTACCAAAGACCCGACCGGACAGGATCCGACCAAGGTTGTTCTTACTGTTGATGATTTAAAAGCCAATCCGAAACAGTATTTTGACGGCAAGAATTATGGCATAAATGTGTCCACTTCGTATGATCCGATTGTCAATAAGGATGTGTTGAAGAACTTCCTTCCTGCTGACACGTACTATTTGATCATCCGCATTGGTAATGATTTCAAGGCTATTACGGTTGATGTTGTCGGTCAGCTTGGTGTTGCGAATCGTACCGCTGTCGTTGTGGACGATGTTGGCAACCATAGCCTCCCGTATGAATTTATCGAACGCAAGATGGCTGCTGTTCCGAAGGATGGCGCTGTGGACGTCGACCAGCTCGTTCCGCTCTACATTGCCGGTCTCCGCGATCCTTGCACCACTCCTGATTGCACTGATCCTCTCGAAATGCAAGCCTCTACAGGTAGCTACTCTTTGAGCTCTTCTAATGCTAATGCCGTCTTCTACGAAATGAAGAATGGCAAGCTTTCCCAGATTGCTAATCCGGGTGCATCTCGTGAAGTGAATGATGGTATCGATACGGTCTATGTGACGATCCTCGCTCGCTCCATGGGTACAAAGTTGGAAGACTCTGTCTCTGTGAACGTGGTGGGTAGCACTCGTGCCGCTAAGGTCAAGTTCTTCGTGCCGCAGCTCGTCTTTGTGGACGGCCCGACTTCGACGAACATCATTTCCTCTGACCGGTCGGACACAACGCGTGTGAAGGGGTCTCCGGAAATGTTTTATGTCTTAGCTCTAAATCCTGATGATACCCCCTGTGGAGAAGACTGCAACTTTATGCTCGCTCAGGGCGGTGAAACTTCTGCCGGTCTTGATATGGTCAGCGGTGAAATTATTAATGGCCGTGGTAAAGTTGTGGTTACATCTTCTCAGGTTTATGAGAGTCCGAAGTTTGCTACGCTTGATGTAAGCCTCGCTGGTGCTGGTAATGTGCATGCTCTCTACACGAACTTGCAGTTCATAGAACCGAAGGTTCCTGTATTACAGTTTGCCGACATTTACGACGTTCATGGTAAGGTCTCTGACATGGCGATGAATATCGAATCTCCGTACTTTGACCCGGCTAAGGAATACCTTGATGGTATCGGTGACTCCCTCGTTGCTTACTACCATCGTCCGTTCCATAAGGACTCTCTCCCGAATAAGATTGAAGTCTTCTGGGAAAATGAAACGGATTCCGTGGTCTTTGAAAAGGATGAAATCGCAGCTGGTGCAGCTTGCAATACCGCAAATGTCGAACCGGATTATTGCGAACCGGTCATCAAGCTTGGTGGCAAGAACCTCTCCAAGGACATAAAGACTGGCGGTATTGGTCAAATTAGGTCCTGGGCTACCTACAGGCCTACTCCGACAAGCGATCCTATTACGACTGCTTTCAAAAAAGATATTTACGACCGTATTGCTCCGGTGATCGTCTCTGCACTTGCTATGGCTGGCGAATCGGGTAAGAATGTTGAACTGAAGGTTCGCTTCTCTGAACCGGTTAGGAAGACCACTGCAGGTGTTGCAGAAGGTGACAAGGTGTTCTCGTTCTTCATCAACAACGGCAAGACTCGTCATTACGAAGAATTTATCGATGTCGATGAAAACATCAGCTACGGTGAACAGTATCTTGAAACTCAGAACCTCCGTTATAGCCAGAGTTCTGCTGTATTCCCGCAGGCAGGTGACTACATCCACTTCAGAAGCTTGAATGGCGAAGGCTTGATTGCTGACCAGTCTGATTACGCTTCTGCTCCTGGTGCTGATACTCTCCGCCCGGCTGAAGATGCAACCCATAACTGGAACGTTGCTCCTGGCTACGATGCTACGGACCGTCTCCCGTCTCCTTGGGCCTTGATTACTGGTGACGTTAGCTCTTATATCGTAAGACTCATTCCGAGTGCTAAGGGCGGTATTCCGACGAACCATACTCCGGCTGAAATCGAAAAACTCCCGGTGTTCACGGTGATGACCTACGATGCTAACAAGAACGAAAATGACTTCAGAAAGGATATCCGCGCTGGTGGTGCTGGCTATGATGCATATGGTTATATTCCGCATGGCTGGTTTGTCAAGAGCGATATGGGTGCCTTGAAGGAATCTAAGGAAGAATTCGCCGATGCAGATCTCGCCAATATCTACTTCGACTACGAATTCCAGCTCTTCACGAACTTGGGTGGCGTTGTCGCAAATCAGAAGGGTCGTGTGTACTGCAACGACAAGGACCTCTTCGGTGGCAACTGCGTCAAGAATCGTAGAAACATCGTCCTTGTTTGGAACATGAAGTCCAACGATAACCGCATGGTGGGTTCCGGTGCTTACATCTCCAAGGTCAAGACTTTCGTTCAGCTTGATAAGTATGGCAAGAAGAACAAGCTTGAAAAGTCTGAAATGTGGGGTGTCCGTCACAACGCCAATGAAGTTGGCAGCCTCCCTCCACTTGCGAATGAATAAAACGCACCTGTAAAGGTTTTAAAGCCTCCCCTTAGGGGGAGGCTTTTTCTATATTTCGAACATGCGAAAGATTTTAATTGCCCTTTCTTTATGCGCGATGGCTTGGGCCGGATCGCCAACTGATTTGGATTCCCTTTTCCGCGGTAACGAGTATAAGCCGACGCTTAATGCATCGCTCCGCGATACGACAAGCAATTCTGCTGTGCCTGCCAAGGTGACTGGCAAGAACGACAAGGCTGATGGTTACTACATGCTCCAGTTCGAAGCTGTCGGTGATTTTGATGCCGCTCAGAGACGCAAAGCCCAGCTTTCTGCAAGCACGGGTTACACCATTCAGGTGGTGTTCGATCCTCCGTTCTACAAGCTCCGTGGCGGTGGATGGACAAAGCGCAAGGTTGCCGAAGATAAGGCTCGCGAACTTTCCGCTTATAACATCAACGCATTTGTCGTCAAGCTTCGTTAAGGCTTGTCCAAACGCTTAAAGCACAAAGAGCAGGCTCCGCCTGCTCTTGTTTTGTATTTATACATTCTTGCCTTGTCACCCCGGCCTTGTGCCGGGGTCGCCATTGTCACACTGGAGGCGCCTACAGCACGCCTAGCATTTGCTTGATGCTGTGGTCGTCGAGCTTCAGGAGGGCGCGTTCCTCGGGAGGCACGTAAGCCATCTTGCGTTCGCTGTCGGGTCTACCGGAACGGTCGCGCAACACCACATTCTTGTTCGTGAGCGAGTAGAAGAACGGCCCCGTCTTGATAAACTGCTTCTGGTGCAGTGCAAGCTTGATCGCTTCACTTAGGATGGTGTTTATCTTGGTACTAGTACGTTCGACGTGGTGCCTCTCTAAAAGCCTCTGCAACAAAAGCTCGCCATGGATGGGCGTTTCGCTATCGACATAGAACTTGAGCTCTTCGATAATCGTGTCCATCGAAAGCTCCGTAATGGGCTTGCTGCTTGCTTCTGTCATCGCCGGATGCTTGACGCAGTACGGTTCGATTTTGGCTTCGGTGTGCGGTTCTGCTTCGTCGAGAGGAATGTCTTCTTGCGGTGGCGGTGCGACACTTTGCTCAATCGCAATAGTGGCAATCAAGTTTTCCTTTTCGTCTGCATTCGAGATGTTCCATAGCGGGAGCCACATGTTGAGGACCTTCCAGCCGAGTCTCGAAAGAGTGTTCGGGCGCGTGTATTCGCGGTCTTCGATGGATTCCTTGAACGGTGCGCAATTGCAATCGGTCTCGATAACGGCGAGAAAACGCTTGGAGTTGTTTGCATCGATGACGACCGGACCTATAGGAATATCGCCTTGAGCGATATAGTCCTTGTAGGCTATGGATTCGTTTTTGAAAACTTCTTTAATTTGTTCGTCGAGAACAGAACTTTGGACGTATGCAATGGTGTTTTCTGCTGTCGTTTTGCTCTTTAACGAGCTGACCCATTCTTGGAAAAGATTCAGCTTGGCATTGGCGAACTTGTCGGCATCTTCGTTCGTCATGAACAGGCTCAGGCTCTGTTTTGCAAGTGTTGTGCAAATCGAAAGCTTGCATGCTCCGGCGATGCTTGTCATGTTATCAATGTCGACACAGACGAAGATGACGTCGCGGTACAAGTCTATAGCGCGTTCAATCGTCTTTATATAGAACTTGTTTGTAAGATTCCCTTGCGTAAAGAATCTCGATGCGTTCGGGAACTTCTTCAGAAGGTTCTGGATGGCTTCTTCAATTTCGTTGCAAAGAGATTGGTTTGAGGCGAGAATCCCAAGTGTCTGGCTTGGGTTCTTTGTCGCATGTTGCACCGCCTTTTCGGCGATGGATAAAATCTTATCGCGAACGATTTTGAGCGACTGCAATTTGGCTGTTGGCAAATTGCTGTTCGGGAACTGCGCCATTTCGTTATTGTAGATTCTGCTATTGGCGAAACTGAATAACGACGGGTCTGCATATTGCATTGTGTAGCCGATGACGCGTGTGGGGATTCCCTTGCGCAGTGCAGCCGAAAGAACGTTGTCCTTGAAGAATATGGATTGCGAAGAGGTTTCCATATTGCAGGCATCCATCGGGAGCATTTCGAGCGTGGGCGCACAAGGATTGCCAAAGAGGATAATCTTCTTTGAGTTTAAAATTCCAGGCATCGCTTCGGCGATGGTCATGCAGTCGGCATCTAGGAATAACGTAACGTCGAATGAATCGAAATCTTGTTCGTAAGTTTGCGATAGCTTGAAACTACGGAGCAAGTCGGGATTCTTTTCAACGGAATCGTGAGATTCTCTAAAGTTAGCATTGCAGAACTGGTCCAAAAGGGTTCTGTATTGCTTGCCCTGCTGCTTCCTGTTCTTTGCGGAAGGGCTGAACAATTCCGGGCATTCTGCAGAGGCGGCTTGCATTTGGCGGTTCGTCCAGGCGCGTGCAAATGCCATGGCGAGGTCTTTGCTTGCGTTCTTGGAACTCTTTACAAATTGTGCCAAGTTTTCACAGGGCGAATCGCAGATGTTTTCGATGTGCTCGCAAAGTTGCAAATAAATGTCTTGCGAATCCCAATATGTAGACCAGCGTTCAATCTTGTCAATCCAGGAGTCGACCGTTTGAGTATCCATCGATTCGCTCAAGTTGAAAGACTTGCTGATGCTCTGGAGCTTCTTTTGCAGTTCTTGAGCGCTGATTTGTATCTTGTCCAGACTTTCGGCGAATTGTTTGAACAAGTGCCATTTGGAAAGCAATTGCAACAAGTAGTCGTGTTGTTCGCTATTCTTGATGTGTGCGCGGAACACGTAGTAATGGCGAATCTTGTCTGCCAAATCTTTCCAGTCGGTCTTTTCGTATTTCCAGTCTTTGCCGAACAGTCGGGCGGCGAGTACAGAAGAATCCGTGTACTTGCGCTTGTATTCCTGCATTTCGATAAGCTTATCGATTTGCTCCATGAGCATGTTATCGGAGGTGATGCTCTTGGGATCCTTGAATACGCTGAGCAGTTGACGCTTGGGTCTGCGGTAATGGTCCGAGAGCGCCTTGAGGGCGGAACTCAAACTTTGTTCAAATTCTTTGCGTGCGGCAAGGACGTTTGCTTCGATGGCGTCGTCGGTAAAGATGTCGGAACCCTTGCGACGGTAGCTGGACCAGCGGGCGCCTGCGTTTGGCAAGTCGTTGAGATCGTCCTGGTAGGCAATCCATCCGTTTGAATGGAGGTCCCAATCTTCGAAGCCGGGCATTTCCTTGTCAAAGTTTTTCTTGAAAATAGAGACAAGTTCTAAAATGTCAGAAAGCTTGAATCCATCCAGATAGAGCTTGGATTTGTTGATGCTTGCGACAAAAGGCTTGATTGTTTCGACAAGAGCTTTAGCCTGAATCAAGTCTTCGCCAATCAGGTTCTTGCGCTCTTGCGATGCGGCTGGTCGTGTAACCCCTTCAAAGGCGTTGTAAATTTCGATGCCGTTTTCGTTGAAGAACAGCTGTTCCATTTGTTCCAGGCTAGAGAGCATGGACTTGAACTTTTTATAGCGAACGTCTTCGATATTCTCGAAAAGGTCGCTAGCAAACTTTGTCTTGACAGGTCTTAACTTTGCAATTTCGTCGAGCAGTTCTGTGAGTTTAGCGTCACTGGGCTTGAGCGGAAAATTGACGGCGTCGTAATAGGAGACGAGCTTTGCCCTTGTTTCGCTCAACTGCGTTTGAAGCGTGTCGCGGTCAGGACCTTGGAACGAACGGAATGGCGGTTTCCAGGCGCTTTCAAAATTGAGCTTGGAAATGGCACGGCGGCTTACCACACAAACTTTTTTCTTTTGCTGGATAAGGTCTGCGGTGATGTTGACAGCTGCCTTTGCTTTTTCTGATCCGGGGAGTGCTTGTATGGCAAAGGCGGAACATTTTGGATTGAGCGCGTCGATAACCGCTTTGTTTGTCTGCGAATCAGTCGTGTACGGGAAGTAATGATCCGCAGGGCTGTAAACGTGGTCGTAGGGGATTTCTTCAAAGAGCGATGGCTGCGGCATGAAGCCTTCATTGCCTATCGTTGCGATGAAGAAATCGTGGTTGGCGGCTTTGGCGGTTGTCCAGCATTCATTCGCCAGTTTCTTTTTGAGGAGAAGTCTGTTGGTGCTGTAGAACGTGACGCAGTAGCCGTTACGTGTAAATTTCCAATCGGCTTTGGACGCTATCTTTTTTTCGAGGGCGTCAAAAAATTTCTGGATGGCAAAAGTCCCGTTCTTGAAAAAGTCAAGTGCTACAGGGAACTTGATTTCTTTATCAAGTGTCGAGAGAGCAATATTTTCTATTGGGGCGCGTGCCGAAATGGCGACCGTGTCGTGTTCAGCGTCGTAGTCGAGCGGGATGAGGATCGCTGGAGCGAGGCTCTTTTCGCCCCACTTGATGAATCCCGTTGCGATGTACAAGTCCTGGTTGCAAAAGTCTTCGGTCTTTGCTTTGAGAACCTTGCGGAACTTGTCGAGGTCGGCGGCTTGCTTTTCCTCATCGTATTTTGCAGAGATGGGGAAGAATTGTGAAAACGCGCGTGGGGAGGGCTCGTTTTGCCATGTTTCAAAAAACTGGTCGCCATTGCCTAAAAGCAGTGGGGACTGGAATTTATTTTTTTGCGAAAAACAGAGCAAGCGGTCTTTGCTTTCAAAGACTGATGCCTCTTCACGAATTTTTTCAATGGTTGCGGACACGGACGTTGATGCCATGTCATGAATATAAATTTTTTTTAACTAATAAAACGCTAGAGAGTTTCCATAATTATGGATATCGCGTCAACGAGGGCTATGGGTGTGTCGTTTTCAGTCAGGTGAGCCTTGTAACAGACGCGTCCGAAAAGCATCTCGGGCGTGATTCCCGCTTCTTTATCTTGGCGTAGGCTGTGGGCGAGTTCGCGCTTGGAAAGCTTCTTGTTGTTCGCGTCTACGATGAGCGGGTGGTGCAGGTAGATGGGACGCTCTGTGCGTCCTAGAGCTTCCATGAGCGCAATCTGGCGGGCGGTGGAATTGCGAATGTCTTCGCCACGGACGATGTGCGTGATTTGCTCGTCGATGTCGTCTACGCAGACGGCGAACTGGTATGTCCATTGGTTGTCGCGGTCGCGGATGGGGAAGTCTCCGCATTGGAGTTTCGGGTTTTCGTGAAAGTCCCCTAGACGCAGGTCGTGCCAGTCAATAAACTTATTCGGGACAATAAAGCGGAGGTTGTGAGGGAGCGGGATGACGCGCGTTTCGTGCAAACACTTCCCTTGGTAAATGATTTCACCGGTTTCGCTTTGCGGGTTTTCGGCGAGGAGCTGCTTGCGACTGCAATAGCACGGGTAAACTAACGATTTTTCTTTTAACTTTTGGAGGGCCGCTTCGTAGACTTGTCCGCGTGCACTTTGTATGCTCTCGGAATCGTATTTAAACCCAAGCCAAGCCAAATCTTCTCGGATGCCAGCAATATAGGCGGGTCGTGCGCGGCTTTGGTCATGGTCTTCGATTCGCAAGTGGATCTTTAAGTTCCATTTTTTTGCCGCTGCCCACACATAAAGTGCCGAAAGCAAATGGCCTTCGTGAAGGTATCCTGTGGGGCTTGGTGCAAATCGAATTTTTCCGGACATGGTGCAAATTTAGGTTTCGGTACAAAAATAAGTTTTAAAATTGTTACATAACTCACATTTTTTTTATGAATTTTCACAAATATTTTGTTTTTTTCGATAAAATCGATTTTGTGATATATATTACTCATAGGTAAAGGGATGTTTTATAAAAACGGAGTACTTATGGGTGGAATGAAAAATCTTTCGAGAGCCTGCATGGCTCTTGTCTTTGCGATTGCCGCAAATGTCTTCGCTGAAGATGTTGTCGCAATGGCTTCTAACGGCTCGACCGTTATTTTACACGACAATGGTCGTTGGGAATATCACCAGAATAACAGTAGAATCCGTGATGTGCGTGAGAGCGCCATCCCTGAAGATGCCAAGTTCAATGTGATGGTGGAATATGAATCTCCGGATCGTGTGCGCAAGAACGTTCGCCTTGCCATGGAAGCGGAATACGCCACCGAACAAGAAATTAGAGATAGCTTAAGAGCAGTTCCGCAGGGCGGATACATCTATTTCCAGGTCAAGACTTCGCAAATCAAGAAAGGATTCCCGCGTAAGCTGACTTACTCCCTTTACGATGGCGGTAAGAAACCTATATTTACGAAAACAGCTTACGATACCGAAGCGGTTCCGAGTGAACAGAGAGGCGTGTCTAATTTGATGGTTGTCCCTGTTTACGGGCACCCGAAGTCTAATGTGATGCTTGCGCGTGTGCAGGCTCGCGACGGGATGGAGACGCTCGATATCGATATCCCCGTTAGGTAATTTGCATTGCTAAAATTTGCGGTAGTCGATCTCGAAACGACCGGCGGACATGGTGAAGATAATCGAATAATGGAAATCGGAATCGCCCTGATGGACGGTTCCGAAATTGTTGAAACGTACCACGCGCTTGTAGACCCAGGAAAGCCGATAACGCCGTTTGTGCGAGAGCTTACGGGCATCACCGACGAGATGGTTAGTGGACAACCGCAATTTGGCGTGATTGCTGAGCATGTGGCTGCTTTATTGCAAGACCGCATTTTTGTAGCGCACAACGTTCAGTTCGACTGCAAGTACATGACTGCGGAACTGAAACGCTGTTGCATTAAGTTCAATCCTGCGAGACTTTGTACGGTAAAGCTTTCGCGGCGTGTGTTCCCGGGGCAACCGAGCTATAGTTTGCACAAACTCACGGAATCACTGGGACTCCCGGATTTTAATCATCACCGCGCTTTGGACGATACGCTTGCGGCGGCTGCCATTTTGAGGTCTGCGTTGGAGAAAGTTGGCGAGGCGGGCGTGATGAAGAACGTCGTGAATATCTCCGTTGCCAAGAAGCAGGCTTTTAGTAAGTAGTCATTAGTCAATGGCTATTGCGAAAATTGTGTCTGCGAGATGCGCGCGGAATTGTTGCTCAAGACGCCGCGAAAATTTATAACTTCAAAATACCAGCTTTGTATTTCAGCTTCAAGATGCGGGCGGCGGATTCTTCGATGCGCTTCTTGTATTTTGAGCTTTTGTCTGAAAGTTCCATCATGATGTTGAGCATGTCCTTGGCTTTGGACGTGTAAGAAATCATGAGGATGTCGTTACCCGCGTCAATGATGGCGGTGACGAGGCGCTTGAAGTCTTTGTCCGGGTAGGTCTTGCGAGGAGCGATTTGCGTTTTGCCGCTGGCCCAGGTGCGTAACGAGGTGCCCCAGAGGTCGTCGGTAAGCATGACCATGTCTGGGGAGAATTTGCGTGCCATTTTCACGATGTTGGCGTCAAAGACGGCGGGGCGGCTGGAAATGCGCAAGAAGTGAACGCTTGACATCATTGTAACGGGGATGTCCTTGGAAAGCGTCTTGAAGAAGCTTATGTTCTGCTCGATTTTTTCCTTGGGCGAGGCGCTGATGGCGATTTGCAAATCGCTATTGGTCCAGGAATCGTAACCGGGGAAGTGCTTTGAAACGCAAATGATGCCGTTGTCGCGCATGCCGTTGACGAATGCTCTTACTTTGTAAGCGTTTGTAGTGTCGTGACCCCAGGAGCGGCGGCTCTCTTCCATGAACGAATTAGACTGCCGATGGTCTTTGGACGGATCCAAAACGGGAGCTAAGTTCATGTTAATTCTGATATCCTTGAGTGCGCGTCCAATTTTTTTTGCAAGTGTGCGAATTTGCGTGGTGTCCATACGGCGCATTTCGCGGGCGCTCGGGAGGGATTCCCATTGCTTGGAATACGATACTAAGCGGTTGACGAGACCGCCTTCTTGGTCGAGTGCCGTGAAAAGAGGAATCTTCAGGTTGCTGTCGATTTCGTCCATTCGTTCTTTGTAACTGTCGAAACTGCGGAGGTGCTTGCCTGTAATGAGCACGCCACCAAGTTCGTTTTCGATGACGAATTGTGGAGTGGTGAGGAACACCATGATCATTTGGCCTGCCTTTTGGCGCATGGACATGGAATTCCACAAGGGCATGAGTTCGTCGGGCAAGTTATACGGATTTTTGCCGGACTTAGCAACGCTTGATGAAGACTGCGAGGTTGCGGAAGAACTGCTCACGGTAGGAGTCATCTGCTGTACGCTAGACGATGATATCATCACGCATATTGAAACTTCGGAAGAACTCGATTCCGGTATATACCGGTCGATCTGGTAATCTTGCGCAAAGAGAGAACAAGCCGCGATAAGAGTAAGTGTAAGTAGAAATCTTAAAGGCATGGGACTGAAACTAAGAAAATGTCAATAGTCATTGGTCAATGGTCATTAGTGATGTATAACCACGCCGAAGGCGTCAAAATTAAACTATTGACTAACTACTAATGACTAAGTTCCTGCAATCACTCTTCACTCTTTTTCTTCACACCGAATCGGCGGGGCTTGAATTCTCGTGGCGGGAATTCGAACTTGAGCTTGCCTTTCACGAGCGTGAGGTAGGCGTCGAACAGGCGGCGAGTCTTGTTGCTGCGGAAGCCCTTGATAAGCGAAGTCTTTTCGCCGGCGAGCAATTTCTTGATGTCGTCGAGTGGAATTTCTTTGCCGAGAAGAATCTTCGGAAGCGAAAGCCCGCTCGGTTCCTTCTTCACATAGCTTTCGGAAACGTAGCCCGTGAGCGTTTCGTAAACGTCGGAGCCGTCTACCGGAGACTTGCCGATAACTTCACCGAGTTCGATTTCTTCGGGCTTTTCTTCAAAGACAAATTCAACTTTGTTCTGGTCATTGATGATGAGGCCTGCTGAAAATTCAGCGCCCTTCTTGCTACGGAAACCTGTGAGCGGTCCAATCTTGCGCTTGGTCAAGAGCTCTACGATTTCACTTTCGGACAAGTGCTTGCCGCCCACAATTTTGCGGATGACGATGCCGTCTTCGGTGGTGTAGCGGCTGACCGTTTCGAAAACCTTCTTGCCGTTCACGGGGCTGAAGCTTGCTTCGCCAGTCGTGCTTTCTTCCTTGAATCCCTTGATATTTTTCACCATCGTCTTTGTCATTTCGACGATGCCGTTCATGAACGCTTCGCGAGATTCCTTGCCCTTCGAGATGAGGTCCATCTTGTATTCCCATTCTCCGGTGAGTTCCGGGCTGGTGAGGGCTTCGCAGTTCATGGCGGAGAGGACCTTGATGAGGTCAAAAGCCTTTGCGGTCGGGATCATTTCCTTGCCGTCGCGGACAACGTACTTGTCGCTCACGAGCTTTTCAATGATGGCGGCGCGTGTGGCAGGCGTTCCGAGACCGCGTTCCTTCATGGCGTCACGCAGTTCATCGTCTTCCACGAGCTTACCTGCACTTTCCATCATCGACAAAAGCGTGCTTTCGGTGTAGTGTGCTGGCGGCTTGGTAAAGTCTTCCTTCGATTCAATTGCAAGCGTCTTGGCGGTGTTGCCGTTCAGCTTTGGAATGTTCGATTCTTCGTCGGATTCCTTGCCGTAAATAGCCTTGAAGCCCGGGTCCACGAGAATCTTGCCTTCGGTGATGAAGGTTTCGTTTTCGACCGTCGTGATGCGGGTCGTGTTCAAGTACTGCGCAGGCGGGAAGAACACCGCAATAAAGCGCTGGCAAATCATCGTGTAGATTTTTTCTTCGGCTTCGGAGAGTCCCTTCGGCACGACGCCTGTCGGGATGATGGCGAAGTGGTCCGAAATCTTGGAATTGTCGAAAACCTTAGGCGTGCGCTTCACGTAGTTCTTGTCCAAAGCTTCTTGCGCAAACTTGGCGAGCGGACCTTCGATCTTGCCGAGGGTGGCTTTCACCGGAGCGACGTAGTCTTCGGGCAAGCAACGGCTATCGGTACGCGGGTATGTGGTCGCCTTGTAATGTTCATAGAGCGACTGGGCAATGGAAAGCGTTGTCTTAGCGCTAAAGCCGAAGCGGTTGTTCGCTTCGCGCTGGAGCGTGGTGAGGTCATAGAGCTGGCCGCATTTTTGCTGGCTCGGGGCGGTGGTCTCTTCGATGGAGCCAGTCTTCCCCTTGCACTTGGCGAGAATTTCCTGGGCGCGGGTTTCGTCAAAAATCTGCTTGACGCGGTCCTTGTTGTTTTCTTTATCGACGGTGAACCACTTGCCTTGGTAACCGGCTCCGGAGTTGTCGAACGAGGCTTCGATGGTCCAGAACTTTTGCGGCACAAAGCGGTTGCGTTCTTCTTCGCGCTTCACGATAATGGCAAGCGTTGGGGTCTGCACGCGTCCGCACGGCGTAATCTGGAACCCGCCCATCGAGCTGTTGTAGGCGGTGAGGCCACGGCTGCCGTTCATGCCTACGAGCCAGTCGGCTTCGCTACGGCAGAGGGCGGCGTTCCTCAAGTTCACCATGTCTTCTTCGGTACGGAGGTGTTCAAAGGCGTCCTTGATGGCGGCAGGCGTCATGCTCTGCATCCAAAGTCTCTTGAACGTCTTGCCCTTGAAGTTCCCCTTGAGGATGTAGTCCACGATGTAATAGAAAATCAGTTCACCTTCGCGGCCCGCATCGCACGCGTTTATAATCGTCGTCACGTCCTTGCGCTTGATGAGCTTGCCGAGGGCGGAGAGATGGGCTTTAGTGGTTGGGAGGGCAACGAGCGGGAACTTTTCGGGGAGCATGGGGAGCGTCTTCATGTCCCATGCCTTGTAACGTTCGTCAATATCCTTCGGGTCGGCGATACCTACGAGGTGACCGATCGCATGGCTTACGATGGTCGTGTCGCTTTCGTAATAGGCGGTTTCTTTCTTGAAGGACTTTGCACCGAGCACTTTGACGAGGTCGGCTGCCACGCTGGGTTTTTCCGCGATGATGAGCGTCTTACCTTCGACTGCCGCTTTTGCCGTTTTGGTGGCGGTCTTCTTTGTAGTGGTTTTAGTTGTCGCCTTAGTTGTTGTTTTAGTCGTTGCCATTTTTATTTCCACTTAAAACGTCCGAACAGTCCGAACAGAACGGCCAGTACGGTAAAGGGGGCGTGGATGAACTCAACCGGGATGCACCACTTGAGGAGGTGTTCCTGCTTGAATATTTTGAGCCCGCGAATAATGAGAACCATGTCGCCTACGCTCTTGCACAAGAACGCTATCAATGTGGCGACGAAAATTTTGAAACTGAAAATCGAGAATGCTGCGGTGATGCAGAGCATGGTAAGGAACAGGAACACCATCGAGAGCACAAAGACGATTTTCGGGGTGTAGTAGATGGTCTTTGATGCCCAACGTTTGCGCTGTTCCCAGAGGGCCTTGAGTGTTTCCTTGCCGCTTGTGGTGACGAACGTGGCGGGCGTGATGCAGTAGCGCATGGCCCATGGACGGTCGGCTGCCAGTTTTTGCATCAGGAGGTCGTCGTCTCCGCTCTGGATCTTGATGACGCCCGTAAAGCCGTTCACGCTCTGGAAGAAACTCTTGCGGTAGGCGAGGTTGTTGCCAGTGCTTGTGAGCGGGAGGTGCATGGCGAGGCCTGCTGTGCCTGCGATGCGGTAAATCAGCGTTTCGACCGCTTGCATGCAGATGATGAACGGCGAACTCTTGTCGGTCGGAATGTACGAATGCCCGGCGACAAGTTCAATCCCCGGTTCAAATTCCTTGACGAGGAACTTGATCCAGGACGGCTGTACGATGCAGTCGGCGTCTGTGAGGCAGAGAATTTCACCGTTGCAGGCATCGATGAGCTTTGAAAGGGCCTGCTTTTTAGGGCTCACGCCTTCGGGAATGGAATCAATCGTGAGCACATGGAGGCGTTCAAACTTTGCTTCGTATTCCGCGAGAATCTTCGGGGTGTCGTCCGTGGAGCGGTCATCGGCTACCCAGACCTCCCATTCGCCCTCGTAATCTTGCGAGAGGACGGAATCGAGCGTTTCGCGGATGCCTTCGGATTCGTTACGCGCCGCAATCAGGATGCTCACCTTCGGGAGCGGTTTTGGGTCGGCAAAGCCTTCGCGCACACGCCCGAGCGCACGGTAGAACCGCACTTCTAACCCGAGATAGAAGATGGCGAGTATTGCCAAAAGCCCGATGGCTATGTATGTCAAAACCGTAAGGAACATTGTTCTTCGGCAAAATGTAATAAGGTTTTTTTGAAAGTTTAAAACGCACTCTTAAAATCGCGGGGCATTTTTGCGTATATAATATAATAGTAAGTAACTGAGTGCTGAACGCGTGGGCAGTGACCGAGTTATTTTCTCGCGGAAAGTTTTGGCCAGGAATCTTCGGGCTTTTGATTGAGGTAGGTGAGGCGAGTCCAGGAATCGTCGCGGAATGCGCTACCGAGCATGAGCTCGTCTATTTTCCCGTTGAATCCGCCGATTTTAAAGTCTGCAAATTCTCGGTTGCCATCCCAATCGCTGCGGGTTTCTTCGGCTTCGATTGGTGCACTGTTGATAAAGTAATTTGTTTGCGGTATGGAATGCTTGCTGAATGCAATGAATATCCATTTGCCTGCTTCAATTCCTTTTGTGCCTGACGCCCACGTTTGTTTGTAACTTGCGGTGTCTGTGGCACCTTCATCGGCGGCATTTTCTGTGGCGATGTGATAGAATTCTACGACAAAGCCTTGTTCAGGTGAGTAGCGGAGTGCGTATTCATCATTTTTTTCAAAGATGGTCTGTTGCTTTAGCGATTCGAGATTGACCCACAGCGAAAAACAGAATTGCTTGCCGTCAAAGGACAAATTAACCTTGCGAGTGGAGTCTATCTTGGCGGAGTTTGTCGCGATGATTGAAGTTGTTGCGTCTAGCGTAATGGATGTGCCGAGTACACCGTCTGCGTTGAGATTTGCCACCGTTTCGGTTCCCGTTTCTGCGGCGGTTAGCGATCCGTCGAAATAGCCCTTTTCGGCATCGTCCTTGATGTCGGTTTCGCTATCGAAATGGTACACGAGCGAATAGCTGCGGTTGGTCGGGAATACGTCGTGAGCGTAACCTGGTTCAAGCGCGTTGTTGAATGAAAGTTCGAGTGAGTCGGAAACGTTTAGAGAATCCACGCTTACCCAGAAAATAGCTTCTTTTTCGTCAAGGACTGAATTCACAATCGGGAGCTTTTTGCTGCGCTTGCCATCTTTTGAAATGCGTACAACTTCCCAGCGGCCTTGCAAGCGAGCGAGTGTATCGATGTCGCTGTTTTCTGCAGTCAGGCGGAGCGCAAGCGGAATGTCGCTCACAAAAGACGAGAGAGTGTCTTCGCCTTCGGGGAGTGCAAGCGGGGCGACGAACGTGTATTCGATGAGTGGATAGTTGACGAGCGTCTGGACGGTCGTATCTGATTTGACGAAGACATCCCCGTAATCCAACGTGTCGTTTTCTATATAAATTCTGAGACCAAGCGTGTCGGTGGGCAAGCTGTCGATAATGGCCTTTTGCGCGTGAACGATCACTTTGCGTAAGATGGTTGTTCCGGGGATTGTGACCATGGCGGACGTGCCGTCTTCAATGAGGCTGTTGAACGCGATTTCGACAGAGCCTGGTGCGCGGAGTGTGTCGCTAACGGCGATGGAATCGTCTTCGGTGATGCTTACGTTTTGTACGAGGAACCGCTTGCCGGATTCTTCATGGAAAGTTTCGACGGCGTAAGTGCCTGCAGGAATGGAATCGAGGCTGTAGTAGCCTGTGGAATCCGTATCCGTGGTGTAGGCGGCGGGGAGCTCGCCTGAGGCCGCGTCAAAGTCGCTAGGGACGCAATGCACGCGCGCAAATGCGGCGGGCTTGCCGTTATCCAAAAGGAAAATGCCGGCGAGTTCAGGAGAACCCGTCTCGGCGCTGTTGCCTGCAATTTGGCTGTCGGAGGAGCAACCTCCAAAAATTGCGGTGGACGCAATCGAAACAGCCAATATGTTTTTGCAGAACTTCATTGATACCAATATATATAAGATTTGCTAAAAGCGGGAGGGCTATTAATCGCTATAGTAATCGTTATTGGATATAGTGGCGTAATGTTTTGCCTGTTTTGGAGTATTCAATCACGATGACGTGCGCAGCGGGCATCCTGGCGGGCTTGCTGTTGCCGGAGTACAGCGGGCGACCCTGAATGTCAAAGATGCGGTAGAAGCCTGCTTCGGCTTCGGTCGCGCGCTGCATGGGGGAGGCGATGCCGATGGTCCCTTCGCTGGAGCTGCTTGCGGGTGTCGCACTGGAGCTAGATTCCGCGACGCTCGATGAAGAAACTTCGCTAGAGCTGGATTCAGCGACTGTTGAACTGCTAGATTCTGCTGCGCTTTCGACGGTGAACGTCACGTATTCAGACATCCATGTGAGTCCGGAATTGTCCGTCACGACGGCGACTGCGGAATGTGTGCCTGAGGCGAGATTCTTGGCGGTGACCTGGTACGGCGCAGTGGTCGATGTTCCAACGAGCGTGTTGCCGACGTAGAATGCTACGCTTTTCACGGAGCCGTCGTTATCCTTGGCGTCGGCTTTTAAGGTTACGTCTGCGCTTGCAGTGATTTTTGCGCCAGCGGCAGGTGCGGTGAGCGTTACGCTTGCAGCCTTGTTGCTTTGACCGAAGCCCTGGTTGTATTCGGGCATTTTGCCGTAGCGTCCGCCCACGCCCGAGAGGTTCGGGATTTCTTTCGGAAGGTCTGCGACATTGCGCTTTTCAAAACTGTAGCTCGGGTTGAATGTTTCTGCCTGCGGAATGCCTTGCTTCACGGTGCCGTTGTAGCGGTGCTGTTGCTTGGTGCCGTTCCCGAACGTAACTCCGCTAAAGTAAACGTAGCCGTTATCGCCCCATTCGGCGAGGTAGCCTTGACCATCGCTGATGTAGCTGTTTTCGTAGCGCACATAAGCCTTGGCGTTTGCGCTGTGACCGTTTGCGCCTGCGACAAAGAATCGGTTGTAATCAACGTACTGATTGTACAAATGAACTTGCGAGCCGTTGTTTTCACCGGTGACTTTCGGGACGCGACCGTAAGTGTTGTGCCAGTAGTTGTTGGCGTAAGTTAAATGGGCGTCTTCAACGAGAGCCATGTAAGGGTCGGTACCCCAGCAGTTGTATTCGTTGGCTCCGTCAAAATCGAGATAACTGATGGTGGCGTTGTCAACAAATTCCATATCCATGCCATCGGAAATCCATTTGTAGCTGATATGGTCGGCCCAAAATTTGTCTACGTGCTTGCTGGCGGTGCCTACGGTTTCAAGGCCGTCGCCGCCTTCGATCAAGTGCGGGTTCACATCGTAAATGGCGAGGTTGCGGTAGATGTGGTTCCCAGAACCTTCGTTACTGCGCACGGCGATGGATGCTCCGCGGAGATTTGCGCCACGGCCCATGCCCACAAGACTCTTGTTAGGCTTGGTGGTAATCCAGTTGCTCCACGCCTGCAGATTGTCCGATTCCTTCACGATTTCAAGTCCGGATTCGCCGAGGCTCGCGCAACTGTTTTTCTCGAAGGCGATACGGTAGAACTTGTTCGTCTTGCCCGTCACGCGGTTCGTCTCGCCGCAAGTCGTGCGGCACCAGGTACGTCCGGCCGCATTCGCCTCGGTCACCGCATTGCGCATCCGCCTGAAGTCGTAAGTGCCTTCGGGCACGAGAATCGTGACCGCATCGTTGCTCTGCAAGTACTTGCGGATGCTTGCGGAATCGCTTGCAATGACGACTTTGCCTGCGTCGCCACCCGTTGTGGATACGCCAAAGCCTTCGGCTTTCACGTTGAACGTGAAAAGGAGCACTGCTGTCGGGTCGGATTCATCGCTTGTCCAAATCCATTTCGCTTGTGTGTTTGCGGCGAAGTTTCCGAGCGCACCGCCACTCGGGAGCTTGTTGTTTGCGTAAGAAAGCGTTGTGGCGCCTCCCCATTGCGAGAGGTCGCGGCCCTTGTTTTTCCAGGAGTTGTTGCTGACAACGGGCTTTGACTTCCAGCCACTGCCGGAATAGTAAGATTTGTCGAGGTCGTCGATTTGCACGAGAACGCCCGGGGCGCCTTTGCCGTTCACGCTCACGACAGAAATGGCGTTTTCGCCGGGCAGGAATGTCATCGGGATAAAGCGTACTCGGCCTGCCTGATTATCTTCGGCGAGGAGTGAACCGTTGTGGTAGAGCCTGTAACCGCCATCGGCGACAATCCAAATGCCTGGGCCTTTCCCGGCGTTGTACGTGGCGGCAATCAGCTGTGAACCGACTTTGTCGCCACCGCCGTAAGCGGCGTCGGACGGGAGCGTAACGACTTCAGAGGCTTGAATTTTTGCAGCCGCATCTGCCGCATGTACTGCGGAAATTCCGAAAATTGAGACAACGCTTGCAAGCGCTATTTGACCAAAACCTTTCATACCCATTGTTCCTCACTTTTTTTGCGATTACCCAACTTTTGGCTTGTTCCATCCCTTTATAGCAATTAAGCCAGGCGTTGCGGGCTGGCGTCTGAAGCCCGCATTGGGGGTAATGGAAGACCGCGAAGCGGGCTGCAATTAGGGGGATTATTCCCCCATACCCATAATCTATATCTTGCGGCGCGCACTTCAAAGCGCTTTTCTCGTGAAAGCTGATTTCTCGTTGTTTCTGGACAACGCTAAAGTCGCTTTTTTATACCCCGCAAAACATAATTTTCTTACATTTATGGCATGGGCGAAAAGAAACTAGGGAAAAAAATCTTCGAATACCTGGACTACCGGGAGTTTTTGAAGGATTATTATAGCGCAAAGAAGGAGGCGAACCCTGCCTTTTCGCTCCGCGTTTTCTCGGATAAAATCGGGTTCAAGGCCAAAGATTTCATCAGTCGCGTGATGAACGGTGACAAAAATCTTTCGAGCGCGAGCATCCCGAAAGTGGCTTCTGGGCTGCGCCTGGGCAAGCACGAGACCGAGTTTTTTATTGGGCTTGTGAAGTTCAATCAGGCGGATACGATGGAGGAGCGCAATGCTGCGTTTGAAGAAATGCAGGCGGCGCTCAAGGTGGTGCGCTTTTCCGAGAAACAGCATATTCTCGGGCATGCGCAGTACATGGTGTATTCGCATTGGCGGCACCTGATTATTCGCAGTCTTATCGGCATGTTCGGTTTTGATGGCGATTACGAAGCGCTTGCGAAAATGGTCCACCCGCATGTGACGGCGGACGAGGCAAAAAAATCGGTCAAGTTGCTCGAAGACTGTGAACTTATCAAGAAAGGGGATGACGGCAAATACGTGCTCACCGAGAGCGCGATTAGCACGGGGGATCGCACGTCAAAACTTGCGCTGCGCGGTTTCCACCAGCATTGTCTAAAGCTTGCTGCGGATTCTATTGATCGCGACCCGCCGGGCTCGCGTCATGTTTCTGGGCTTACGCTAGGCATTAGCCAGGAAGGTTACGAACGCATCGTAGAGCGCATCAACGCCTTCCGCAAGGAAATTGCGCTCATCGCCGAAGAAGATAAGAATTCAGATAAAGTTTTTCAGTTGCAATTTGCGCTGTTCCCTGTCGGCGGAAAATAATTTTTCTCTCTATCAAATCCTACAACGAAACACCTCGGCGTTCGCCGAGGTGTTTTGGTTAGGTTGATGAGAATATTTAAAACATTACTCTGTATGGAATTTGCTTTTCGAAGCGGCGGCCTTTCAAGTCGTGGAAACCTTGCTTGCGAGGGAACAGACGTAAATCATTGCGGTTTGCCGCTTGTCGATTCATAATTGCGGTAGTTGTTGAATCTCCGACTTCGGTGGAGTCTCCTGCAACAATAGTTGATATTGCGAGCTGTTGCGTCACGCCGATGTTGCGGCTAAAGGTGTCGCCAGCATTGTCCTTGAGCGTAAACTTGATATAGCCCACGCCGCCGAAGTTGTTGGCGAGTTTTATGGTGAGTTTGGATCCGCTCACGGTTGCGGTAACGCCTGTCGGGGCGTTCACGGTATAGGAGCCGTTGTCGTAGCCCTTGGTAAATTGAGCAAGGTCAATGACTTGGGTTTCACCTTTTGCAAAAGTATAGTGGGCGCGAGCCATCCATTCAAGATAACGTTCGAGTTCAGTCCAGCCGTCACCCAATCGGTCTTTGTTTGCGTCGCTAAAGTCACCGCTCTTGGATTTCGGATTGTAACCGTACATATTTTCCCACCAGTCCGGAAGACCGTCGAGGTCGCTGTCATAATCGTCTGCCCAGCTCACACTCGGGTAGGGTTCCCAGCCCTTGATATTCGCTGTGTCAACTGCGTCCGTTTCGCGGTCGGGAATTCCTTTGGTTTTGCCGACAGAACCCACGACGCTGTAAGTTCCGTTTTTGGTTTCCCTGATCATGCGCTGGTCATGATTGTCGAGAATGGGCATGGTTTGGCCTACATCGCTCAGCACGTCCTTGTATGCTGCCGATGCGCTTTGTACAGTGGCGTAAGAGGCGAAGAAAGGTTTGCTGTTCCATGGTTCCCAATCGAGAACTTGCCCGCCGCTCAGTGTGTATTCGCGTCCGCAGTTGTCGTTGTTCCCATTGCAAGTGAATGAACCGTTTGCGGCTTGCAAAATGTTGTTGTGGTAATAGTAAGCTTGCGAACCTTTGCCAGTTCCTTCAAATTGGGCGCGCAACGTATAGCCGTGAAGAGCTGTGCCTGCGCCTTCCTTGTAGTAATTGCCGACGAAGTTTACTTCGTGCGCTCCGCCATCGGTCACGCGACTTTTCCAATTGTAGACCACGTTGTTAAAAATGTCCAGGCGACCTGCATAATAGCCGTTACCGTCTAGCCCACCGCCAAGACTCCAATTGCGCCCTGCGTTGTGCGCCAGCAAGTTGTGGTGGAAACTCCCGATGTCGCCGCCGATTGTTGCTGCGTATCCATGTCCTGTTCCTGCTGCATAATTTTGGTGGTCTGCGACATCCAAGGCTTCCGAAATCAAAGTGCGTTGTAGCGTCAGGTTTTTGCCGCCGCGACTAGAAAAAGCTTCGTCAATTGTCCAGCTGATACTTGCGTGATCAAGAATGCTGTGGTCGCCGCCGGTGAGCCCCATGCCGTCGTAAGTGGCTCCGTAACCCAGGCGCACGCGCATGAAGCGGATAACCATATCTTTGCCTGTAAAGCCGATGGGAGCGCTTTTGATTGTAATTCCTTTACCCGGAGCTGTCTGCCCAGCAATCGTCACATAGTCCTGATTGCAGACCAAACGACTTTTGAGTTGTATTACGCCTGCGACTTTGAACATGATGGTTCGTGGACCGATATCTGCTGTACACGCTTCGCGCAAACTGCCGGCGCCATCGTCGTTCAGATTTGTTACGTACACGACTTTTCCGCCACGGCCACCGACCGCGTTACGACCATAGCCCTCGGCTCCTTCAAACGCTAAACGCCCTGGTTTGAATGACCAGATATTTCCTGCCGTAACCGTTCCATTCGCATCAACTTCATCCACGCGCCAATAGTAGGTCTGCAATGGATTTGTGTCCGAAACTTTGTATGTCGCTGCCGTCTGCTCGCCTTTGTAAACGTCGGCTGTCGAGGCTGTCGCCTTTAAAACCGTTGCTGAATCCGTACCAAAATAAACCTGATGTTTTTTTGCGGATTTCGCTGCAGTCCATGAAAGTGTCAAAGCTCCGTTTTCATGTGGTGCGTGGTAATCCAAATCCGTCGGAGAAGGACTTGTTGCCTGTGCTGCCACATTGGGAACATTCAATTCAAAACCATTCAGGGTAATCGTACTCGTGTTTAGCTTTATGGCAGTCGATGCGCTTGCGCCGCTCACGGAAAAAGTTACATACGCGATTGCTGATTCGGAAGTCGAAAGCGCTCGATTTGTTGGTTTGACCGAGGCTTGCTTCAAATTGTTCACATAGACATCAATGCTGTTGCTTGCCGCAACGCCATCGACATTGTTCAGGTACAAAAGGAGGCTGTGCGTCCCTGCAGCAAGATTTGAGAACGTGAGAGTAATGTTTCCGCCGCCTTCGACCATCACACCATCGCACACTAGTTTTGCATAGGAAGGTGATTGCACTCCGGCTTTGTACCAGTTCGCCTTGAGATTTCCGCTACCGGCAATTCCAATTTTTACACCAGAAATCGTCGTATCCTTGGAAGTGACTCCCGAAACTACCCACGGCACATAATTCGGCTCTGTCACCTCGCTCGAATTGCGTCCGCTCATGTCGAAATCAACTTTGACGATTGGCGAACCCGCGAAGGCATGCGCAGCGAGTCCCAAAACCAACATTGATTTAAAATATCCCATAACATACTCCCTGTTGCATATAAAAATACCCTCGATTCAATATCGAGGGTAGAGCTCTTGAAAATTAAGGTTGTCCGTGGACTACGCTACCTTACTTTTACGACGGTTCCCGATTCTGTTAAGGGTGCGGAGCAGATTGTGACGGCTTGCAAATCCAAAAAATCCACCAAGGATGTTGCGTCGTTTATTGCGGCGAAAGATTTGGTTCTTTATGTTGGCTTGGATAGTCGTCTAGTTCGCATCCACGGCAAAAACGTGCAAAAGACATTCCGCATCAACAGGGAATAAGCGAAGGTATATTAGAAGCAGGAAAGCCCATTTAAACACCTTTTACACGGAAAAATTCAAGATTCCTTGTTTTAATCAACAAAAAATCTATTTTCCTTTAGAGGTGTTGTTTATGGGATATGTTTGTAACTTTGCGAAGGGCGTTGCCCTTCTTTTCCCGCTATTTCTTTTTGCTTGCGGAAACTCTGAATCGGTGAATTTCATTTCGCCGAACGAATTGCTCGTTTCGTTTGGCGGCGAAGCCCAGAGTTCGTCCAGTGAACTTTTGCAAAGTTCATCTTCTTTGACGATTATACAGTCCTCGTCAATAATCACGCAGTCGTCCTCCTCATCGGTAATCGCGCAATCGTCATCTTCGCGGGTTCCCGTACAATCCTCATCTTCGGTTCTCCCTTCGCCTCCCAATAACGGAGTTCCTTACATTCGTATTATAACTTATGATTCTGCAAATGTCGATAGCGCCTACGCTCTTTGTTCTGTTGAAATTGCTGGGAACGGAATTTATGAGGATTTAGCCCCTGCAAGTGGTAAAATCCGAACTCGTGGAAATTCTACGCGCCTCTGGTACCCTAAAAAGCCTTACCGCGTCAAACTTGATGCAAAGACTTCTGTTCTCGGACTCCCTGCCAATAAAGATTGGGTGTTGCTTGCGAATTATCGCGATCAAAGCAAATTCATGAATGCGGTTGCTTTTGATATGGCGCGTTACATGGGGAGCTTCGCTTTTGTGAACGCCAACCGATTTGTCGAAGTTGAAATCAATGGCGAGTATATGGGCATCTATCAACTTACCGAGCAAATTGAACATGGGGTATCGCGAGTCAATACGGGTAATGGAGGGGTATTGCTGAGTCTTGACAAGGATGATGGACCGGAACTTTCGCCGAGTGCCACGAATAATTTCTATAGCAAAATTTACAAGTTGCCTGTTGCCGTCAAGTACCCTAAAAATGTGACCGCAACGCAAATCGATACCATATCTGCGAACCTTGCAGTTTTGGAACAGGCCATTGCAAATTCCGACTATGACAGCGTTCAAAAACTCATGGATATCAGCAGCTTTATGGATTTTCTAATCTTGCAGGAATTGACGCACAATGTTGAATTAGAAGCCCCGCGCAGTATGTATTTGTATAAGGATTCTTCGGGTTTGTATCATATGGGGCCTGTATGGGATTTTGATGGTGGGCTTGCTTATAGCTGGGATGAAGATACCAAGAAATACTTTGTTGATCAGGACTGGATTTTACATAGAAATCGGGCGGTTTCCGGATTCTTTATAAACTTGTTTGCAAATGAATATTTCCTGGCTGATTACAAGGCTCGCTGGGGGCAGCTTAAAACAAGTATTCTGGCTGATGTATTTTCAAAGCTAGACGATTATATGGTGCAAACACAAAAGGCTCTTGAAAATGATGCGATAAAATGGACACCTGTCCGCAGTTACATTGACGAAGTTCAAAGCCTCAAAAGCTGGCTTACTGAACGCGTGAACCGTTACGAGTCGGCTTTGCAAAAATACTAGTTAACAAAAGTTCTCCCCTCGACATTCGCCGGGGGGAGGATGGGTTGGGTGTTGGATTGGCTGTCGTTATCTTGTTAGATAAAAACCACGATGTTTACGTTGTTTCACAAGACGTCCTCGCAAATCATAAACGTGTCTAGAACCGTTCAGCAAAGCTCTTTCCGTACGAGGCTTTAGCGAAGTTGTTTTAGCGTTCGGATCGTCAATGGTAAATTTCCCGCTGCGGGTTGCTTCGCCGTATTCCGCGTTGCCTCCCTTTGTGGTGATCGTGTAGGTGAATTCTCCGCTGACGGTTGGCGTTCCGCTGAAGTATAGCGAATTTGTCTGTGCGTTCCATTTTGCGCTTACGCCTGCAGGGAGATTTTCAACAGTTGCGCCATCGGCATTCTGGATTGCAAAAGTGAACGGAACAATTGAATCCCCAAGCGCAATGGCTTGGCTGCTGGAACCTGCGCCCTGCTTGATAATCGCGGCGGGTTTCGGTGTATGGTCGCCGACGAGCGTAATGTCAGGCGTCGGGAACTTGTCCTTATTGCCGTATAACCAAAATCCCAAATGCAGAGGTTGATTGTAGGCGGTGTTTTGCCAGCTCATGCCGAGACGGTAAATCGGGTCGTGCGCAAGCGTGTACATTCGATGTTCTGTTGGAATCGTAGTTGTGTAGATGTAGAGCTTGGATGCGCCATCGTGCAAAATGACTTCTTCGCGCCAGTCGCCTAAAATATCACCGCTGAAATTCGGTGTCGCCTTGGTGGTATTGCAACTGTTGCCCTGCATCTGGAAAAGTGTATTGCTCTGTTGCTTTGCATGGTCCCACTTGCTGATAGTCGTATTGTCCAACAGTTCATCAAGCAAGTCGCCATCCCAATAAATACGGAAGTTATAAGCGGGGCGCTTGTCTGCTTTCCAAATTTTTCCTTTTACGGTATAGGTGTTCCAATTAGCGGCAGACCAAAGTTCGTGTCCACGGTTTAGCGAATCCACATCGCCTGCGACACCGCGCCCGTTATCGCCCGAACTCTTTTCGTTAAAAAGTAGCTTGCCGGTGCGGGCATCGTGCAAATCGTATCCGTAGGGCTTTTCTTCGTGAACTTGCCAAACTTCAAGACCGGGGTTGTCGGGGTCGAGATCGCTCAAGTGCATGGCATCGCCGTGGCCCTTGCCTGTGCGGTACATGAATTTTCCATCGTGGTCAACGGCGCAACTTCCTTCAATGATTTCATCGAAACCGTCGCCATCCACGTCGCCTGCGGAAATGTTGTGATTGCCTTGCCCGTAACATTCCTGTCCGCTTGTTGCTGCGTTGTAATACCAGCGTTGCGAAAGCGTTTTACCGTCCCAATCGTAGGCGGTAATTGCCATGCGGGTGTAGTAACCGCGCTGAAACACCATGCTCGGCTTTTTGCCATCGAGGTAGGCGTTTGTTGCGAGGAATCGATCCACGCGGTTACCGTAGCTATCGCCCCAGCTCTTGACGGTGCCACGACCTGGATTGTAATCGACCGTCGCCATTTCCTTACCTGTTTCGCCGTTGAAAATCGTGAGCCATTCAGGTCCCGAAAGAATATAGCCGTTCGAGTTTCTGTAATCCTTGCTGTGGTCTGCGCCTTTTGCAGAACCGAGTGACAAGTAATTGCCGCTACCGTCCTTTGTTCCGGGCGCTGTTTTTACGGCAAATTCTGTCTTGCCGTCGCCATCATAGTCGCCCACGAGCATCTGCGTGTAATGTGCCCCTGCGCGAATATTTACGCCGAGGTCAACGCGCCACAACTTTTTGCCATTCATTTTGTAGCAATCGATGATGACGTTGCCGGTTTTGCCCTTCTGCGAATTGTCTTTAGAATTGCTCGGATCCCACTTGAGAATCAGCTCAAATTCTCCATCGCCGTCTACATCGCCTACCGCGATATCGTTCGGGCTGTAGGTGTAATCGCTCCCACCATTCGGACGGTCAAGATTTACGGTCAGATATTGATTACTCCAAACAGAAACTGCAGCGTCAGCCGCTATTTCTTTGCCGCCGACAACAGCCTTTACGGAATACCTGCTCGAGGCCGTCCCTTTCGCGTCGGTATAGTTGCTTGCTTGTGAGCCCGTAAAACTGGCGATTTTCTCGCCATCGCGGTACAGGTTAAAGCCGGTCGTATTACCGTCTGTTCCGAGAACTCGCCAACTGAGGAAAACTCCGTTAGTCGTCTTTACGGCGACCAAACCGCGGTTCAGCCATTCCATCTGGCGAGCCGCCTGCGCACTCCCTAGCCCAAGCGCTAGGGACAATCCCAAACACCAAATTTTGTTCATATCCTATCCCTTTTTTAGCCGAATAACCAAACAACAATAATCCGGCAAGATTAATATAAACCTGGATATTGGTGGTGTGCCTAATGAGCTCGATTTCTCGTTGTCTGCGGACAACTGCTTTGCCTATGAAAACACCCCGGCATTCGCCGAGGTGCAGTGCTTTTTGCTCGTTTATCTTGTGATGTTAATTGGTCTTGCTTCGCGATAGCTGCCCGTCGTGATTTTTACGATGTAGGTGCCGCGCGGCATTTGACTCATGTTGAGCGAGCGCGTGTGCGTGCCTGCGTTTTGCATTCCCGTGATTTCTTGTGCAAGTAATGCTCCGAATCCATTGAATAGGCTGATTTTTACATTGTCGCGCTGAGGGAGCGTGTAACGGATTTCGAGATTTCCATTACGGAGGGCGAGGTTCATGTGTGTCGAAACTTTATCAAGTCCGTACATCAGAGCTGTGGTCTTTCCACCTTCGTCGCTTCCAGTTTCGTTGGTGATGCTGATCGTGACTTTGAAAAGAACCGTTTTCCCGTTGTACGAGAGCCCTTGCGTAAAGTTGAACTTTTCGCCGTTGCTGACTCGGTTGGGGTAGTGGCCTATTGCGATAGTTCCGCTTGATAAATCTGCTTCGCTGAATACATAGGCGGTTTCGCCCCATTCAACGACTTTGCCATCTTTGCTAAACCAATGGCCCGGTGTGTTTGTCGTGCTGTTGGTGACGATGTTCCCGTCGTTTTCAAGTGCGAAGAATTGTGCCTGTGTGAGCGTTGCTGTGGTGAGTCCGAGTTTCTTCGCAACCTCGCTAGCGTTGAATTTTGCAGAAACGGTGGCGTAGTTGTCGTCAATCGGAAGTGTTGCTGTGATGTTGTATGTGGTTGCGCCGTCCGTGACGATTTTTGCGGAACTGCTGGAATTCGCGGGCTTTTCACTGCTAGAGCTTGCGGGAGCGACAGAGCTGCTCGAAGCTACAGAGCTACTGGACGCAACCGGGGTTTCGCCGATTTCAGGCCACTTGTAATCCAGTTTAAAGTCATTGTAATACTTGACGTTTGCCGCCCCTGCGCCGCTTACGCCAGCTTCGGGCTTCAACTTATAATCGTAATGCAGCTTGCGAATTCCCGTGTTGCCAGTGTACTGGTAATCGGTATTCACGATGACCGCAAAAACCATCGGCGTGCCGTTCGTCGAAGAAGGCGTCTTGTCTAGGCGAAGCGTCGCGGAACCTTCGCCCGTAATGGGTTCGCTGTACACAGGTGTACCGTCGGTCGCGCGGTAGCACAGCAAGAAATTCATGTTCTTGTTATTGGAATTTGCGCCGTTCGGGTAGAAACTCACCGTCACTTCTTTAGCGCCGCTTTGTACCTTCAGCGGCACCACATTCGAGCCCGACCATCCCGGAGTTGTTTCCTGATTCGGTACAAGGTAACCGTTGCTTTCCGTTACCGTCTGGTAAGGCGTCATGGTCCAGGTGTAGCTTTTCCTGTTGTTGTCCCACATGTCCTGTTCCCAGTAGGTGTCGCTTCCGAAATGCTGATTCAGCAGGTTCCTGATTTCGCCGGACCATTTTTTCATGTCTAGCATTGCAAGCCTTGCGCGGAATTCGGTAATGAGCCTGCGCACGCCCGCATCGCCAAGACCCTTGTCGAGACCGTAAGTTTCAAGCAGGTACTTGGTCTTGCCGTAAGCGTTTCCGTAAATCCAGCGCACCGCACCCGTACCGATCCATGTTCCGATAAACGTCGGGAAAATGTTGCTGTACTGCGAGCCTCCCAACAGGTAACGCTGGTTCTTACCGGTCACGCCACCGCCATCGGCACCGCCGCCAGGACCACCGAAGGTGCCGTCAATCAGCCAGCCCGAATAGGTTTCAATAGGCATAAACGGCGCAATAACCGTCGCCGCATTCAGAAATCCCATACCGCTGTATACACCATCGCGGTGGCTGAACATATCCTGCTGAATCCAGGTGTTACCCGCTTCCTGGAACCAATGCGCATCCTTTGCGCCGGGGTAACCGTTCGTCATCGAGTGTATTCCCTCGTGAATCATCGCATCCATCTGCGCCACGCGATCACGGTAAGGGCAACTCGTATTGAAGCTATACAGCGGATAGAACGAAGCGGCCACGGCCGTGTAGCCTGCTACCCATGTTTGCCAACCGCCCGTAGTATCCGTCTTTGCGCCACCGGCACACGTACCCGAGCCGTAGTAATAAACTGCGCTGTACTGGCCTTCTTGCGCTTGGGCATCCGGCGCCCATCCCATCTCATTGTACAGATACTCGAAATCGGTATCGTACTTCTTGAGGATCGAATCAATCGTCACGTCGGTAATGCGGCTGTCGCGATCCTTGCCCCAGTAAAACGCCCACCACTTACCGGCCTTCTTTCCGGTAACGCCCGAACAATTGTTGTTGAACTTGGTCGGCGGCTTGATTTCGCCTAGGTTCGATTTGGTATCGTAATCCAAATCTGAACGATAGCCGGGCCAAGTGTAGGCATCGCCAGGTGCCGCGTAAACGTTAATGCTTAGGGCGAACGTCAATGCCGTGCCCGGAATCCATCCCAAACAACTTTTTTGCATAACACACTCCATTTTTATGCTATTTAGAGAAATAATTTTTGGTGTGCCCTAGTGCAAGTTTTTAAGAAAAATGGAATGATTTTCTGTGTTGGAAGTGTGTAAATGTGTAAGAATAATTAATGAAATATATTGATTTAATTGTAATTTTGTGTATTTTATTGATTTTTGTGTAAAAATTTTCTAGTTTAAAACCATGTGCATTGCGCTTGAACATCTGTTTGACTATGACGACTTCCGCAAGTTCCTGCAAGACTATTTTGAGGAACAGAAGAAAATGCGGTCGGTGTTTTCGCATCGATTTTTTGCAGCAAAGGCTGGCTTCAGTAGTTCTTCTTATTGCCTGAATGTTATCCGTGGGCGCTTCAATTTGACCCCGAAATCTATCGAAAAAATTTCAAAGGCGATGGAATTCGAACCGTTGCAAAAGACGTATTTCGAGGTGCTGGTGCAGTACAACCAGGCGCAACAAGTTGACGCACGCGAACGTGCCTGGAATCAAATTGTACAGATTCGTAAGCAGATAGAATTTACACATGTCACGACGCGTGAACAGGGATACTTCGAAAAATGGTATTACCCGATTGTACGCGAATTGGCGGTGTCATCGGATTGGAATGGTGACTTCCGTGTGCTTGCGCGTTCGGTTGTGCCGCAGATAACGACGGACGAGGCACGCGATGCGGTGAAAAAGCTGCTGGAATGGGGACTCTTGAAAAAAGAGGGTGAACGCTATGTCGAAACATCGCAAATGCTTGATGCTTCGGAAATTCCGCCAATGGCGTTGCGACGCATCCGTCATGAGTATATGCAGCATGCGGTGGGTGCCGTGGAATCTATGCCCAAAAACGAACGCTTTGCGGCGTTCACGACTCTTGCGATGAGCGAAAAATCCTACAATTATGCGGTAGAGGTGCTGGAAGAAGCCCGCAAGAAAATTATTGCCCGTGCGGCAAATGATTCGGAAGTGGAACGCGTTTACGAAATGATGCTTGTGGCGTTCCCGATGAGCAAGAAAATAGGGAAGGAGGCGGAAAATGAAAAATAGACAAGTTTATCTAAAGTTGTCGCGTAATTGCGTTGCGTGCGTGATGTCGCTTGCGATTTCTTTGACGTTCTTAGCGTGCTCAAGTAGCGAGGATGTCGCCGGTGGCGTGACCGATATCGGAAATTCCGTTGTAAAACCGCCTGAATACGAATTGATTGCTGGCGAAGTTATTGACGTGCAGGGCAATGGTGTCGCCCATGCCCGTGTGGTGCTTTATACAGATGGCTTTTATTCGAATAATAAGGAGGACTTCCGAGATTCTGTCGAAACGGTTTCCGATTCTGTAGGTCATTTCAGTTTTGAGTTGGAACGCGAATGTGTGATAATGCATGATTCCGCTTACATAAACCGCAGGAAGACGTATAGCGGCTTCGAGAATGCTGGCTCGAACATGTTCCTTTATGCAGAACACGAAGGCCTTTCCTTGCTTGTCGGTGGCATGGGGCTAGAAGGGTACTACATGATGCAAATTGAGAAGCCTAGAACGCTGAAGGGTAGCCTTGACGGAAAGTCTTCGGGCTATGTGCGGTTGGCTGCTACGGATATTGTTTCAGAACTTGACGAAAATGGTCACTTTACGCTTGAAAAAGTGCCTTCCGGTAGGCGTATGGAATTGTTTTATGTGGAAGGCGATACGGCGAAGGGACGCCTTCACTTTGCTACGACTGATTCCCGTGATACGATATCGCTCCCGCCGCTCGAAATTTTGGAAGGTAATGACGGTTACATGACTAGCCGGGATTTGGGCTATGACTATGGAATTGTGACTTATGCGCCGAATTTTGTTTCAGAAGATAAGCGAAGGGAAATCCCGTTACAGTTGCATTACGTGGAACAAAACGCTGTTGTTTACGACAACGATTCTACGCTTGCTGATAGTGTGGTGCGTGTGGAAGGAATTCGCGGGTACGAAAAGGCTATTTTACTTTTACCTGGCCAATTTATCGACCTCGATACGCTTGACCCTACAGATGGCGACTTTACGCTGTCGTTATGGACGAAGTGGAATGGTCCCAATGGCGAACACCAAGTGCTGTTTAGCCAGCGTGATTATTGGAGCGATTCAACTTCGCGATTCCAGTGGCATTACGAGGTGAATAGCGGAACGTTTGCCGTGATGAAAAGTATGCCGGGCAGCCCCGAGGCGGTGTATTTCGGGGATTCAACATCCGTGCCTGTCGGGGAGTGGGCTTTCCTTGTGCTCGTTTCCAAGAATCACAAGGTGAGCATGTATGTGAATGGCGAACCTATAGCAATTGCGGGTTCCGATGGAACTGAATTTGCAGGGGAATTTGTGCCGAACGAGCTGAATCGTAACGTCCCCTTCCGCATCGGTGGCGATGAAATCGAGACTGAAACCTGGAACGGCGCACTCGATGAAATTTGGGTGGAATCAATCGCCCGCAGTCCCGAGTGGATTGAGGTCATGTACGAGCAACTGAAGCCTTAAAATGTGTTTCCAAAAATTATGTATTTTGTAAATTATATATAAAAATTTACATTGAAAAATTGATGATAATTACTTATATTTGGAAATATGATAGATGTTTCCAAAATTAGTGTATTTATGTATTTTGATTACCGCGATTTTATTCGCGCTGTTTTGGAAACAATGCAGTCAAAGGGCCTTTCGCTCCGAGCGATTCAAGAAAATGCGGGTGTTTCCGGTTCTGCGTTTTTCAGCCGAATCCTAGATGGCTCGCGCCCGCTGTCCGTTGCGAATGCGAAAAATATCGCCAAGTCGTGGGGACTTCCCGATGATGAATCGGATTACTTTCTCGATTTGGTGCGCTTCGGTAACGAAAAGAATGTAGATGTACGCGAAGAATTGTTGCGAAAGCTCCTTGCGGTCCGTGCGAACAATCAGGAATTTGCTCTGCAGGATTCTTCGCTCAAGTTTTTCTCGAAATGGTACTATCCCGTGTTGCGCGACTTGCTCCCTCTGCTTCCGCCCAATATGCCGGCGGAAAAAATTGGACGCATGTTTACGCCAGTGCTTCGCGCTCCTCAGGTGGAAAGTGGTATTCGCTATTTGATGGAATCGGGATTCGTTACGTTAGATGAAAATGGTGTATATCGTGTGGAACAGCCTATTGTTTCAACTCCGCCTCGCGTGCGTTCTACGATTTTACGCAAATACCATCTAAAAAATCTTGAAGTGAATAGTGAAGTTTATGATCTGTTCACTAGTGATGACCGCAGCGTTACGAGTGTTACGTGCAGTTTGTCTAAAGAAAGCTTTGAAAAAGTCCGCGAAGAAATTGCGAAACTTCGCGAAAAAATTCTTGCGTTATCTCGTGAAGAGAAAAATCCAGACCGTGTTTGCCATGTAGGGTTTCAGTTGGTGAACCGCGCCAAAGTCAAGGAGGTAAAGTAATGTACCTCCGTAATGTTTTACGAAAACTGGTTTGGGTATTCCCTTTGGGTGTTGTGGCTTTTGTCGCAATCCTTTGTATTTCGCTTGTTGGTTGTAGCGGAAATTCTGACATCGCAAACGGCACGGGTAGTAATGCTGGTGAAACTGAAATTGCAGGGATTATCACGGCGACAAATCATGGGAAACCTTTGGTGAATGCGCTTGCCCGTGTGTGGATTTTGGACGAAGACTCCATGCATGTGGCGTATGAAGATTCTTTGGATAACAATGGTGTTCTTGAAATTAGGTCCGCTGTTCTTGGTGAAAAAGCGCCTGTCCAGCTTTTGGAAACGCGTTCGGGCGACTCATTATCTACAATGCGCTGGGTCAATCTCGAACGTAGTCCCGAACAAACCCTTTCTATTGCGGCAAGCGAATCCCTTAAGGGATCAATAACGAATAACGGTGCTGCTGTAGAAGGTGCAACTGTTTCCATTTTGGATAAGTCTGTTGTTACGGATGCAAACGGAAACTTTGAATTTAATGATTTGCCTGCGGGCGTGCATTACGCTTTTGTCGAAGGCTATTTTGGAAAGTTCTCGTACCAGATGGAAACCGGATTGAATGAAGGTGCGACAACGAACAACATTAATCTCGCAGATAGCATTTTTACGGTTGTCGAGGATTTTGAAAACTGGAAAAAACAGACATTTATCGGAAAAAGTTTTGGACAGGGCTGGTGGTTTATTTGCACAGACTCGTTGCAGGGTGGCGGAAGCCGTGCAAGCGCGGGTGTCGATAGTGAAAATCTTTTTGTTTCTGGCGATAGCGCTAAAAGCGGAAAAAGCTTGCACGTCTCATTTGATATAGATGAGGAAACTCCGGGGCATTATGGAGTTATCGGTTTTACGATTGGTGACGATTTTGATAAGGCAGAAATGTTTGCGTTCTATGATTTGCGTAAGGCGACTGCAATTTCGTTTGATGCCAGAGGTTCTGGAAAAATCTCGTTGCAGATAGCCAAACGCAGTGATAAAGGCGAACGTGAATATCACGAATCGTACTTTGTGACGCTTACGGAAAAATGGGAACATTTCACGTTTACGGCAGATGATTTCGATACAGAACTTATTGCAGTCAATGCAATCAACATTCTCGTTATTGACGATACCGAAATTTACCTTGACAATATCCGCTTTGACGGTATTTCGCCCAGTATGTGGCCGAGTCTCGGGATGCGTTTTTAAAATTCTTTTTCACGTATAGGAGAGAGTATGAAAAAGTCAAAAATGGCGATTGTCGCCTTGTGTGCGTTTGCCTTTGTGGGTAGCGCATTTGCAACAATTCAGCCCACGCGCGTAGGTCCCGTAAGTCAATACGGTGCTTTGCAAGCCGGCAAGAATTCCGCTGGCGAAGGCCGCATTTATGGAAGCGTGCAAGGCGTCAAAGATGGAGCCGAAGTTCAGGTGCGCGGAATGAGCCTTACCTGGAGTATCTTTTGGCCAAACGGAATGTCGTTCTACGGCAATTCCTTTATTGATTCGCTTGTAGGCGAGTGGAATGTTGAACTTGTTCGCTCTGCAATGGGTTCCGTTGGAAATTGGGGACAAGGGAATTACAAGACTCGTCCTGAATATTATTCCGCACAAATGGATACGGTCGTACAGGCGGCTATCAGAAACGATGTTTATGTTTTGGTGGACTGGCACAGTGAAGGTGGCTATTATAATTGCATTCACAAGGGTGTAAAACCGAAGTACGAATTTAACGATAATAAGGCTTGCTTTACGGCAAGTGACGCTGCGAAATTCTTTGGGACCATGGCTCAGCGTTATGGCAAATACCCGCATGTGATTTTTGAAATTTACAATGAACCTGTGAGTGAAAGTTGGAATGACCTCAAGGCTTATGCTGATACAGTTGTTCAGGAAATTCGTAAATATTCGGATAACTTAATTGTTGTAGGGACACCGATGTGGTCTTCTGCGGCTGGCGATGCTGTTGCAAATCCCGTCGTTGACAAGAATGTTGCTTACACGCATCATTTTTATGCCAATATGCATAACATCAATGAAACATCGACTAGCCAGAATGCAAGCCCGAACAAGGCTATTGCTGCGGGTCTCAGTGTTTTCGTGACCGAATGGGGCTGGGTCGAAAAAGATATCAACGATGCCAAGACCAAGGCGAATGCCGATGCGTTCTTGAAATGGGTTGACGAAAAGAAACTTTCTACCGCCAAATGGGATGTCGAAAAACCGTATCTTGAAGATAATGATGACGACAACTATATCAAGGCGAACGTTCTTCCGCAAAAGACGACTTACACAAAGAACCTTGATTGGGCTTCGCAAATTAACGATGATCTCCCGTTTGCTCTCAAGACGACATCGACAGATGCTACCGGAGAATGGAGCTTTATTACGGATGTGAGCGGTAGCGATGAACAGGGTGACCACGGTAATTCTAGTTTCGAAGATAACTCCGAAAACGGAATGGTCAAGATGGATAAAATCAAGCTTGATACGGTCGGCACGGCTTTTGACTATGCACCTTATGTGAATGCCGATTTTACTTTCGATTTTGATATTTCCAAGTGCAAGATGTTCAGCTACCGCTATAAAGGTACGAACCATCAATTTGTAGCCTATAGCGATTGGAATACGTCTACCGAAATTCTCGGTCAGGGGCTTTGGGATTATCCGTTTGTCGGCATGCCTTATTCTCCAGAATGGACAACCGCTTATGTGGATTTTGGCTGGATGGTCAATAATGGCTGGCAGGCTGATGTACCGACAATTTTCTCTACAAAGTTGACGACGGCGCTCCGCTTTAGCGTTACCAACGTTGCGTTTGGCGATTATCTTTGGATTGATAGTCTCAAGTGCGTCGAAAATGTGTCCAATTACACGGTTATGGAAATCCCGGACGTTTTAAGTATCCCGACGGCGAGAATGGCTGCTCGCAATTTTGTTCGCGTGAATACTGACGGCATGAATATCGTTGCGACGGGCGTTAAGAATGGAAGCCATTATTCGCTCTCCAATGTTCTTGGACAAACTTTGCGTGTGGGCGTGGCGAAAGCGGGCAATTTCTCGATGACTGCGCCGCGTGCTGGTCGCTACATTCTCCGCATTGGAAATTCTGTCTATCCGGTAACGGTAAAGTAATATTCATCTTTCTATTAAATCTTAGAATTGACTTTGCCAATAAAAAGCACCCAAGCCGAGAGTCGCGGGCAAGCTTGCTTGCCCATGACCGAGGCGCAGTGCTTAGAATTGACTTTGTCAATAAAAAGCACCCCGGTATTTCCCGAGGTGCTTTGTGTTTTAGGTCGAAGAGAATGATTAGAATATGAATTAGAACGTTACTCTGTACGGAATTTGCTTTTCGAAGCGGCGGCCTTTGAGGTCGTGGAACGTGTTCTTGCGCATTTGAGGCGCGTTGCGGAATGTGTGGGCTTCTCGGAATGCATCTCGAATTGCCGTTGTGGAATCTTGCGCTGTCTTGCTAGAGTCTTGTGCCGTTTCGCTGGAGTCTCGCTGCTGTTCCGGTGGCTCGCTTGCGTTTGCGGACTTTTCGACGAGTATTTCTACGCGGCCTGTGTATTCGGTGTTGTCGTTCCCTTTGACAGTGTACTTGAATGAGGCGAGTCCTTTGAAGTCTTTGTCAGGAGTGAATCTTGCGGTGTAGCCGTCTTTCTGTAATTCAACCGAGCCGTTTTCTGCAGCCGATACGGTGTAAGACGGTTTTACTTCCTGGAACCCACTCGTGATTGTACGCTGGTCAAAATCGAGCGTCCCGTTGCCTTCGACTTGTGCATGCATGGCACCGAGCCAGTTGATGTACTTTTCAATGCGCACATAGCCGTCGCTTTCCTTGGTCATAGCGTCGTCTTTTGCGGAGTCATAGCCCATTGCTTCTTCGAAGTAGTCCGGCATGCCGTCTTTGTCGCTGTCCGTGGCTGCTTTCCCGGCGATGACTTCACCCCAGCCGTTGTTTGTTTTGAGGCCCATGGCGCCTACGGATTTTACGAGCGCGCCTTCCTTGCCGAGCGTGCCGACCTGGTGCCAGATAAGCGAATCAATGTCGTCGTAGGGGAGGACGCCACTTTGCGAGGTCACGTAGCGCCAGGCGCTTGCCGCACTCATCATCGGGCCCTTTGTCGTGAGCTCGTTCCACGGATTTTTCAGTTCTTCGCCAGGTCCCTGGTAGTAATAAATGCTTGTTGGCCCGCCATTGAGCACTCCGTCGCGGTTCTTATCGATTAGGTTTCCGTTTGCGTAAATGCTCTGTTTTTTATCGACCTGAAACCACTCGTTTTTGCCTTCTGGACCATAGACAAAGTAGTTGTTCACGATGTCGTGCTTGAATTTTGCACTAGTGTGTGTCGTGTAGCCCGCTTCGAAGTTGTAAAGGATGTTGTTGACGAAAATGTCGTTAATCTTGTCGAGCGGGTTTCTGTTGTGCGTATTCACGAAGGCGTTGTAGTACCATGCCCAAGTACCGTCAATGGATTCGATGTGGGCGCCGAACTGCTGGCCAATCGGGTTTGCAATGAGCGAATTCTGCACAGTGATGCCAGTGACACGGTAATCTGCGTTGTCCGAAGAGCCTCCGAAGTTATTCCACGGAGCAAGTTCTACTGAGCAATGGTCCACAATGACGTTTTTGGCATCGTAGAGGTTGAGCGCGTCGTCTTTGGTGCTTGCCGTATTTTCGCCCGGACGGATGCGCAAGTATCGGATGATGATATTGCTCTGCTTACCGGTCGAAAGCTTTCCGCCGTGAATGGCGATCCCCTCGCCTGGGGCTGTCTGCCCGGCAATAGTGATGTTCGACTTGATCGAAACGGCAGTTTTGATATTGATGATGCCGCCAACGTCAAAAACGACAATGCGGTTCCCTTGACTGACTGCATCCCGGAACGAGCCTTCGCCCGAATCGTTCAAGTTTGTCACGTGGTAAACGGTACCTGCGCGGCCACCCGTAACGTTTGCGCCAAATCCCAGCGCTTCAGGAAACGCGAGCGGCTCGGCGCTTGCTTCTATACACCAAAACGATAAACAGAGCACCGAAACCGCGAAATTTCGCTTAAAACCAAAATAATATCCCATAAACAACCCCTATATTGCAATATACTGCAAAAATAGTTTTGTTTTGGTGAAATCAGCCTGCCATTATTATAAATGGTTGTCTATAGACAACGGCTAATGTTTTTCAGTTTTCTTTTTCCTACTGTCTACCGCCTACTAACTACTAATCCCCACTTGACCCCTTTTATGCGTTTTACTACATTTGTGCCACTTTGAGAATAAATATCGCACAAAAACTTACTGATTCCGAAGACCAACGAGTGGTCTGGTCCCATGCCGACGCTCCTGAAATCTTCGACGAACTGCACCTCAAGGGCGATCTGGTAGCCGAGGTGCTGGTTAGCCCCGAAGGCAACGGCAAGTGCCTTGTGACCGGTACTATCTCTGGAGTGCAAACACTCACTTGTGTCCGCAGCCTGGATCTTTTTGACCGTCCGTTCGAAACCGAGATTGTTGTCGAGGTGGAGCGCGGAGCATGCGCTGCACAGGAACTTCATGACGACGACGATGATGTTTTCGCCTACACGATTCCGCAGACACAGGACTTCGTAGATGTTTCCGAGTGCGTCCGACAGCTGGTGACCCTACAGGAACCCATTGCGCCCGTGAAAAATCCTGACGAAGATTTTATCTTTGTAACAAACAATCAAGCTGGCGATGGTGCCGATGCTGAAAAGCCGCTCGACCCCCGCTGGGAAAAACTCAAAGCTCTTAAGAGCAAAATGGAAAACAGGAGTTAAAAATGGCAGTACCTAAGAGAAAAACTTCGACCGCTCGTCGTGACAAGCGCCGCACCCACTGGAAGATGGAAGTGCCGGCTATGGCTACCTGCGATCATTGCGGTTCCGTGAAGCGTCCGCATCGCGTGTGCCCGGTTTGCGGCTTCTACAACGGTGTGGAAGTTGTTGACATGAAGGGTGCCGAAGCTTAATCTAGGAGGAATCCGTGATCAAAGTTGCACTGGATGCCATGGGTGGCGATTACGCCCCGAGTGTTTGCATTGAAGGCGCCGTTAGCGCAGTCAAGAAAAACCCCAATATTCATGTGGTTCTCTGCGGACCGGAGGCCGAGGTCAAGGCTTCTCTCGAGAAGCTTGGTTACACCGGCAATCAGATTTCCGTAGTTGATGCTCCGGATCCTGTGGCTATGGATGAACATCCTGTCATGGTGGTCAAGAAGAAGCAACATTCTGGCTTGGTGACTTGCGTTGCCTTGCAGAAGAAAGGTCTTGTGGACGCTTCTGTCAGTGCCGGTAACTCTGGCGCTATGATGGCTAGCTGCCTCATGATCCTCGGTAAGACTTGCGACGAGTTCTCTCGTCCGCCTATCGGGGTTGCACTTCCGACAAAGGATCGCCGCATTGTGTTGGTCGATGGCGGTGCAAACGTTGATGAACGTGCTTCCACTCTCGTTGACTTTGCCATTGCAGGTTCTGCATTCGCCGAAGCTTACCTCGGAATCGAAAATCCGAAGGTTGGCCTCTTGAACATGGGCGAAGAAGAACACAAGGGCCCGGCGGTTCTCCAGGAAACATACCAGCTCCTCAAGTCCGCTCCGGTTAACTTTATGGGTAACATCGAAGGTCGTGACCTCATTGCAGGTAAGGCCGACGTTGTTGCGACTTCTGGCTATACGGGTAACGTTGTGCTCAAGCTCCTGGAAGGCTTCTTCGAAATGCACCAGGAAATGTTTGGCACGATCGACACTCCGGCTGGCAAGCGTTTCTCCGAAATGTGGGACTATCGCGCTACGGGTGGTGCCTTGTTGCTTGGCCTCAATGGTATTGGCATCATCGCTCATGGCCGTTCCGACGCTCTCGCTATCGAAAAGGCTGTTGAAGTGGCTGCCAAGTATGCCGAAGCCGACGTTGCCAATAAGGTCAACGCTCGCCTCGCTGCAATCAAGTCCGAGGAAGCTCCTAAAGCATAGCTTTTGTCTGCATTAAGACTTTAGTTGCAATTAGACGGATCTAGTGAACGCTAGGTCCGTTTTTTGTTATCTTGGATAACAAATAATATGCTTTGGACGAACCGTCTGGCACCGGTGGTGTGACGGCTATTCTAAGCTTAAATCATTTGTATTCACCCATGACACTTAATGTCATACAGGAGGTCAATTTATAATGCCTACGAAGTCTATTGTGACTGGCGCATCTCGTGGTATCGGTCTTGCCATTGCAAGAGAACTCGCTGCTCGCGGCTCTGACGTTGTTCTTATTTCCCGCGGCGGCTGTCCGGAACAGGCAGAAGCTATCGCCAAGGAATTCGGTGTCAAGACGTTCACGTTCGCATGCGACGTGAGCAATTCCGAATCTGTGAAGGACGCTTTCAAACAAGCTATCGACGCACTGGGTGGCGTGGACTGCCTCGTGAACAACGCTGGCATCACCCGTGACGGTCTCGTACTTCGCATGAAGGACGAAGATTTCGATAACGTTATCGCAACGGACCTCCGCTCGACGTTCCTTTGCACCAGAGCCGTCCTCAGGACGATGATGGGCGCCCGCAAAGGCAGCATCGTGAATATCGCAAGCTTGAACGGTATCAGAACTCAGGCAGGTCAGGCTAACTACGCCGCTGCTAAGGCTGGCGTGATCGGCATGACAAAGTCCAACTCCATGGAATTCGGTTCTCGCGGCATTACGGTGAACGCTGTCGCTCCGGGATTCATCGATACGGACATGACCGCCGCCATGAGTGAAGAAACTCGTGCAAAATATGCCGCCCAGATTCCGCTTGGCCGCCTCGGTCAGCCGGAAGATGTTGCCAAGGCAGTCGCATTTTTGGCTTCCGACGATGCCAAATACATTACCGGACAGGTAATTGGTGTCGATGGGGGCTTGAACGCTTAAAAACATTTTATTAAATTTGGACAAAACTTTTTCCCATGGAGAAAAAAATGAACGAAGAAATTTTCAAGAAGGTCACGGACGTGATCGTTGCTAAGTTGGAAGTCAAGGCTGAAGATGTCAAGCCCGAATCTGAATTCGGTAATGACCTCGGTGCAGACTCCCTTGACCGTGTTGAACTCGTTATGGCTCTCGAAGACGAATTCGATGTCGAAATCCTCGATTCCGACGCTGAAAAGTTCCAGAAGGTTTCTGACGTTGTTGCTTTCCTCGAAGCACACAAGAAGTAATCTAGTTTTACTTTAGCCCGCATCCGTTGGGCAAAGAAAGAGCTTTGGGTCCCCGGTTCCGCCGGGGATTCTTTTTTATTCTCGTCATGCCTGACACTTTGTCATGCCGGACTCCGTTCCGGCATCGCCTTCTCGTTTATAAAAAGGAGGTGCTCGTTCTATGACGGATTGATTGGTGACTGTTGGCAAAAGACCTCTGACCACATAGCAAAATCAGATTATCTAGTAACTTAGAACAAGTAACTAGGAACTAGATTTTTTAATTTATGTTTGCATTTTAAACTATTAAGGAGATTCTGTTGGAAGAACAAAACCTGCTCCACAAGATTCTTAAACTCTGGTTTCGCCAGAAGTCCGGTGACGGGCTTGAGGCTAAGCTTGGGTACAGATTCCGCGATCCAGAACTGCTGGCTCATGCACTCGTCCACCGCTCGTTCCTCGTCGGGAAAGATGTCCCGTACGCAAGCAACAACGAGCGCCTAGAGTTCCTCGGCGATTCCGTCCTCAACATGCTCACGACGGAATTCTTATACAGGACTTATCCGAGCGATCCGGAGGGCGAACTCTCCAAGCGCAAGAGCGCGATTGTCTCGGGACACGCCTGTGCCCAGTCGTCCAAGGAATGGGACCTGAGCGAATATGTGAAAATCGGAAAGTCCGAAGCCAAGATGGGCGGTCGCGGCAAGGAAAGCATTCTCGCTGATGCCTATGAAGCTGTGCTTGGCGCCGTCTATCTCGATGGCGGCCTCGAAGAAGTCCGTGCCATTTTGAATAAGTTCCACTTCCCGCGTGTGCAAGAAATCATCAGTGCGACCGACTTCGTGAACTACAAAAGCGAACTTCTGGAATTTTGCCAGGGCAAATTGCGCTGCTCTCCGGAGTACGTGATTGTCGGCGAAGAAGGTCCGGAACACCAGAAAGTGTTTACGGTCGAAGTGGTCGTGAACGGCAAAGCGTATGCCCGCGGTCAAGGCCCGAACAAGAAGAAGGCCGAACAGGAAGCCTCCCGCCTGTCGCTTGAAACGCTCAAGGCTGAAGCTGCCGAAGCCGAAGCTAAGAAAGCCGCTGCCCCAAAAGTCAAACAACCCGCACACCATATCGGATTGCCGTAATTTTAGTAGACGGTAGGAAGTAGACTGTAGGAAGTGGCTCGTATGTAGAGCCTGCGCTGTCACCCCGGCCACCGTGCCGGGGTCGCCTTTTTATTATCTTGTCTCTCATGAAAACTTTCTCCTTCCGCTCTTTACTTGCCGTTCCGATGGCGGCAGCTCTCGCTTTTGCTCTTGCCGCCTGCAATGAATCCGGCGATTCCAAATCCGGCCAATCTTCGAAAAAAGGCACCGCTGTTTCCGAAGCCGATTGCCCGATTCTCCCGCTCGATTCTACAGCGACCGGCGAGTTCGACCCGATAGCTTCCAAGGAAGCTCGCGCTTGCGGCTCTATTACGCTTTGGGGCTCCGCCATGCCGAAGTCTTTCAACATGTGGGAAGACTACAACAGCTTCTCCGCCGAACTCATGAACATGATGTTCGAACCGCTCGTGAGCCTGCATACCACCGAAGACCGTGAAATCGGCATCCTCGCTGACAAGTGGGAAGTCTCCGAAGACGGTAAGACGTTCACATTCCATGTGGACCCGCGCGCGAAGTGGAGCGATGGCAAGTCCATCACCGCCGAAGATGTGCAGTTCTACTATGACGTCATCATGGACGAAAAGAATCTCACGCCGATTTTCAAGGTGGGGCTCAGCCGCTTTGAACGCCCGGAAGTCGTCGATAGCTTGACTGTCCGCATGACTGCCAAGGAATCTCATTGGGGCAACTTCTGGGAAGCGGCTGGCATGCTCGCATTCCCGAAGCATGTGTGGGGAGGCAAGGACTTCAACAAGATTCGTTACGAATTCCCGGTCGTCTCTGGTCCGTACATCATCAAGACGTTCCGTGAAGACCGCTTTGTCGAACTCCAGCGCCGCAGCGACTGGTGGGGCTTCAAGAAAAACTGGAACCATGGCAAGTACAACTTCCAGAAAATCCGCTACCGCTTCATGAACGACCAGACGAAGGCGCTTGAAGCATTCAAGAAGCAGGACTTCAACGCTTACGCCATTTACACGAGCAGCATCTGGATGAAACAGACCGACTTTGATGCTGTCAAGAAGGGCTGGGCTGTCAAACAGCGCATCTACAACAAGGAACCGATTGGTTTCCAAGGCATGGCGATCAACCTTCGCAAGCCGCAGTTCCAAGATGTTCGCGTCCGTCGCGCACTTTCGTACCTCTTGAACCGTGAAGCGATGAATGAAAAGTACATGTACGGCCAGTACTTCCTCCTCAATAGCTATTATCCGGACCTCTGGGCGAATAACCAGAACCCGACGGCGCCAGTCTACAGCTACAATCCCGAAAAGGCCCGTGCGCTCTTTGCCGAAGCGGGCTACAAGGTGAATGGGGAAGGCGTTCTTGAAAAGGACGGCAAGCCGTTTGCCATCAACTTTATCACGAGCCAGGAAGACTTGCGCCACCTCACGCTTTTCCAGGAAGACTTGAAGAAGGTGGGCGTTGTGGCGACCATCGAACAGATGAGCCAGAGCACGCTCCGCAAGCGCTTGGACGATGCTGACTTTGACCTTTACTGGGTGAACTGGGGCGCAGGCCGCCTCCGTGACCCGGAAGCGAGCTGGATTTCTACGACTGCCATGCAGAAAGGCACGAACAACCTCGCTGGTGTTCAAGACCCTGTTGTTGATAGCCTCATCAACTTGCAGAAGACTGAATTTGACCTCGCGAAGCGCAATGAAATCTTGAAGGCGCTTGATAACCGCCTTGCCGAAATCGTCCCGTACGTGCTCATGTGGCAATGCGACCACCACCGCATCCTCTACTGGAACCGCTACGGCACGCCCGAAAAGGTGCTCGACCAGTTCAACCGCGAAGACGCCATCCCGGTCTATTGGTGGGTCGATCCGGTCAAGTCTGCTGCGCTCGACAAGGCGATGAAATCCGGCGAAAGCCTGCCCATCCCGCCGTTCGATATCCGCTAACCCGCGCGCATCTCGTCGTCCTGAGCAGCGCGAAGGACCCAGTCAGGTCTTGTAATTGCGCGAAACATTTCTCGAAACGCAAAAGTCCCGGCATCGCCGGGACTTTTCATAGATGGATAAAGAATTTTAATTAGAAGGAGAAGTTGACAGAGCCTTCCCACGTCACGGTCATTTTCTTGTTGCCGCTCGTGTAGATGAGGTAGTCGTCATCGCCGAGACCGAATGTTACGCAAGCATCAAAGGAAAGCAACTGGTTGACCTTGAAATTTGCACCTACGTACGGGGCAACGCCGACATCGCCACTCGTTTCGGCAGATTTTTTGCCTCTTGTCTTTTCGTCATTAAGCAAAATGTCAAAGGTGATGCCGAAGTACGGGGAAACGACCTGGGAAACGTTCGGATCCAATTCCGCATTGAGGATCAAGCTCATCGGTCCTTTCTTACGGTCATCGCCTTCCGTTGTAATGGAGAGACCTGCTTCTGTGCCGAGACCCACAGCGCCAAAGTCCTTGGAGAACTGTCCACCGAAATAGAAGTTGAATCCGTCGTCAGAGATTTTGTCCTTGCCGGTCGGGAATGTAACATCGAGGAATGCGGCGAACATCGGAGCCACCTGGTAACGTACGCCGGTGGTCAAGTTTTCCATACCGGTCTTATGGTCGTTTTCGCCATCGTAGCGGCTAATCGGTCTGAACGGGAGTTTCAAGTAAAGTTCCAAGTTCTGGACCGGAACGAAACGAGCCTTTGCGCTCAGGTCGAGACCTTTCCATTTATCATGAACGATGAAGTCTGCAACAATCTTGGCGTCGCCACTCATGGCTGCCGGAACCGGGAAGTTGCTGAAGGTTGCGAAGCTGGCGGATGCGAGAAGTGCAGTGCCTACGATTACTTTTTTTAACATAGTTACTCCATAGAAAGAAAATTTCTTCGAAATATAGGTAAAAACTATGGGGTTTAAACGGACTCTGTAAATAAAAATAAACCAGTCGGAATAATCGACTGGTTTTTAAGAAATTTAGACGTTTATTTTTTTATGTCTTCAGCTTAGACCCGGTGATTAGAACTTGAATTCCATTTCCAAGGTAACGCCGAGGGCATCGCCTTCCATCACGATTTCCGGTTCGTAGCTCTTGTTTTTCAAATCCTGGCTGCGGGCGATAATTGTACCCTTGATGGAGATGTCGTCACTCAGCGGGACGCTTGCACCGACCCAGAATTTCCACTGATGAGACCAGTCGTCATGCATTTCCTTGTCTTTCTTGGTACCGTTGTTGTATTCCGATGCAAAAAGGCGGAACCAGAACTGACCGCCAACCAAGAGCGTTACAGGTGCAGAGGGGAGTGTGAAGTCGAATTCACCGCCCAGGCGGAGTTCGAGACCTCTTTCTCTGTCGTGATGCTTGAATCCCCAGAAAAGACCTGCTTCTGCACCGTAGGATGCGCCCTTGATGGATGCTATGTCTCTGTGGTGCTGTGCACCGGCGTAGATGTACATTTCGTGGTTGCTGGGAGGCGTCGTTCCGTTTCCATCGTTCTTGTCGCGACCGATGGGGAGGTTAAAGTCGAGGAAAAGGTAAAGTTCCGGATCCAAGGCGTAACGTGCGCCGATGACTAGGTCGCGGAGACCTTTACCGCCGTCTGCGTAACCGCAGTTGTTATCTTCATCGCATTCCTTTTCGCCCCAGAACTGGTAGCCAAAACTCTGGAAAGAAAGTTCAAATTGCGGAACGATATTCACGCGTGCGCCGACTTTCAGACCCATTTGGGACCAGTCTCCGTCCCAGTCGTAGTAAAGTCCCGTTTTGACAGAACCAGAATTGTTCTGAAGCAGGCCGAAATAATCCCATGTTGCAAAGCTGGATGTGACAATCGCAGCCGTGAGAAGAAGAATCTTTTTGAACATTTTAACTCCTATGAAACACCATAATGGTGACTTCAATTTAGTAAACCTATGGCACTAAAGCAATTAAATATTTGTAAGCAAATTTTCATCTCCGTGCTGACTGTCACAATTGGCGCTTTTTACTTTTATTGACGGTTGCCAAAGTAGCCTTAAAAATTATTTTTACAAGTAAAATTAGAGGGCTTGAATGGATTACTTAACTCGTCTGCTGCTTGGTCTAGGTTTGGCCATCCCGATGTCTGCTTGGGCTGGGGATAATACCCAAGATCCTGTCGCCTTAGTGACTCAATACATAAATCTTGGCTATAATGCAACAGCAAAATCGCTTTACTTGGAGCAGGCGGGCGAGGGGTGTACGGTTAATGAATCCACGGAGATGGCGGGTGCCTCTGTTATATGCCTTGCTTCTAAAAATTTGAGTGAGAGCGGCAACTCTTACGCCCAAATCCTTAATCAGATGCTGTCTAGCGTTTGGGCTACTACTCAGAACGAGTCTAAAAATAAGTATACCAACTTGACCCTAGCCTCTGACTTGAATTTTGGGGAAACGTATAGTCATAACGAAGACGATGATACGGAGTCCTGCTCGACGGAACATACTCCTATCAAGTTCGGCGGAAAAGTTTTCGATGGAAACGGTCATACCATAAAGAACCTTTGCTATATCCAAAGGAAAGATGGTGATAGTTATATAGGCCTTTTTGGAAAAATTGGATACGACATCCCTCCGATTGGAGCCAATGGACTTGATATTTTTGTCAAGAACCTGACGATATCGGGTGTGAATTTTGTGGTCGGGAAAAAGTGGTATAGCGCAACTGGTGAAACTTTAGAGGCTGACCCTTCAACTAACGGAGTCGACTATTATCCGATGGGGGCCCTTGCGGGGCAGATTTCTTATACGAACGTCGATAATATCACTCTTGATAAAGTTGTTATCCGTTCTCCGTTTGCTGGTGGGCTTGCAGGGCTTATCCGGAATTCCAAAGTTTCCCAGATTTATTCGGACAAAACTACTGCAGCAACTTCTCTCATCGCTTTGTCTAACAGCGTCCAGCTTGTTGAAACTCCTAATGTTGTGGACCTTACGAATTTTATCGGCGCAAGTATCGGTGAAACCTCCACAGATGGGTATATGGCGGTCATGGGCGGTATTGCCGCTATTTCCAAGTTTACCACTTACGAAAATATCGAGATCAATGTTGATATAAATAACTCCGCTAGCGTTGATAAGTCCGTTTTAGGCGGTGTTGCGGGCATGTATGTCTATGCGCAGTCTGGCAGTGATAATAACAAGCCGTATTTAAATCAGGACATCAAGGTGTCTGTGCCGAGTGGTAAAAAAGTGACAGGCGGAACCTCTATTGGTGGTGTGTTTGGTGAAACAAAGAAAGATGGCTCAAATAATCAGACAAAATCTGATTTGTTAATCAGCAATGTAAATGTGAAAAGATTAGAAGCTGCCGGAACTGGAGCTGTAGGCGACGAAACTGTAAATATCTATTGGGGTGGGGTTATCGGAAAGAGTAATCTTTGTAACGGCAGTGTCCTGAAAATTGTAAATGCAACCGCAAGTGTTGTGTTGGTTGATCTTAATGCAAAGGCAGGAACCTACAATTATTTTGTTGGAGGTATTGCTGGGTATGCCGGTTGCGATAATACCACTAATGTGGGCAATGGGGATGATTTGTTCTTGACTCTCAAAAATTCCAATACAAGTGGAAACATAAAAATCTGGGGTAAATCATTTTCAGAGCAGTTGATTTCGGCCTCTATTGGTGGTCTTGTTGGAACGGCCATGCTTGCTACCGAAGAAAACGCAATTGCGGGTAATACATCGTCGATTAGAATAAACTATGATATTGATAGCCAGAATTCTACGGCAACTAAAGTGACGGGTACGGTTTCTATAGGAGGTGCTTTTGGCGCCGCTAGTATGTACAATACTTCTGGTGTTGTCTTGAAATTGTCAGGGTTAAATTACAATGGCTCTTTAGCTGTAAAGGATTATGGGATTAACACTTATGTTGGTGGCATTGTTGGTATGTTCCCTCTGATTGATAATTCTGGGAATTCTCAAATAGCATTCAATGATGTTCGTGTGAAGCCGAGTGGAAACATAACGACTCTTTTGCAATATACTTATATGAATGCGGGATTCGCTTCCACAGCTTATATTGGTGGCGTTTGCGGCAATTGTAAGTCTGTTACCGAGTTGAGTGTTGTATCTGTTGAAGGCGATATTAAAGAAAAGCAGGTTGCTGCCGCAAATAAGGCTTTCTATGTTGGTGGTCTTGTCGGTCGTTCTTCTATTGGAGCCCCGATTATCGTTAAAAATACCTACTCGAATGGCTCTTTGACCAAAGAATTTCCCTCGAATTCTGATATAGGTTACTTGTTTGGTGTTCTTTATGGCAATACCGGTAGGGCTTCTCAATTTATCTCTAACTATCACTATAGCGAAGAACCTGAAAAAATACCTGCCATTTCTATTGGGGATGGTAAAAAATATACGGTGCCGACTTATCAAGGAAGTACCGCAAAAAATAATGTCCGAAACTGCACGGCTAATGAAACTCAGTCTGTGGATCAAACAGGAAACGGCTGCATGCTTTCTGCAAATATGAAATCGGCTGAATTTGCGGATGCATTGAACCAAGTGTTGGATGACGAATCGGATCAAGTTTGGATGTATGATGAAAATGCTGCTGATGCGGCTCCGTTGCCGACGTTGAAACCGGTTTTTGCTCCAAATCTTAAGACCCATAGCGTTAAATTCGTAGATGGCGATGATGTCATCAAGGAATACGAAGTTGTTCATGGCTGGCCTTCTCCAGTCCCTAATCCTCCGACGGTAAATTCTGTGGGCTGTTCTTTTGACAAGTGGAATTCTACGGATTACCTCAGTGTGGATAGGGATCTGACGATTAAAGCACTTTACGAGGAGTGCGCTGAAAGCAGCTCTAGTGTGGAAATGAGTTCTAGCAGCGGTGTGGAAGAGTCTTCTTCTTCGATTTTTGTGGAATCTAGTAGTTCTGAGGAAGAGTCTTCGTCAAGCGAAATGTATTTGTCTTCTAGCGATTTTGTTGAATCCAGCAGTTCTTTTGCAGAGTCTAGTTCTAGCGGTACATCGTCTAGCTCTTCTGTGAATTCTAGTTCGAGTGTCGACATTTCTTCGAGTTCTTCAAGTGTTGGCAACGGGGACTATTCTTCAAGCTCCAGCGCTGGGAATATCGAATTTTCGTCTAGTTCTTCGAGCGCGGGTAACAGCTATGAATACAGCAGCTCTAGCCGCGCCCAGTCGAGCAGTTCTTCTGTAAAGTCCAGTTCTAGCAGAGCCTCTCACAAGACGTATCTGCTCGAAATTGCCGAGCCGACTGCAACGCAGGACGGCAATGCGCTCCGCATGGAATTCGACAACAAGCTTGCAAGTACGTCCGAAAAGGTGGATTACCATATCAAGGTTGTTTCCGATGTGGGAGTCTACCTCGATACCGTTGTCGATGCAAAATCTGTTGAAAGTGTCAAGAATGGATTGTGGCGCCTTGACCCGGCGCCTGTCGGGGAATACACGGTAACCTTTACGCTTACGGACGGCGATGATTCTATCAGCTATGATAAAAAGTTCATCACGGAAAAACAAAAGACGTATACGCCGCGTGCTTGGCAGACCCTTTCTCTGAATGCGTTCTGCTACAACAAGGGCGATGGATGCTTGTCTGATCTCGAAACTCGTTTTGGCCTTACGCAAAGCGACAGGGCAAAAGAAGAATGCAAATACATGCAGGATGAAGTCAAGCGTGGCATGAATGACGCTCAGTTCTACCAAAGAATGAAGAATGTTTGTGCTCAGGCGAGTGGCTCAGGTGCTGTGACTTCTGTTTACTGGTGGGACGAATCGAATCCGGTGGGCGAATTCTGGCAGTATCGCAAGTTTAGCGTGAAGGACAAGTTCGATTCTACTCGCGGTTACTGGTATGGTCCTGTTAATCATGAACCATTTGCGATGAGCTTGCAGACTCCCAATATGAATGATGCAATCGAATGGCATCTCGAGAATAAGTATTCCGGTTGGAATCTCGTGGCAAATCCCTATGGCTGGTATGTGAAACTCCCTAAGGATGAAAATATCAACTTCTGCCAGTGGGATCCGGATTCAAGCGGATATGTGGAACCTGATGTACTTGGACCGTATGAAGCCCTTTGGGTGCATACGGAAAAATCTATGACGTATCGCATTCCGCTGAAGGCGGCGATTGTTCTCGAAGACGAGAAAAAGTCCTTGAACAAGAGTGCAGAGTCTGAAAACTGGAATCTCCGCGTTGTGCTGTCTGATAATAACGGTAAGCGGGATTCCTGGAACGAAATTGCGGTAGGTCGTACGGCAAAAACCTTGGGTGAACCGCCGGCAGGCATGGGTGACCGTGTGAACCTCTCCATTGTCGAGGGCAAAAAGCGCCTTGCCAAGAGCGTGAAAAAGAACGCAGACGACCTCGAATGGGATCTTGAAGTGAGTGCAACGACTTCCCGTGATGGCAAGTTGAGCTTTGAAGGGCTCGAAAGCGTCTGGGAGAAGGGCATGCGAGTCTATGCGACGGTCGATAATGAAACGGTCGAAGTCGTAAAGGATAGCCCGGTGGATGTCAAACTCTCGTCGAATGCAAAAAATGTCTCTGTTCGAGTGACCAAGAGTGCAGTAGTTGCTAACGTCGCGAAGAATCTCCTCAAGGGGCTCCGCGTGAACCAGGCTCCGAACGTCTTGAATGTTGGTTTCGATGCCGCCTCCAAGCTTGCTGGTGCCAATGTGAAGGTCTCTGTTGTGGGTATTGATGGCCGAGTAGTTGCAACGAACAGGGCTGTCGCTCGCGAAGGCTCAAACGCCATTTCCATGAAAAAGCCTAAGCAGGGTGTTTACTTTGTGAAGGTCAAGGTCGGAAGCCTTAGTGCCGTCACCCGCGTTATGGTCCGATAAATCAGTCTAGCCGAACGCAAGTTTAATTACTAAATTTGCGCTCGTTATGACAAAAGCAAAACTCATCAAACTCATTATTGCATCGGTGCTCGCCATCGCTGCCCTCTTCGTCCCGTACGAAGCCCTCGGCTTCGTTGGTGACCACGCGTTGAACACTCTCGAAATTCGCGTCATCGCAATCTTTGTGATGGCTGCCCTTTTCTGGATCCTCCAACCGTTCCCAATCTGGTCTACGTCCATGTTCGTCATCGTGTTGATGATCCTTACGCTTTCGAACTCGGCTCTTATCCCGTTCCGCGTGGAAGGTGTTGAACCGCTCAAGTTCAAGGACATCATGGCAACGTTTGCCAACCCGATCATCATGCTCTTCTTGGGTGGCTTCTTCCTTGCTTCTGCCGCTTGCAAGTACAACATGGACAAGAACCTTGCCCGCGTGCTCCTCAAGCCGTTTGGTAAGGATCCGAAGTGGGTGCTCCTTGGCCTCATGATTATTACCGCAGTGTTCTCCATGTTCATGAGCAACACCGCTACTGCTGCTATGATGCTTGCTATCTTGGGCCCGGTGCTCAAGCTCTTTGATGAAAACGACCGCGGTAAAGCTGCTTTTGCCCTTGCCATCCCGCTCGGTGCTAACATCGGTGGTATGGGTACTCCGATCGGTACGCCTCCTAACGCCATCGCTCTTGGTGCTCTCCAGTCCAGCGGCTTCAACATCTCGTTTGGCCAGTGGATGGAATTCGGTGTTCCGTATGTGATTGTTATGATGATTCTTGCATGGTTCTTGCTCCTCAAGCTCTATCCGATCAAGATGAAGGAAATGAACCTCGATATCGAAGGTGCCGAAGGTTTTGACAAGAGTCCGCGCGCTATCATCGTTTACATTACCTTTGCTGTGTGCGTACTTTTGTGGGTGACCGGTAAGAATGTTCATGGCCTCAACGACAACGTGATTGCTATGATCCCGATGGCTGTGTTTGCTTTGACGGGCGTGATTACTAAGAAGGACCTCAACGAAATGAGCTGGGACGTTCTTTGGCTCGTAGCTGGTGGCTTTGCTCTTGGTCTCGGTTTGCAACAGACAGGTCTTGCCAAGGACCTCATCAACGCTATTCCGTTCAATACCTGGTCTCCGGTTGTTCTTATGGTCGGTTGCGGCTTCATCTGCCTCTTCATGGCAAACTTCATGAGCCACACCTCTACGGCTAGCTTGCTCGTCCCGATCTTCATCGTCGTGGCTGTGAGCTGCAAGGACAACCTCGCTCCGCTCGGTGGCGTGACCTCCTTGATGGTTGCTGTTGCATTCGCAAGCTCCCTCGGTATGTGCCTCCCGATTTCTACGCCTCCTAACGCACTTGCCCACGCTACGGGTTACACGGATACGCGTGGCATGGCTATCACGGGTATCGTGATGGGTATCGGCGGTCTCGTGCTCTCCTGGATCATGATGTTCGGTCTTTCTAAGGTGAACTTCTTCGAAGATCCGGCTGAAGCTGCCGCTGCTCCGACTGCCGCTGTTGCCGCTCCGGCTCCTGCCGCACCTGTTTATGCAAAACCTGCCGAAGTTGCTGCTCCGGCGGAAACGATTGCTGAACCGGCTGCTGATAGCGCCGCTGTCGCCATCCCGGCTGACTCTGCTGCTAAGGTTGTTGTTACGGACTCCGCTGCTGCTAAGTAATTTTTACGATAAGCGGCGCATGACTGCGTTCTCGGACTCTCGCTGTACGACTTGTACAGCTTCGGTCCTGCGGCCTTGTCCTGCTTGCTTCTCCTAAAAATTGAAGTTAATATGCTCGGGTAACCCCCGGGCTTTTTTTGTACCCACTTTATAATCCTGAGGGTGGGGGCAATATAGCCCAAATGGGTTATTGCAATGTAATGCGGTTGTATGTAAATTATTATACAACTTAAACAAAAGGAAATGTAAAATGGCAACAAAATTGAAAAAAGCTGGAAAAATTTCTGTGAACGACCTGCTCCCGGGCGATATTTTGGCGTTTAAGGGCGACATCAATGATGATATTAGTAAACTTATCATGAAATTTACAGGTTCTGATGTGTCGCATGGCGCAATCTTTGTTCAGAATCTGGATAACGTCCTTGCTGAAGCCGGTAGCGAGGGTATTCATGCACGCCGAATGAAAGACAATGCGGATGCTCGTGAAGCTTATGTAATGCGCCATAATAAGGCAGGTAAAAATGGCGTTGAACCTGTTGTGCCGATTGCCAAGGATTATGTGCTTCAGGATCTTCCGTATCCGTATTCGGACTTGATTCTTTTGGGCTTGATTCTTATTTTCAAGCATAAGGTGACTAGACCGCTTATGTCTCGAGTTGTTGTTGAATTCCTGTGCTTGGTTGCCGCAGAACTCAAAAAGATCATCGAAGACAAGAATACCCCGGGCAAGCATACGATGGTGTGCTCTTCTTATGTTTACCAATGCTATCTGGATGCTTCCAAGAAGAATCCGGCTCTCAAGCTGAAAATCAAGGACGGTGACGTTGGCTTTAAGGAACACGCCCTTTTAGGCCGCAAGTCAAAATTCTTCACTCTCTTCGATATGTATGCCGATTACGTGGCATCGCATGAAGAAGAATGCAAGAAGAATTTCAAGGCTAAAAAGCTCCAGACTGCGACAAAGCTCCGCTCCCAAAAGGAAATCCTGGCTGATTTGGAAAAGCTTCTTTTGAAGAAGAGTGCCGATAAGGTTCCTGCAATGAATGCAGATGAGTTTTCCGTTGTCTTGGACATCGTCAATGCCATTAAGGATGTTATCCAAGCCTTGGTGACGTTCTTGAAGGGCGACCGAGTTTCGTTCTCGGAAATGATGAAAATTGCAAGAGAACAACAGTCCATGTTTATAACGCCGAATGATTTGGTCAATAACGTAACGAACGCTAAATGTGTTGGTATGCTGACTGCTGAACGTTACGGCGATAAGTACGACGACAACTGGAAAGAATAAGATTTGGCCCGCATCCGACGGGCTTTTTCTTTGCAGCGAAATTCTATGCAAAAAAAATCCTCGCTTTTCAGCGAGGATTTTTCAGTGGTCGATACAGAACTCGAATCTGTGACCTCTACCATGTCAAGGTAGCGCTCTAACCAACTGAGCTAATCGACCATTAAGGTAGCCCAATATTAGAAAATGATTGAGCGCTTGTCAAGGGTGGTTGGCGATAAAATTCAAAAAAAAATTTATTTATCACCCCAAAAGTTTTTTTTAACGATCGTCCTCGGCAATCCAGTAGTGCAGACGACCTTTAAATAGTATTGGAGGGAGTGTGTCATTGCATTTTCCCGACCTGCAGTCCTCAAAATGTAGGTTGATGAACGCCGTCCATTTTGTATCGTCTTTTTGGTCGATGGTAACGTAGTTGCTGTCGCCTTTGATGAGCGCTTTGGGGGAACCTTCGACTTGAATCCAGGTGTAGCCTGCAACGATGTTATTTTTGCTAAGCTTGGGCTCATTGACCATGATGCTTAATCGATTGTTGCGTTCACTGCGACCTGTCGGGATTTGAACCAGTAGGTAGTGGTGGCGGTTGCGTATGAATGGGATTTCGACATCGTTTCGGTCGAGTTCCTGCGTGATTTCTTCGCCGTCATTGATGCTATACTTGATGAATCCGCCGCCTTTGACTTCCCAACTGTCGTTGATGCCGCTACAGGCGGTAAGGCTTGCGGCAATTCCTGCAATCCCGACGAATCTTGCTGCGAGTTGTGCCGACCTTGCATGGCTTGTAATCTTTGCGCAATAACGTGTCAAAAAGGCTAACTTCATGTTTTTAAAATAGAAAAAACGCCGGGCTTAGATACCCGGCGCTCTCTAGTCTTTGGGCTAGTAGCCCGCTGTAGCGGGCGTTCTCTCGTCTACTATGCTCGACCGTCAACGCCGTTTTCTTCGGCCTGAGGCGGCTGCTTCTGCTGGGCGAGACGCGGGTCTTCGAGCACGTACAGCGGGAGTGCGGCAAGTTCTTCGTTGTCGGCGACGAGGCGCACAATGTACTTGTCCGGGCGCACGAACTGCAAACGCTGCATGTTCAAAATCATGTTGACGGCGGCTGTATCAAAGCCCTGTGCAACCGGCTGGAGTTCAATTTCGGACTGCATCGGCGGAACAATCGGGTGTCCAACAACGTCTTCGATAGAAAGGCTCAACTGGTGCGTGCCTGCTTCTGCGCGCTGGTAGCGCAAGCGGAAAGCGGCGGAGCACTGCGGAATCACAAGCGGAAACTTTGCGAAAATGCGGTCAAAGGCACCAAGAAGGTTCATGCGGCCGCCCACATCGTTAGCGGTGGCGGCGTCACAAATAGCAGCAATTTCAATATTCATTTAGGGGTCTCCCAGTATTTGATAAATGTTTAACTAAATTATAATTATATTCCGAAAAAGACGAGGATTTTATGCAAGAAATTCCACTTTGGTACTGGTTAATTGTGTTTTTTGGTCTCGGCGCCTGTGTCGGGAGCTTCTATAACGTCATTGTTTACCGTATGCCGCGTGGAATTTCCTTGATTAATCCGCCTTCGCACTGCCCGCTTTGCAAAAAGAGGATCCCTATCCGCTACAATTTGCCTATTGTGGGCTGGCTTTGGCTGCGTGGCAAGAGCGCTTGCTGCAAACAGCCGATTAGCGTGATTTACCCGATTGGCGAAAGCCTTTGCGGTTTGCTCGGGGCGCTTGCGCTTTATGCGGCGGCTGGCTTCGGGACGGACTTTTCGCGACCGGTCTTGTCGCCTGAAGTTTGGGCGGATGCTGCTGCGATGTTCTGGCTTTTGCTTGGTGCTTACCCCGTTTGTGCCGTTGATTGCAAGTACAAGCTGATTCCCGATTCCATCTCGGTCGGCGGGATTGTCGCAGGTCTTTTGATTTCGCTTGTGCCGGGTGGCGTGACGCCTCTCCAGAGCTTGATTGGGGCTGTTGTTGCGGGCGGCGGGCTTTATCTGCTCGGCTGGATTGCCACTAAGGTGCTCAAGAAAGACGCAATGGGTTTTGGCGATGTCAAACTTTTGGCTGGCTATGGGGCTCTTATGGGGCTCACTGGCGCTGTCGAAACACTTTTGGTAGCCGCTTTGCTTGGCATTGTGATTATGGTCCCGTATGGGATGCTTGCTGCGAAAAAGGCTGCACAAAACAAAAATAGCGAGGATGCCGGGCAAATTCCTTTCGGACCGTTCCTCGCCATTGCAGCCCCTGTTATTTATCTCTGGGGGTCAGCTCTAGTGGATGCTTATTTTAAATATGTTCTAGAGTAGGTGTCATCCTGAGTCCCGGAACGGAGTCCGGGATAAACTCCGCGCGAGCGGAGTCGAAGGATCTACTACTTTTTCTTTTTCCCGGGTCTCTGCGGCATGAAGGGACTTTTGGCGTTTGGTTCGCTTGAACCCTTTGCCGAAACCGTTTCTTGACTTGTGACCACGGAATCTCCGACGCTCAGGCCCTTGAGAATCTGGACGTTCACGCCATCGCTAAGACCAATCTTCACGCGACGCGGAGCTGCCTTGCCGTTGATGTTAATCCATACGTGGTCGCCTTCAAGCTTGGGCTTCTTGTGTTTTTTCTTGGCGCCTGTGCTTGGAGCACCACCCGGTCCCATGCCAGGAGGCGGGGGTGGGAAGTTGTCGCCAGCTTCGGCGGTCTTCGGACGTTCCGGGCGCGGCATGTCTTTCGGATCCATCATCGGTGTTCCTGCGGCAGGCGTAAACTTGAGCGCCTTGACCGGAATCGTAATAGCGTCCGTAATTTCTTGAGTGACAATTGTGCAGGTGGCGGTCATGCCCGGCAATAGCTTCTGTTCTGGATTCTCGGCGGTAATCACGACGGTGTAAGTCACCACATTGCTCGTGGTCGTCGGGTTTAGGCGGACTTCTTGCACGGTGCCATGGAACGTGTCGTTCTGGAAGGCGTCAACCGTAAACGTCACGCGTTGGCCTTGTTTAACTTGTCCGATGTCCGCTTCGTCTACTGCCGCCATGACTTTCATCTGGCTCAAATCCTTTGCGATGACGAACAATGTCGGCGTGCTCATGGAGGCTGCAACGGTTTGGCCGACATCCACCGCTCGTTTCAGCACAACGCCGTCAATCGGGCTCTTGATGGTGGCGTAGCTCAAATTCAGTTTTGCCTGGGCGACTTCGTTCTTGCGCTGTTCCACGGCGAGCTTTGCTGCGTTTAGGTTGTACTCAGCCTGTTCCAGTTCGACCGCACTTGCGCTCTTGCTTTCGGCGAGCTTCTTGACGCGGTCGTATGTGCTTTGTTTGTAATTCAAGTCGTTTTCGGCGCTCTTGTAAGAGATTGTCGTCTGCTTTAAAGTCGACTGCAACTTGGATTTGTCAAGTTCGGCAATGACTTGGCCTTTCTTGACCTTGGAATTGAAATCAACGTTAATCTTGGCGATATCGCCAGAAACCTGCGTACCGACTTCCACCTGGTCCACCGGCTCTAACGAACCCGTTGCCGAAATTGTAGTCTTGATGGTGTCTGTCACCACCTTGGTACTGATGAGGGCTCCAGCCTGGCTTGTGGCATCTCCGTTAAAGAAGAATGACTTGACGCCGAGGGCAACCCCTGCCAAAACGGCGATAGCGATGATGATTTTCAAGATTTTTTTCATAAGCATTAGAAAAATAGTAACATTGTTTTTTTATTACAGCAATTTTGATGATTTGGGAGCACGTAAGGTTGCAAATTTTCTAGCTTAAAGGTCATGACTCGCGTACGCAAAAAAGACGATAGTTCAGAAGTCCGCAAAGTGACTTGGGTGGGGCTTGGCTGGAACGCCGCGCTCTCCGTGGCCAAGTTTGTTGTTGGCGTGGTGGGGAACTCCCAGGCGCTCGTTGCAGATGCTATCCACAGTGCGTCTGATTTTGTGACTGATGTCGCCGTGATTGTTGGCAGTCATTTTTGGAACTCGCCACCGGATGCCGAGCACCCTTACGGACACCGCCGATTTGAAACGCTCATTACGATTGGTATTGGGCTTGCCGTTGCCGCCGTGGGTATTGGCATTGGGTATAAGGCGGTCCTTGCGCTTTTGGCGGGTGAAGCTTCGCACCCGGAAACGTCCGTTGCCGTGATGGCGCTTGCCTCCATTATCGTAAAAGAGATCCTTTTCCGCTACACGCGAAATGCGGGGCGTAAAATCCGCAGTCAGGTGCTCGAGGCGAACGCTTGGCACCACCGTAGCGACTCTTTTAGCTCGATTCCCGTGCTTGTGGCGGTCGTTTTCGCCATTTTGCTCCCGCAGCTTTGGTTTGCGGATTCTGTCGGTGCGTTGGTTGTTGCGTTTTTCATTATGCATTCGGCGATTGAAATTGCGGCTCCGGGGCTTCGCCAGCTCGTGGACCGCGGTGCGGATCCGGATGTTCTTGGAAAATTGCGCAATTTGGCGCTTTCGCACCCGAAGGTCATCAGTTTGCATGGGCTCCGTTCCCGCTACGTCGGGAGTGACCTGCATGTGGACGTGCATATCGTGGTCGATGACCAAATGACACTGAAAGATGCCCATGATGTTGCCGAAGAGGTCGAACAGTTGCTCATCGATTCGAACGAAAATGTCGTCGATGCCCTCGTGCACATAGACCCCTACAACGCCAATCGCGCCGCCCAGGGCGAAATTAAAACAATCGAGAAGTAGCCTCTTTTCACACCAGTAAATATTCCAATGTGGTATTAGGACTTTGGCGATTCTGCCTCGCTGGAATCGTGTTTCTAGTTATATTAATTTGGTACAAGTAGCGAGGTTTGATTATGGTACTCGACGAATTTTACAAGTTGAATAATGGGCAGCGAATCCCGAAAATTGCATTGGGCACATGGCAAACCCCAAATGACGTGGCTGCAACTGCGGTCGCTACCGCTATAGATGCGGGCTATCGCCATATTGATACCGCAATCGCCTACGAAAATGAGGCGGGAGTCGGTGCTGGGCTCAAGGCGGCGCTAAAATCGACTGGAATTCACCGTGAAAGCATTTTTATCACGACGAAAATCCCTGCCGAAGTCAAGAATTATGCTGATACGGTACGCTGTATCCAGGAATCGATGGATCGCTTGGATGCATGCCATATCGACATGATGCTCATTCATGCTCCGCGTCCGTGGGCCGAAATGGGCGTCCCTAACGGAAACCATTATTACCGTGAAAATGTGGATGTCTGGAATGCGCTAGAAGAAGCTTACGAAGCGGGTAAAATCCGTGCAATTGGTGTTTCGAATTTTGAAATTGACGACCTGAATAATTTGCTGGCGGAAGCTCGCGTGGTGCCTGCGGTAAACCAGATTCGCGTTCACATCGGTCATGTGCCGACGGAACTGATTGACTTCTGCGAACAGGTCGGAATCTTGGTGGAAGCGTATTCGCCGAATGCGACGGGTCGCCTCTTGAAAGTGCCGGAAGTCTGTGCGATGGCGGAAAAGTATCACGTCTCGGTGCCGCAACTTGCAAGCCGTTTTGTGTTACAGCTCGGGCTTTTGCCGCTCCCGAAATCTGTACACGAAGAGCGCATCCGTCAGAACGCTAAGCTTGATTTCGAAATCAATTCGAACGACATGGCTGCGCTGCTAGAACTCGATGGACTATAAAAACGAATCCCGCTCCTTATGGAACGGGACTTTTTTTTGAAATGTCATGCCGGACTCCGATCCGGCATCGCCTTTTTTTATTGCTTTATCTCACATTAACTTTCTTGTAGTTGCGCCCGACCTTAACGACGTATGAACCCGTTGTTGGTACTTTTACGCGGGTTTCGTTGTTTTTTAATAGTCCTGCGGAAACAACTTGACCCTTCATATCTGTAATTGTGTATTTAGAGTCTGTCGTTTTATCTGTGGTAATTGTAATTTCGGAAGCGCTTGTTCTTGTGGCGTTGAATGTATCTTTGGTGTTGGCGGCTTTGTCCAATCTCAAAGTCCCTTCATCGCCTTGCAATGCGTTTTGTGGAGGGACGGGTTCTGTAACTGCTACACTGATTGCTTTTTGAACGTTCTCTATTTTAACAACAAGATAATAGGTTCCAGAAGGTATGGTTTGTTTTAAATGGTCTGTGTTTACTATGGGATCCCATGATTTGGATACGTTGATGCCTCCGTCAAATTGAATGGGATTGGCTGCAAAATCTTCGTTACTTACGATTATTTGGGTCGGATCTTCTCCATTGACGTCTTTGGTAAATGTGTAGGAAATACCGTAGTCTTTGAGGTCTTCTCCGCATACTTGTTGTTCAGATGTTTCGTAATTGTCGGATGATTTTACGTAGCATACTGTAAAATGCTTGTTTCCGTTTTCGACGTAGTCCGTGCGTCCTTCGTTTTTGTAATTACTTGAGATCCGAATGCCCACAGTTTCTGCCCATGCAGATGAAATACCTAGGGCTACGATGGATGCAGTTATGGCTTTGACAAGTTTCATTTGTTTCCTCCTTATGTGAAAAATGAACTTTTTTGTTCGTTTGTAAAAATAAAGTTTTCTAAATGAAGTAATTATGATAAATTTCTTTCTTTTTTAAGTTGTAGGAGATTTTGACGTATTATAGGTGTATTGTGGTAGATAAACTAAAAAAAATCCCGCTCCTTACGGAGCGGGACCTTTTTGTTGAAATGTCGTGCCGGACTTTATGTCATCCCGGACTTGTTCCGGGACGGCATCGCCAATGTATTTTACTTTAGTCGTTGATCATGTGTTCGTAGAACTTACGGTACATGTCCTTTTCTTCGGTCTTGCGGACGGCAATAGCGTCTTGCGGATGGCGGTTGAGCATACCCGTAATCATCTGCGGGATGATGTAACCCCATTCGTACTTGCTCTGCAACGGCAAGAAGAGTTCCTGGATGGCGTCGAGAACCGGGCGGAGGTCGTACTTCGGATTCTTGAGGAAGCCGAGGAGGAGTTCCGTGGTGCAGTTGCCTGCGCCGCGGCCCATGCCGGATACGGAACCGTCAAGGTAGTCGACGTGGTTGATGATAGCCTGGATCGTGTTGGAGAAGGCGAGCTGCTGGTTGTTGTGACCGTGGAAGCCGAACTTCTTGTTCTTCACGATGCCCTTGTAGCGGGCGAGTTCCTTGTCGATGTCTTCCTGGTAGAAGGCGCCGAAGCTATCGACGAGGTAAAGCACGTCGGCCTTGCATTCTTCGTTGACCTGGTGGAGGGCTTCGTCAAGTTCCGGACCGCGGTCGCGGCTCACAGCCATGATGTTGAGCGTCGTTTCATAGCCCATGTCGTGGAAGGCGTTCACCATGCTGATGCCCTTGTCAATGTTCTTGACGTAGCTTGCCACGCGGAACATCTGGTACGGGCTTTCGGAAGCGGGCTTCACGGCATCCATGTTGACGCGGCCCACGTCAGCCATCACGGCCATCTTCATCTTGGAATCGATGCCGTCCTTGACCTTCCAAAGCAAATCGTCGTCGCAGAACTTCCACGGACCGTATTCCTTCGGGTCGAAGAGTTCCGGGGAGTTCTTGTAACCCATTTCCATGTAGTCTACGCCGGCTGCAGTGAGAAGGGTGTACAATCTACGCACGAATTCAAGAGAAAAATCGTGCTTGTTGACGAGGCCGCCATCGCGGATCGTGCAGTCGAGAACTTTAATTGTTTCGTAGTACATGGTTAGATCTTTGGTTTTAGGTTTAAAGTTACTTGTGACGTCATTCAGAGCGATGAAATCGCGAAGAATCCAGTCGTTTTTTTATTACGTTGCAAACATAGGTTTTGAAATTTGAATGGTCAATAAAATTTTTGAATGAAATGAAAAATATTTAATATTTAACGTAAAATTTGCGTTGAAATGACTGGGTAAGGCTTGTTTGCTTTAGTTTTGAGGACTTTAAACCTTCGAAAGATGTCTCCGTTTGGACTCGGTTGCCGTAAAGCCCTTATAATAAATTGCTGTTTCGAGTTACTTTGAATGGCTTGCCGTTTAAGCTTTAACTGGTTGATTTTATAATTTACGCTAAATATGCGTTGAAAATAACGGTGTTTCCCTATCTCGTATGAGGTTTATTTTACTTTTTTCCAAAGCCTCGTGTATCTATATTTAGCGCATGCATATATATAAGCTTTCCCCGATTTTCTCTGCCGCGGTTCTTTTGAACGCGGGCGCAGCTTCTGCGGATACCAAGTTTTATTATAACCAGGTCGGTTACGATGTCGGTCAGCCGATTTCTGTGATTGTCAAGAGCGATAATCTTGCTGATGGAGCAGAATTTAGCGTGATGTCGGGTGGTTCGGCGGTCAAGACGGGTAAACTTTCGGCGGGTTCGAATCCGGATAACTGGCTGAACAACGGCAAGTTTTATGTGGCGGACTTGAGTGGCCTTACGGCTGGCAAGTACACGCTCCAGGTTTCCGAGAATGGCCAAGCGCAGAATTCGGGCGAATTTACGGTGGGCGAAAACGCTTTGGCGTCAAACACGCTTGCGACAGTGCTCAATTACTTCTATGATGATCGTGCGGACAAGGCTCCTGTTGTCGATTGGGACAAGAGCATGGGCGTGTATAAGTCCGATAAAAAGCTCGATGTGCATGGCGGCTGGTACGATGCCAGTGGCGACGTGAGTAAATACTTGAGCCATCTTTCTTATGCCAATTATTTGAACCCGCAGCAGATTCCGCTAACAGTCTGGTCGCTTGCTTTTGCTTCGGAACGCATCCCGAAGTTGCTTGGTTCGACATTGACAAAGGCGAAAACGGCTGATGAAGCGGCGTACGGTGCGGACTTCTTGGTGCGTATGCTTGATGAACAGGGCTTCTTCTATATGACCGTGTTCGATAACTGGGGCTCGCCTCTGGGCAAACGTGAAATTTGCGCGTTCTCCGGTTCCGATGGCATCAAGAGTACGGATTACCAGACGGCGTTCCGCGAAGGCGGTGGCATGGCGATAGCGGCTCTCGCAAGTGCTGCAAGGCTGAAGCTGAAGGGCGATTTTACGAGCGAACAGTATTTGGCTGCGGCAGAAAAGGCTTACAAGCATTTGTCCGAAAAACAGAGCATTGGCGGCGACTGCGCTTACTGCGATGACCACAAGGAAAATATCATCGACGATTACACGGCGCTTTTGGCGGCAACGGAACTTTATGCGGCGACCAAGACGCAGGCGTATTTGACGGATGCACGCAAGCGTGCGCTGCATCTTGAAGGACGCTTGAGCGAAGATGGCTATTTCTGGAGTGATGATGCGAAAAAGCGTCCGTTCTGGCATGCAAGTGATGCCGGCCTTCCGCTGATTGCACTTGTTCGCTATGCTGAAATTGAAGCTACTACTGAGGAATCTGTTGATGAGGTTGTTGACGGAAGTCCAGTTTGGGTTTGTCCGCTTTGTATGGGGTGTAGCTGCAACAATCAGCTCTTGTTTGGCGCCCGACAGACCATCGAAAATCATTCTAAATGGCTAATTTCTGTTACGAACAAGGTGGATAACCCGTTCGGTTATGCTCGCCAGACTTACAAGACTCAGGACAAGATAAAGGATGGCTTCTTTATCCCGCACGATAATGAAAGTAATTATTGGTGGCAGGGTGAAGATGCCCGCATTGCAAGCCTTGCAGCTGCATCAATGTTTGCGGCTCGTGCTTTGAACGAAAGTGTTGCCGATAGTGTACAGAAATATGCAACTGATCAGCTCGACTGGATTTTAGGCAAGAACCCGTATGCAACTTGCATGATGTATGGCAAGGGATCTAAGAATCCGCAAAAATACGATGGCCAGTCTGATTATGATGCAACGCTTGAAGGCGGTATTGCAAATGGCATTACCGGCAAGAATCAGGATGGTTCGGGTATTGCCTGGACGGACGATGGTGTTGCTGCCGTGGGCTTTGATTCTATGAAGGAATCTTGGCAGGTGTGGCGCTGGGATGAACAATGGCTTCCGCATAGCACATGGTATTTGATGGCTGTTGTGGAACGTTATGATGAAGTTTCGAAGAAGGTGGAACCGCCGCGTTCTGCATTGCCGAATGCTGTCGCAACGGCGAAGTTTGGCGTGTCGCTTGTTGGCAAGATGCTTTCGCTGAATTTGCCGCGCACGGCTGTGGGCCGCGCTGTCAAGATTCTGAATGTGCAGGGCAATGTGCAAATGCAAAAGACCGCCCAAAGCATGAACGAATCGCTCAACGTAAACACGCTCAAGAGCGGACTCTACCTTGTGCAAGTCCAAGGCCTCTCCGCCAAGAAGTTTGTTGTAAAGTAAGAACGCTTTGACGTCATCCTGAGTCAAGTGTGCGTTTCGTCATCCTGAGTCCGTAAGGACGAAGGATCCAGTTAATTCTTGGTGAAGCAACTGATAATGTAACTGGATTCTTCGCTACGCTCAGAATGACGGAGAGTCCAAACTAATTAGAGACTTTAAACTGTTTGGGGGCGGCGTAGGCCATTTGAACTAGGATGTCCTTGCCGGTTTCCATAAGCTTCTTGGATTGTTCGGCGAGCGTGTCGCTGTCGTTTTCCTTGATGACCTTGCCTAAGTGCTCCATGGCCGCATTCACATCGGACTTTGTCTGGATGCGAAGCTCGCCAATGTCAAAGTGTGCGCGGCGGATTATGGTTGCATCTGTTTCTTTTGCAAGTCCCTTCTCGAGCAACGTAATTGCGGCCTCTGGGATTTTCTTTTGCTTTGCTATGGCTCCCCATTCAATCCATTGCGTGCTCGGAATTTCGGCGTAGCAACCTGCAATTCTATTTACCGCGTCCTTCACGTCTTGGAACTTGACCGGTTCTTCTTGCAGAAGCGCCGTCAGCCCGTATTGCAGTAGGCGGGCCGCATTCTCGTTTTCACCATTGTTTGCCGCTTCAAGCCCCTTGCTGATCATCTTACGGGTGCGTTCGCTAGGTGATTCCGTTTCTTCGGGCCTTTGCTCGGTAACAACTTGCTTGGTGCTTCCTTCAGCGCGGTGCGGCATGTAGTAGCCCGCTAGTCCGCCCAAAGCAAAGAAGAGCGGCGATTCCACGGCAACCGCGTTGAAAATCCCCGGATTCAAGAACCAGTCAATAGCCATGCTCCCTGCAAGCGCAAGTTGCGAAATTTTGCTGACGTAAGACGGAATGGCGTCTTTCTCTTTGTCGAATACGTTAGCTCCAAGCAAAAAGCAAACCATCAGGCTTACGCCCATGTAACGCTGTGTGGCGAACTGCCCAAAGAACGATGTGTCTACGAGTAAATCGACAAAGAAACCGCTAATAATTGCGATTACTACCGCGTAAATGTAAACAAAGATTGCGTGCCAACGCTTCTCAAGCTGCATCAGCGCAAACATGAAAAATATGACGAAGAAAATAAAGGACCATGTGCTTGGGAACAGCAAACTGCAAGTGAGCCAACTTTCGGTATTGCCTCGGCTAGGCTGGTATGCCCAACGGTAACGGATGAATTTGTCCGTATAATTGTAAATCCATTTTTTGAGTTCCGCCTCATATTGCTTGTCGGTCGGGTAGTTGCCATGCTCCTTGGCGTACTGTTCCTTGCCGCCCTGATTTTCCCACCAATTGAGGAATTCTCCCTTCATTTCCTCGATGCGGTCTTCGATAATTGGCGTTGGGTTCTCGACTTGGTAACGTTCCTTGTAGAGCTCGAACTCTTGCGCCTTGATAGTGTCGTTTGGCGTGAGGCCCACGTTCTTGAATTCTTGGGCGCGTTCCTCGTTCCACCATTTGTCAAATGATTGATGGATGTCTTTTTCTTGACGGATTTTTTGAATGGTCGGGTTGAGGGTTGTCTGGAAATTGAAAACCCCGAGGGCCGCGATCGCTATAAGCGTCACGTAATGATGGAATTTGAAAAACCGGAACGGTTTTAGGAGGATGCTCAATATTTTCTTCATACTAATGAATATAAACAAATCATTAGTGAAGTGTAATTGGGCTAGGGGGCGAAATGTAGTCTAAAAGCGTGTTAGAACGTGCGCTTTCCGTACTCATTCAGCTGGTTCCACAGAAAATCGGTATTTACGTCCCGGAATCCCTGGGCATTTACCTCTTCGCGGAGCTTGTGGGCGAGGGCGAACAGGTTCGGGCTCTTTTTCATGCGTTCGTTGGCGTCAAACGTGGTCAGTGCATCGATCCAATCGTGAATTTCCGGGAAACGTTCATCGTTAAACACGTTTTCGCGACCGTTCTCGATGTATTCCATGTAGCGCTTGGTTATTAGGCGCCCTTCTTCGGTGTAGATTTCCTTCGCCTTGGGGTAGAGCTTTACGCCGGTAAGGTATTCGTGCATCACGGCACCGAAACTAAAGTAGTCCACGGCGTACGTGATGTTTTCGCTAGACTGGGCGAGTTCCGGTGCGCTGTAGCTAGGCGAAAAGACTCCGCCGCCTTCGGTAACGGATTCGCGCATCTTGGCTTGGGCGTAACCAAAGTCGCAAATCAAAATCTTATGGTTGTTCTTGTGCGCCGGATTCTGGCAAAGGAGCAAGTTCTTGGGCTTGATGTCCTTATGCACAATTTGGTAGTAATGGAGCTGGCTGATGGTGTTTGCAAGGTAGGCGATTTGTGCCACGCGCTGCAAAAGTTCTTCGTCAGTGAGCTTTGGCTTGATGACTCTATCGAGCGAGCAACCTTTGATAAACTCTAGCTTGAGGTAGGGGTGGCGACCCGCGATGCCTCCGCCAAAAGTCTGCACCACGCCTTCGATGTTTGTGGCGCGGATTAGGTTGTTGATGCGGATTTCGTCTTGGAACGCACTCAAGAGCATGTTCAAACGGTGCAGGCGGTTCTTGCCTGGGGGAGCCCAGTACTTGCAGATTTTCACGACGATTTCTTTTTCGTCGTAGCGCTTTTCATCGCGCGGGTGTTCAATCCAGAGCTTGGCGCGGTAGAGCTGGTTTGTGCCTACGAGCGAAAGCGGCTCGATAAGCTCGATGCGTTCTGCATTGCCGTTGTGCTTAAAGTCAGGATTGTGGTCGAACCACCGCTGGTATTCTTCCATGGTGTAGTTCGGACGGAGCGCCAAATTGCGCGAGACCCTGTCCATCGTTTCTGCCAAATTGTTCCAGAACATGAAAAAAAATTAGCAAAAAAGATGACCCCGGCACGGAGGCCGGGGTGACAGGGGCGACAAAAAAGATGCCCGCTTACTTCGACTGCGCTCAGCACAGGCTCCGGCGGGCATGACATTATTGTATCGTCATCCTGAACGAAGTGAAGGATCCAGTTAAGTCTTGTTCTTTACTTCTTCTTTTCTTCGTCTTCGGCGTGGGAGCGCGCGAACGTGACCTTTTCTTCGCTCTGTTCTTCGAGCCTGGAGGTGATGAAGTCGTAAGCCTCATCGACGGTGTCGCAGAACTTGAAGAGCTTGAGGTCTTCGGGATTGATCATGCCCGTTTCGGCGAAAAATTCCCAGTTCAGAGCCTTCTTCCAGAACTTGGAATCGAAAATCACGACCGGCATCTGCTGCGCATACTTATCGGTCTGGATAAGCGTGAGCATTTCGAAGGCTTCGTCGAGCGTGCCGAATCCACCAGGGAAAATAACGAGCGCACGAGCCATGCGCAAGAACCAGTACTTACGGACAAAGAAATAACGGAACTGCAAGTTCAGTTCGTCATCGATGTACGGGTTGCAATGTTGTTCGAAAGGCAGCTTGATGTTCAAACCGACAGAAGGCGTACCCACGTCAGATGCACCGCGGTTGCCGGCTTCCATAATGCCCGGACCACCGCCCGTCATGATGGCGTAGCCGTGGTGGCGCTTGTTAATCCACTTGCCGAGCTTGGCAGCGAGTTCACGAGCTGCATTGTAAGAATCAGCGACTTTGGAGAGCCTGTCAAGCCTTGCAAGTTCCTTTTTATCCTTGCAGCCCTTGCGGCGTTTTTTGATTTCGTCGGGCGGAAGTGTGCGTGCCGAACCAAAGAACACGATAGAATTCTTGATATCTTCTTGTGCAAAAACTTGTGCAGGCTGGAAAAATTCAGAAAGGAATCGAATGGGGCGTGCGGCATCGCTTTCCATGAATTCGGCGTTGTTGTATGCCATCTGCCCTGGAATCGTGCGTACTTTTTTCGGTGCCATAATGCGAACCTCTTAATTAAGTTTAAATTGATTCATTCTTGTCATTCCCGCGAAGGCGGGAATCTCCTATTTTCTTTTAAAAGGGAGATGCCCGAATAAATCGGGCATGACATTGTTGTATCTTATTGAATAATATACGATAAAATGGCTTTAGGGGCGAAAAAATAAGGTTTTTATCTTCTTACTTGGACTAACATTTATATATTAGTGGTATGCTAGTAAAAATGTGGACAGATAATTTTGTCATTACGGGCGAAATCGACACGCTGCGTGACGAACGCCTCACGGACTATATCCGTGAAAACAAGGATTTTATTGCGGTGACGCAGGTGCGCGTTTGCGACAGGAATGAAAAGGACCTGTTCCGTACGCACTTTCTTAACGTCAGCACCAGTCACATCGAGATCATTCTCCCGGCTGAATAATTACCATTCAATGGCAATCTTTGCGACGAGGAAGCGGCGGGAGACTTCATCGAGCTTGGCCGGGTCAATCTCAATGCCAAGCAGCCCTGCAAAAATGACAAACGGACTAGGGGTTGTCCCCTGGTTGTTACACTTGACGCGCACAACCATTGTGCCGTTCTGAATATCAATTCCTAAAATCTGCTCGTTCAAGTCCATCTGCTGACCGCGGTGGTTCGTGACAATAGGCAATTGCTTTTGTTCGAACTTTTGCATAAGGTCGGCGGGGATGCTTTCGGGCGTGTGGCGGTAGACCATCGCTTTCGGGAAATGCTTCGAGAGCTTTTCCTTCAAAGGCTCGATATCCACGATTTCCATGCCGCGCGGGAACGGAGCGCTGAGCTTTGCAATAATGGCGGGTTTACCTTCGGCGGAGAGGTCAAGCTTTTGCAGTAAATCAACGCTAATGACTTCGCAGTAAGTCTCAAGTCCGAGCGGCAAGGCACCCATGTTCACAATGCGGGGCTTCGGGCTGAAGCCTTCGCTGAACTTGATCGGGATGCCTGCGCAAATGAACGTGCGTTCGAAGAAACTAAGCATGTTGTGGTGCGGCAGGAATCGGCTGATGCCGGACTTCTTGAACGTAATCTTGTAACTGTAGCTCACCTTCTGGCTCGGGCGGCGTTCTGCCACGAGCTTCTTGATTTCTTCAGGGGTACGGCTCGGCGCCTTGTGGCGCACAGGGTCGTCGGCGAGGACGATTTCTTTGCCGAATCCCGGGATACCGCAAGCTTGGCAATCACCCCATTTGCAGTTTGGCACGGGTGCGGAATTCGGATCAAATGCCTTTTCCCATTCGCGGCGCAAGTATTGCTTTGTCGTGCCTGCGTGAATAAAGTCCCACGGGAAGACTTCATCCTTGTCGCGTTCGCGGTAGACCCAGTTCGTGTCGTAGCCGCATTCTTGCCAGACTTCGAGCCACTTGTTAAAGTCAAAACGGTAGCTGTCGCTTTCGAAGATGATGCCCTTCTTGTAGGCGGCGTAAATGACAGGACCAAGGCTGCGGTCGCCGCGGCTGTAGACTGCTTCCAAGAAACTTGTTTCCCAGGCCGCCCAGTTGATTTTCACGTTCGGGTGCTTGAAGAACTTTTCGCGCACGTAGCGGATGTGCCCGAGTGCTGTTTCTTTGTCCATAAACGGAGCCCATTGCAGGCCCGTAAATGATTTCGGAATGAGAATGCCGATGCTCACTGCAATTTGAATGCCGCGGTTATACTTGCGCCCGATTTTCACGAGATTGAAGATGAGCTCGCAGAATGCCTGCATATCATCCAAGTTCTCTGTCGGGAAACCGATCATCGTGTAAAGCTTGATCTTGTTGAACCCACTGGAGAATGCGTGTTCGGCGGCGTCGTACATGTCCTGGTCGCTGATGGTCTTGTTGATCATCTTGCGGATGCGTTCAGAACCTGTTTCCGGTGCGAACGTGGCGCTACGACCGCCTTTGAGCGCTGCTACTTTTTCAGCAAGACTTTGTCCAAAACTGTTGACGCGGATACTCGGAAGGCTTACGTCTACGTTGTCATAAAACGGGTCGTCAATGATGGAATCCGTGAGCGCTTCGACCGGCTTGTAGTCAGCGGTAGAAAGCGACAAAAGACCGAGTTCGCGTTCGCCTGTGGCTTGAATGCCAGCCTTTGCAATGTCCAAAACATCGTCCGGATTGAGCTCGCGGCACGGCCTGTACCAAATGCCCGCCTGGCAGAAACGGCAACCCTGCGCGCAACCACGCATCACTTCCACGCTAAAGCGGTTGTGGACAAGTTGCATGTTTGCAATCAAGTTCTTGATTGGGTAGTCTTTGGGGTCCAAAACCGGGATAAACTGGCGGCGTACACCGTTCGTCTTCTCGTAAGAGCCCTTTGCAGGTTCCGCAGGCACAATCACGCCGTATTCGTTCTTGACGACCTTTGTCAAGCTCGGAACGTAAACGCCATCGATTTTAGACAAGTTTTCCAGAATCTGGGCACGTGAAAGTCCCGCCTTGCGCCCTTCGCCAACGCAACGCACAAATTTGACAATCAGCTTTTCGCCATCGCCAATCATGAACGCGTCAAAGAAATCGGCGACCGGTTCGGGGTTGCCCATCGAGGGTCCGCCCGAAACGACAATCGGGTCGCTCTCGGCACGGTCTTTTTGCCATGCAGGAATCCCTGCAAGTTCAAGCACGTACGGCACGTTTGTAAAGTTGAGCTCGGTCTGGAGCGTAAGCCCCACGACTTCGTAATCCTTGACCGCCGTATAGCTCGCGTGCGTATAAAGCGGAATATCGTACTTCTTCATCTCGGCGGCCATGTCGTCCCACGGCGCAAAAGCCACTTCGCAAAGCAAATCCGGTTCGCGGTTCAGCACATGGTACAAAATTCTGAGCCCGTTGTTGCTCATGCCGATTTCGTAAGTGTCCGGGAACACAAACGCCATGCGTGCAAGCATTTTGCTGTGGTCTTTGATGACGCTGTTCGCTTCGCCGCCCATGTAACGGGCGGGGGATTCTACTGCGGGGAGTGCAAGTGCGATTTTCTCAAGGATTGTCATGTTGTTAAATATAGAATAGAATGGGGAAGGGTTGTCTTTTTACGAGTGATAATCTATATTCAGGATATGGCTGACAAATACAAAATCCCATATGTGAATATGTGCATCCGGCTTTTTGCGAAGCGTTTTCGATTGTCGCTTCAGGCTGCAGCAAGTTATTTATGTGATTTCAAAGGCGTTCGTTTTCTCGATGAATGCTATTCTTCGGAACACCTTCTTCCTGTAGAAGATGCATTGAATGACTTGGTTGTTGTTTGCAAAAATAATGGGGGCACAATTGGATGATTCTTTATCATGGGACAAATAGCGATTTTTCTGAAATAGATTTGAAGAAAACAAAGCCTTATAAGGACTTTGGAAGAGGCTTTTATGTGACTGATATCCAACGTCAAGCGTATGA